>CAZLWN010000027.1:0-33183 GCA_964563195.1 uncultured Undibacter sp. | reverse complement strand
AGAGATCCAACATCCCGCACAGGATCATCCGATTCTGCGTCTCACGCCAACCGGACGGAATTTGCGACAGGCACAGAGGTTGTTCCCAGCCGCATGCTTCCGTCATCTTATTGGCGATCCATTCCGCGGTTGGGTGCGCAGTGACGCCAAGCTACAAAATCCGTCGTGGACCATGCCCTAGGATCAACAGGCCATAGAGCAGACGAAATGAAATTGTCGGTACGACGAACAAATCCATCGCCGCAATGCCGTCGGCATGATTATGAAGGAACGTCTTCCACCCCTGAGATGGCGGGCCTCTTCGCCTGGCCAGATACTTGGCCACGCTCGTCTGTGCGATATTGATGCCGAGTTTGAGCAGCTCTCCATGGATCCGTGGTGCGCCCCACAGAGGATTGGCAATGCTCATATCGCGGATCAGCCGGCGGATCTCCAACGGCACAGAAGGCCTGCCGCCACGGCGTCGCGATTTCCAGCGCCAGTACGATTTGAACCCGGCTCGGTGCCATTTTATGACGGTGTCCGGCTTTACAATCGCCAGAGCGCTTATGACGGATGGCACCAATTGATATAGCGCAGCAAAGATCACGCGGTCCGTAGCACTAAAGGTCTGCCTCTCCGGCAAATGCCGTCGCTGGATGTTAAGCTGATGGCGGAGGACTATGATCTCAGCTAGCAATGAAGCCTTCGACCGGAATAACCCGACCACCGCCGACCGGACTAGGCTGCAACCTCCCCTCATAGAACAGAAAGATTGCGTGATTCTGCCTCAGTTGCCAGCCCGATTGGGTTCACGATAGGGACAGCCAAGGTCAATCATTCGGGCAGTACGCCCACATGTCCAAAACGACATCGCATCCCGGGATAGCCATAGGCGTGCGGACTGCACCAAAGGGAATGGGCGCGCCTGTAAGCCTGTCCTGCCAGACGCGCAGCGCCGGATAGATGACGTCCATGCTGCCGACGAAATGCTGCGCTCGTGTTACGTTGTCGAGAGACGTATCCGCTGCCGCGCAGATATCGCCGGCAGCATTGAGGATAGTCCGCATCTGGTGTTGCGCCGGCACGCCGAGATGACGCAGCGCGGTTGCATTGCGTGAAGCCGGGATTGCCCCTTCATCATCGGCGGCATAAAGCGCCGACAAACAAAGAAGATTGCCAGCACGCACCGCTGCTGGCCCCAACCGCATCGATAAGGAGGACGCATGATCGATAATTTGCTTTTTGATCTTTCCATCGTTTCGCATACCAAGAATGTTGATTTCGATCTTCGCATCGAGAAGCGCCAAGCCCTTGGTCGCGACGACCGTGAGAGCGCATGGATCGTTCGCAAAGTAGCCATTCCAAACGTCCAAGAACTCTGGCAAATCATCGATGTCAGTCAAATAGACCTGCGCTTTGATCGCATTTCTTAGGGAGCTGCCGCCCGCTTCGAGCGCCGGTTTCAGGCGGGACGTAATTAAAAACTCTGTTTGTAGCCTGATGTCTGTCCCGTTCCAGATGGCGTTGGGCGGACGATACGCCTTCGGATCGAGGCCCGTCATTGCGTCATTGTTGGGCATTTGTCCAGCAATGAAGACATAGTCGCCACTCACCAGCGATGCGATAAATCCCGAATGCTGCGGCACTGGCACGCCTTCTGGCTGCGCCGGCCGTGGAGTGAGCCCCTCGCCTGGTAAGACGGCGAGCAAGGAAACGTCCATGCCCGCGCCGACCACAAGTAAATCCTCGACCAAGACGGAAGTACTAGGCGGCACGTAGTTCTTGAGGAGTGCCTTACGGGCGCGCTGATATGGATTTACGCATTCTGCACGCGGGTAGTACTGGTCCACGCGCACAATATGACGCAAATCGCCTCCCTCCGCGGCGATCAACTTCGCAAAGCGAGTAAAAAGGAAATCGCCTTCGCGGCGATAGCGTGGGGCGCCCGCGAGCGGCAGTCTGGGGTTGTCGGCGACCGACGCTGCAATCCCCTGTTCAAAATCGGTCGCCTCATGTCCGGTGAAAAACAACCAAGCGCCGGCGCGCACACCTTGCGCGTATAGGATGTCAGTCTGGCCGATACGCACTGGCGCAATCGGTGTTACATCCGGCATTTGCTAGCCTCTCAGATGCTGGAGAAGAATCTGATTAAGAACCATCGCAAAATTCAGTGGAATTTGTCCAGCTGATGTGGCGAACGCGGTGACTTGTTTCGAGGGATTACCAAGTCCGCAACCGCCGGTGTCAGCAGGGGATCGATGCGCCCGGCAACGAGGTCGCCCTCGAGATCGCTCTCGGCTTGCTCAAGGGCCACCCCCGGCAGCACGACAAATCTCTGCCGGCCGCTCACCACCCAACGCAAATCGTTCCGGTGCATTTTACATGCACATAAAAAGGCAGGTGACCCTGTCCGGCACGCTTCCCAATTGACCGGTATATAAATTGAGATGTAGCGTTTTGACAATGAAGCGGCCGTGCCCCTTCATAACGATCTGGAGTGTGCCGGATGCCGATCTCCGAGGGAGTGAAAGTCGTTGGATATGCCGACTGCCCAGGCGGCGGCCAGGTTGTCGTCCGCAATCGCATTGCCTATGTCGGCCACGTCAAACCGCCAGAAGGCACGACGATCATCGATGTCAGTGATCCGGCCAAGCCACGGCAACTGGCAATAATCAAAGTCCCTGAAGGCACGCTCTCTCACAAGGTTCGCGTCGAGAATGATGTCATGCTGGTCAACCGGGAAGTGTTTCCGATCGGCCGCATCGACCCCGATTTTCGCGGCGGCCTCGAAGTCTTCGACGTCCGTACGCCGTCGAATCCAAAACGCATCACTACTTGGTCTGCGCGCGGCATGCACAGATTCACTTTCGACGGACGGTATGTCTACGGCTCGCCCGAATTGGATGGATATCTCGGCAACGTTGTCTCAATCATCGATTTCAAGGATTCGGAACATCCGGAGGAAGTAGGTCGCTGGTGGATGCCCGGCCAATGGACCGTAGGCGGTGAGAAACCGTCCTGGAAAGGGACGGCTCACCGCTGCCATCACCCGATGCGAGTCGGCAATCGACTCTATGTCAGCTATTGGCATGGCGGCTTCGTTATTCTGAATATTGACGATATCACTAAGCCGAAATTCGTTTCTGGTCTCGATTGGAGTCCGCCGTTTCCCTGGCCGACGCACACCGCCCTGCCGGTGCCTTTTCCGCTGCGCGGCCGGCGGGTCATGCTGGTCGCCGACGAGGATGTGGTTCGCCTAGAAATGGCTGAGCCGTCCTTCCTTTGGCTGGTCGACATCACCGATGAGACCCGTCCGATACCCTTCGCCAGCTTCCAGGTGGCGGAAGAGGACGGCACGCCGAAGCAGGACTACACCGGCCTGCATCAGTTTTGCGAGGAAATCCGTAGCACGGAAATCCCCATCGCCTGGTTTGCGCACGGTCTGCGTATTGTCGACATCGCCAACCCGCATGCGCCGCGCCAGGTCGCATCGTTCATGCCGGATGTGCCTGCCGGCGCAAAGCGGGTCCAGAGCAATGACGTCTGTTACGATGATCGCGGTCTCATCTACCTGATAGACCGGACGCGAGGCCTGCACATACTTGAGCGGACGTAGCACCCGCGGTCGAACATAGCGATCCGCGTCAATGAGGAGGACTCAGTCAATATGAGTCTGGTCATCCGTAACGCACGCCTTCGTGGCCAGGCGCAATCCGTCGATATTGCGATTGATGGCGAACGGATTTCGGCCGTTGGTCCAAACTTGGCGGACAGCGGCGCCAGAACGATCGACGCTGCCGGAAACCTCGTCTTGCCCGGCTTCTTCAATCTGCATTTTCACGCCGACAAATGCCTGCTCGGCGAGATCATGCGTCCGAATGTGTCTGGCACTCTGCCCGAGGCGATTGAGATTACCAACGATTTCAAGCGCAATTACGACCCCACCGAGGTCGCGACCCGCGCCGTTCGCTCCATGGAAGCGGGCGTCATGAACGGTACTACATTTTTCCGCTTGTTCGCCGACGTGGGCACCATTGGCGGGCTGCAAGCTGCGCGCGGCCTGTTTCTCGCGCGCGAGAGAATGCGAAAGTACTGCCGCACCCAGGTTGTCGCTTTCCCGCAAGAGGGCATCGTCCGCGATCCCGGCGCCGCCGAACTGATGGACGAGGCGATAAAGGAAGGTTGCGACATCGTCGGCGGCCTGCCCTGGTACGAGTACACCGACGAGGAAGCCCATCAGCACATCGACATCTGCTTTGATCTCGCAAAGAAGCACGATCTCGACGTTCACATGCTGGTTGACGATACGGACGACGCTAACTCGCGCAGCCTTGAATATTTGGCTCTGAAGACCATGCGGGAAGGCTTCCAGGGCCGGGTTGCCGCCAGTCATTGCGGAGCAATGGCGGCCTACAACGATGTCTATGCCGCTAAGATCGTCGACATGGTTACGACCGCCGGGGTCACAATATCGGTGAACGCCCATATCAATTTGGTTTGCTCGGCACGGATCGACCGCGAGCCGAAGCGCCGGGGAATCGCGCGCGTGAAGGAACTGTTGGCCCGCGGCGCTAACGTCATCACGTCGCAAGACGACGTCAACGACCCTTACTATCCGTTCGGCAAGCCGGACCCGCTTGAGTGCGGCGCGATGATTGCACACGTCGCCCAGCTCACACTGCCGCACGAGCTGGAACAAATAGCAGACATGCTTACGGTGAACAGCGCGAAGGCCGCACGCGTCACCGAATATGGCATTGCGCCGGGCAAGCGGGCTGATCTAGTAGTCGTCAGCGCGCCATCGGTGCACGAGGCGCTGCGCTTACAGCCGCCGCGCCGTCATGTTTTCAAGGACGGTCACGAGGTCGCCCGCGCGACGCTTACGCAGGAGCTAGTAGCGAGGGATCCACAATCATCACTGTGAGGTACCGCCATGGCAAAGGAAGTCGGTCAATCCAGGGGGTTTGATCTGGTTGTTCGAGGTGGCACCCTGGTGATACCGGGCGTTGGCCAAGTAAAGGCCGATGTGGCAATTGCCGGCGGAAAGATTGCTGCGCTGGGCGATGACCTTTCCGCCGCAGGCGCGGAGGTTTACGACGCCGCCGGAAAAACGGTGCTGCCCGGCATCTTCGACCCTCATACGCACATCGGCAATGAGCAGTCCTTTGACAGCGAAGCCGAAACGGAAACGCGGGCCGCGATTGTTGGCGGTGTCACGACCATCGGAATATTCCTCCGTAGCTCGGATGACTCCTATTTCAAATATCTTCCAGCATTCCGACGCGCCATGGACGAACGCAGCTATGTCGATTCCATATTCCATCCGCAAATTTTTACCGAACAGCAGATCGCCGAGATTCCGAGTTATGCGGAGCAGTTCGGCATCCGGTCGTTCAAGTTCTACATGTCGGGAATGCCCGGCATCGTGAAATCCATAACCGATGACGTATTGCTCGAAGGATTCCGCACGGTTGCCGCGCTCGGGCAGGACGCGGTCGCCTGCGTCCATTGTGAAACGGGCGCCCTGATCGATCAGGCCCGCAAACAGCTGAAAGAACGCAAGCCGGAAGGCACACTCGTCGACTGGGAAGACGCTCACCCGGCGGACGCCGAGGCGCTTGCGGTTCAGACCGCGCTGTATTTAGCGAAGGTCGCAAGCGCTCATCTCTACGTCGTTCATCTTTCGAGCCGCCATGGGCTGGAGGTGGTACGCGCCGCCCGACGAGCCGGCGCACATTTCACGGTGGAAACAACCACTCCGTATCTGGGCATCAATAGTTCCGATGAGAACGGGCTTTTGGCCAAGATGGTGCCGCCGGTGCGTTTGCCCGAACACCAGACCGCGCTCTGGGAAGGTTTTGCCGAAGGCTCAATAAACACCGTCGGTACCGACAACACTTCGCGATCGCGCAAGACGAAAAATCCGCAAGGCGGGCTGCATGGCTCAAGGCCAGGGTTTCCGGTGCTTGGTACTCACCTCCCTGCCCTGCTGCATTACGGACGATTGCATGGCGTGTCGCTGGAACGGCTGATTGACTGCGCCACCCGCTCCCCCGCTCGTGTTTATGGAATCTATCCGCAGAAAGGTACCATCGCGGTCGGCTCCGACGCCGACCTTGTTGTGGTCGACCTGGAAATGGAGAAGGTTGTCCGAGCGGAGGAATTGCTCGGCATGTCGGATTTTTCGCCGTTCGAAGGCAAGCGCCTGCGTGGCTGGCCGATCGCTACTATCAAAGGCGGCACGATTATCGCACGCAACGGCAAAATCGTCGGCCAGCGCAATGGGCGTTATCTGCCACGAAGACCGCATCCCGCACAAGATCTTGAATGGTTCCGCCGTGCAGATGCGTGACATCATGGCGGCACGGCAGCTAACCGCTGGCCGCTAATTGCCAGCATATTTTGGCGGACAACATCGCTAGCGCCCGCGTAAATACCGGTATGCTGAGCGAACATTGTACGGCATCCATTCCTTGTAGCGCTGCAGGCCGGCATAATCGGCGAGGACAACCTCGTGCGCAGCTGCGTCTTCCGTCAGGCCGGCCTTGAGTGCGGCTTCGACCCCACGCCGTACCGCGGCAAGAAGATCGCGGAACTGGGCAACTTCCTTCAGCGATGCCGGAGGCCCGTGACCAGGTATGATGGTTTTCAGATCCATCATCAGGACACGATCAAGGGACGCAATCCAGCCATTAAGATCACAATCGCCGAACCAGGGAAACCGCCCGTGAAAAAACAGATCACCTAGGAATACGACGCCACTCTTGTCGATGCAGACCACCACATCGCAATCGCTGTGCGCGGGACCCCAATATTCCATCCGTAACACGTCGTGGAGCAACCTGAATTCGAGCCGGTCGGCGAATGTCTCATCTGGCGGCCGGATAAGGAGTGGTATTGAGCCGCCCACGCGTTCGAGGAACCACGTGCGCTCGCCCTCCGGCACGAGATCTTCGAAATTGCTGCCGAAGAACATCCGCGTCTTTGACATTGCGTCGGACACCATCGCGCCTACGGCGGTCAGCGGGCCGAGCTCGCGTTCGAGCGCCTGCAAGGTCTTTTCGTGCCCCATGATCGGCACATCCGTGAAGGCGACGTTACCGGCAACATGATCAAGATGATAGTGCGTGTTCATCAGCGCTCTGACCGGCGTACCGACTGAACCTCTTAGTGTGTCGCGAAACGTCTCGCCCAACGTCCGGCTTTGCTGAGAGTCGATGACAATTAGCCCGTGCGGCGTTTCCACTGCGCCGGCATTGGAATCGCCGTCCGCTCCAATCCAGGCATGAATGCCGGGCGAAACGGCTGTGAGCTGCGCGCTGCTCATAGCGCCGATTGCTTAGCGTGCGTCACGCTCATCCGTATACCATGGCGGTTTTTCCGGGTAATGCGGCCCGTCGTAAATCTCGACGACGACAGTCTCCTCATGGGCAATCGCAGGACCGTGCACATTGCCCTTCGGATTGCAGTAAAACGAACCGCCCGTGAGCACGACCCCGGTCGACGTGTATTCATAACGGCCCTGAAGACAGAACATGAATTGGTTTGCCGCATGATAGTGCGGCTGCGGAATGCCGGCACCTTTATCGAACTTGATCAGCGCAATCGACGCCCCGGTTTTCTCGTTTCGCCACAGCATCTTCTCGTGAATGCCTTTGAGCGACTTTTCGCGCCACGGAACGGCGCCGGTATCGATTAGGATCTCACCGAGTTTCGGCATGTCTTCGGGAGGTTTTATCATCGTGCGTCCTATGCTGATGTAAGTCGGCGGCCGAAGGCCTTTTCGAAGTTGGCTTTACGAATACGGCACCGAAGTGCTTCATCCAAATGCCCGCGCGAAGTGGCACACCATGTGCGCGAATAGTAAGCATGGCGGGGCCCGCGCATGCCGAATGCGCCGCGTTCGCCGGCAGCGACGACAGCTGGCGGCACGATATGCGTACAGACTTCCAACCCGCCTATGCGTTGCGGCATAGACCCATCTACTCCGCCGACCAGCGCACGGCCTTGAGCTCGATCAGCCGAGAAAGGTAGCGAACATCGGCACGATTGGTCAGCTTATGCACCGGCCGCATCTCATTCATGAAAACAGTCGAACCGAGCGGTTCATTGGTCATCCGCTTGTCGCCGAAAATCGTCTCGATCTCGTTTTTTCCACCGCCGAGCGAGATGATGACGTAGGGGTGGTAGTGGATGTGGAAGTCAACGGTCTCGCCGGGATCGAGATTGATCTCCCAGATTCGGACGTACTCGTTTTCCAGCACGATTCGCTGCCCGATCTCTCCAAGTTTAACGCCTTTTTCGGCGGCAGTCCTAATTCCGGTTTTGTCAGTCATCTCATCACCAGCATGCATCGCTATGGCGTCATTTGTTCGGAAGTACGGCGATCGCGTTGATCTCAATTAAATAGTCTGGCGACGTCATCTTGGTAATTTCGACCATGGTCGAGGCAGGAAGCGGTGGCTTGAAGTACTGACCGCGCACTTCGTGGATCTTGTCGAAATGCTCCATGTTTCGCACGTAAACGTCGACGCGACAGACGTCGTCGAGCGTACCACCAGCAGCTTCAACCGCCGATCTTATGTTTTCACAAACTTGCTTGGTTTGCGCCGAGATATCGCCAATTCCAGCGATCGAGCCGTCGGGTCGACGGGCGGTCATACCCGAAATGAAAACCAGCCGGCCTTGCGCTTCTATCATCGTTGCTTGTGAGAATACGCCGCTCGGCTTTCTGATTGAATCTGAGGTAACTTCACGCTTCGGCATGTCCTATTTCCTCTCCTGATCGCTCATTGTCGCCCGGGAGCGGCGTTGTCGATACCCGCAGTTCACTCGCTATTTGTAAAAGCATGTCGATAACCACTGGCGTCAAACTCACTTGGCCAGCGGCAACTTCCCGCCTGCGCCACTCCGGTTCTCCCGGCGCAAACAGCTGCGCAACGTTCGGCGCACGCTTTCCCGTACGGATTCGCTCACCTTGGGCGGCCGCTCTGGCCCGAAACATTGCCGGGTCGCCGAAATGCGCAACATCAATCGCAATGAAAAGCTGGGACGAATCGTAGGGAATGGCAGAGTCGCCATACAGCGGCTGAACAGCGTCACCGCCGGCGCCCCCGGACAATAGACCGCACATAAGGTCAATCAGAAACGCAAGACCAAAACCTTTCGCGCCGCCTGAGGGTAGTAACATGCCGATAATCGCCTCGGCTGGATTTACCGTCGGCGTTCCGTCTCCCTTGACTGCCCAGGTGCTGGGTATCTCCTGCCCGCCCTTTGCGGCCATGCGGATCCTGCCCATGGCCGCCTCGCTGGTCGCCATGTCAAGAACGATAGGGATCGGTCCGCCGGTGGGTACTGCAATCGCGATCGGATTATTGCCGACGACGCGCTCCGCGCCCCCCGGCGCCGGCATCAGCGGGCGCGTGTTACACATGACGATGCCGATACAGTCCTCATTGGCGGCTTGGATCGCGAAGCGGCGGGCGGTGCCGAAATGAAATCCGTGGCGGACCGCAACGACCCCCGACCCATGCCGCCTCGCACGCTCCACAGCGATTGCGATCGCCTGATCTCCAACTAAGTGGCCGAGCGCATTTCGGGCATCGAGTACAACCGCCCCGTCTTTGTCAGACACAACAGCACCAGCTTCCTCGACCGAAACGGAGCCGCTGCGAATGCGGTTGAGATACATATCTACCAGCATGATGCCGTGCGAAGACTGCCCCTCGAGTTCAGCGTCGACAAGGCCCGCAGCCACTTTTTCAGCGGAGTGCGCTGGAATTCCGGCGGCCACGAACAGACGGGCCACAAATGAGGTCAGTGCGCCGGCCGGCAGCGTGATGCCCTTGTCCGTCGTCATGAAATCTCAGATTGCAAAAAAAGTGCCGCACCGGAGCGCGCAACCGAGAATATCCGATTAGCCACCAGGCACGTCATTTCACAGCCTTGCCGTTTGCAGTTCGCAAGGTGAGTGTACGGGCCGCGTTGCCAAACGATTTGGCAACTCGTTCGGTGGTGCGCTCGATATGCGTGTTATGAAGCTGGACTGCACGCCCGACATTACGTGCCAAGGCCGCTCGCATGATCTGCTCGTGCTCATCGATGTCATTCCGGGTCGGAAACTTCGATATGATCGATAGTGCAACGTAGCGTTCGGCCTGGGCAAACAAGCTTTCTCGAATAGCGTTGAGCGTGGGCGAGCCGCATGCAGCTACGAGCGCAGCGTGAAAATTCCGATGCTCCCGAAACCATGCCGTGTTGACAGAATTACCGTTGCTGGATTCGGTTTTCTTCTGGTGTGAAAGCCGGTGAAAAGCGCCGAGCAGGTCCGCCTCCCATTCGACCCCACCCTGCTCGATCGACCAACGAATTGCTATGGCTTCGATTTCAATGCGTGTGCGGGTCAAATCGAGCAGTTGCTCACGTGATACCGGCAAAACCCGAAATCCCTTGTTTTGCTCAAGCTCAACCAGACCTTCGGCTTCTAGCCGCATTAATGCTTCGCGGATCGGACTACCACCGACGCCATAACGGCCACGCAATGCTTCGACCCGAAGGCGCTCGTTCGGCATGAGCCGGCAGGCGACAATGTCGGCGCGGATGTGACGGTAGACGGTCGCATTGATCGTTGCCTCGACGGCGGCCTCTTGCTGATGAACCAAAGTCATGATGGCGCCTTTGTTACCCGTCCGTTGCATTTACACGCGACCCAAATTTGAATTCACCGGCTATCGTACCGACTGAACATAATCAATCGGATATTCGAAACTTGGGCGGCATTGTCGGCCGCTGTCGGAAGCGACTGCATGTAGGTTCAACCAACATGGGCCCCGAGGAAGTCCAACGTGCGCCGAAACGCCAGATCCGCGCTCGCAGGATGGAAGTTGGGGATTTCGTCGCAGTTGAAGCCGTGGCTTGCCGGATAGACTTGGATTTCGACATTCGCCCCGTGAGCGGCGCGTAGCTGTCCAGCATGATCGAGTGGCGCGATCTGATCGGTCTCGCCAAAATGCATCAGGACCGGACAGCCGGGCGTTTCCGAAATGAAAGGAAGTATTTGCGTCGGATAATAGCAAACCGCCGCAGCAATTGATTCGACTTCTGCGGCCGAGCGCCACGCAATCGTCCCGCCCCAGCAGTATCCGATCGACGCGATCTTTCCCGGTCCGCTCAAATGTCGAACTGCCGCGACGACATCCGCATGTGTTTGATCCCATGGAATTCTGCTCCGCAGGTCGCGGCCTGTTGCCGCATCCTCCTTTGAATAGCCGAGCTCCCGCCCCTTATCGATCCGATCGAAAAGCGCCGGGGCAACTGTATGATAACCCTTTCCGGCAAAGCCCTCGCAAACCCGCCGTATGTGCGCGGTTACGCCGAAGATTTCCTGCAACAGCACAATTCCGCCACGCGGCTTGCTTGCCGGCACCGCTTCATAGGCACCGACTTCATGCCCGTCCTGCGCGCGCAGCAAAATGGCACAACCCGTCATGCACGAACCCGCATCGCCGGAAGAGCAACGGCAGAATTCTGTAACTCAGCGATATTTGAAAATCTACCGAATTTTCGAAAATATGTTGACATAGAGAAACTCGAGGTGCGATGATTTTTTGCCGGTGAATAGGGCTGAGCTAGCATCGTCGTGCGGGGCAAGATTTCGCGCGCCCTACCGGCGGCCATTCCGCTGCGCGAGCGAAACAATCTTTGCGTACGAAAGATCATTGGTTCATCGGGGCGTAACGATGACGGGCGGCGCAATTCCAATGATCACCGATCTTCCAGTCGCGATCGTTGGCGCCGGACCGGTTGGCCTGACAACCGCGCTCGCCCTTTCCTACTACAAGATTCCATTTATCATTTTCGAAACCAATGTAGGGCTTTCGACCGAAACCAAGGCCGGCACCACGCTTACACGCACGCTGGAAATCTGGAATCGCTTCGGCGCGGCGAGTACTATCCTCAAGCGCGCAATGCGCGTCGACGAAATCGGCGACATCGAACGCGCCAGCAACAAGGTCCGCAACTCAATAAAGCTTCATCTTCTGAAAGACGAGACGCGATTCCCCTTTGTCATCAATCTGCCGCAGTACGACATGGAGCCGGCACTCAGCGACTGCCTCACCGGAAGTCAATACGGCGACATCCAGTACCAGCATCATGTGACCTCGCTCAAAGAGCTTACAGATCGGGTTGAACTCGAAGTCGAGACGCCCGACGGCAAAAAGACTTTCGCAGCCAGTTACGCGCTTGCCTGCGATGGCGGCCGCAGCACGATACGTGACCGGCTCGGCGTATCGGTCGAGGGCCGCTCACTGCCAGAGCGTTTTTCCCTAGTCGACCTCAAAGTCGATCTCGACGTCGAGAATCCTCGCGACTACCCCTATCTCGCCTATTTCAGCGACGCTAAGGAATGGATGATCCTCGTGCGCCAGCCGGAATGTTGGCGGTTCCTTTATCCGGTATTTGAGGAGCAGAGGGAATACACCGTTGCCAAACTGCGCGAAAAAGCCATGCACTTCATCGGCGACGTCAAGAACGTTGAGGTGCTTGGCACTAATCTGTTCAAGATCCATCATCGCGTCGCCAGCAAATGGCGTCATGGCAGGGTTCTGTTGCTCGGGGATGCGGCACATTTGATCACGCCGATGTGGGCGCTCGGCCTCAACACGGGGATCCTAGATGCAAACAGCGTGGCTTGGCGCATGGCCTGGGTGTTACGCGGCTGGGCCGACGATACGCTGTTAGACGCGTACGAACGGGAGCAGAAGCCAGTCGCCGAGCGCGGCTCCGGCGAGATGGCAGAAGCGGCCAGGGCATACATGGCTAGGCGTGCCGCTGGTGTGACGGCAATGTCGGACCACGCCTGGGGCAATGCCTATACGCGAACCCTGCTCGGCGTGCGCCTTGCGCTCGACGGCAGCGGCGATTGGTCGATGGCCAAGCCCTATGCCGAGCCGCCCGCGATTATGCTGGGTGATCGTGCGCCGGACGGCCTGCTGCACGACAGCGAAGGCTGCCAGATCAGGCTCCACGATTTGTTCGGCCGTTCGTTTGTCGCACTATATTTCACCGACGTTCGGCGACGCCCAGAGATCCCGGAAAACGATCTGCCCTGGCTTAGGCATTATGCAGTTTCTCGATGGGACGCACCGCGCAACTCCGAGATTCGCGGTCGCTCACTGCTAGACCCCGGGAACCTGGTCACGGAACGCTATGGTTGCGCGCCGAATTCGATGGTTCTGGTGCGGCCCGACGACCATATCGCAGCCATCAACCCTATCATGGCCGGCGCCGCCGAGGCCGCCTATCATGCGGCGCTCTCCATTCCACGTCGAGAGGCCATTTTGGCATGACAATTTCTGTTTCATACCACTTCGACGATTCGGTGATGCTGATCACTGGGGCCGGCAGCGGGATCGGTGCGGCCCTCGCACGCCATTGTGCACGCGAAGGTGCGACCGTAATTGCCGTTGATCTGCGCCATGATCAACTTCTCCGGGATCTCGATGTTGAGACGCGTGGCCGGATCCGGATCTGCCAGGTCAACGTCTCAGAAGAGGCCGCAGTCGTCGACCTAATCGACGACATCAAGGGGAGATATCCACGACTTGACGCAGCCGTACTCGGAGCGGCAATCCAAATTCGCACCGCCATTGACAAGATGAACCCCGCGCAATGGCGCGAGGTGATTGACGTCAATCTCAACGGCGTTTTCTATTTTATGCAGGGCATTATTCCATTGCTGAAAGCGCAGAGATCAGGGGCGATCGTTGCGTTCACTTCCGGTCTTGCGATGAATGGCTGGCCCGGCGCCAGTGCATATGCCGCGAGCAAGGCGGCGCTGATTGGGATGATCAAATCAGCCGCTCATGAGTTGAAAGACTACAACGTTCGCGCGAACGTGCTGTCGCCCGGCTTGCGCGCGACCCCAATATTCATGGATGTGAGCACCGAAGAGGAACAGGAATTTTATCGCCGCACAATCGGGATTGGCGAACCTGAAGGGGTCGTTCCAACGCTGCTCTATTTGATTTCAACCGCATCGGCAAATCTGACAGGCGCTGTCATTGAACATCGAATTTCGCCTAAGGGCGAAGGCTTGGCGTTCTCTTGATCTTGCTAGTACAAACCGGGACAATAAGTGAAAATGCAGAAAGGAGATTAAGATGTTGAAACTAGTAGCAACTATCATTTGCTCCGCTTGGTTACTGCTCGGTGGAGTTGTCAGTGGTACGGGGCCTGCGCAGGCGCAAGCCCAAAAGATGACGGACATCACGTTCGCAAACGATTTCATTATTCTGGGTCGGCACGCGCCATTGTTTGCCGCAATAGAGAAGGGGTACTACAAGGAAGAGGGATTGAACGTCAAAATAGTCCCCACCAATGGAACCTCCGCAGCCATTCAAATGGTTCAGAGCGGCGTTGCGCAGCTCGGATTTATTGACGTGCCCAGCCTAGTGATTGCTCGCGCCAACGGCGCGACCGTAAAGGTGGTATCGGTAATCTACCAAAAAGCGCCGTTTACGATCTTCTCCCTCGATCCTGGGGCAAATGTGACGAAATTGAAGGATCTTGAGGGGCTGAAGGTTGGAACAGGCTCTGGAAGCTTTGTTTCGAAAATTACCAAGGCGATGATGCGAAAGAATGGTCTCGACCCGAACAAACTTGAAGCCATCAATGTCGCACCGTCTGCACGTGTCGCAATGCTTGCTTCGCACAAGATACCTTCGGTCGATTTCTATATTATGTCGAAGCCAGGCATTGAGCGGGCCGTAAAGGACGCAAAAGTTCGCACGCTTCTATTGGCGGACTTTGGCCTTGACCTGTATTCTAACGGGATCGGCGCGAAGGAGTCGTATCTAAAGGAACACCCTGATATCGTAAAGAAATTCGTCAGGGCCACCCTGCGCGGCTACCAATTCGCGTTCAAACATCCGAAGGAAGCGGCAGTATTCGAACGGAAAACTGCCAAGGCGCTGAATGACGAAATCACTGTCGATGAGATCAAAATCGTCGAAGACCTGGCGGTCACCCCTGATGTTAAAAAGAACGGCATCGGTTCATTCACCGCCGAAAAGATGAGAAAGTCTGTTGAGTGGATGGTTGAAAACGGCGGGTTTCCTAAGGACAAAGCGCCAAAACCGGAAGACGTCTATGCTACCGGCTTCATGCCTACAAAACCTGTAATGCCCGAGTAAGTCTGCCTAAGCCGATTGAAGTGAAGTAGTCGTGGATGTAGACCGCACATCAGACCCGAGGGGTTGCTCTGAGCTTTCTCAGCCTCCCCTCGGGCGCGTACTTAACGCTGCCAAGCTTTTCAAAACTGGGACGTCTCAACCCTTATTAGCGGTCAAGGATGTTTCATTCGAGATTCGCAAAGGCGAGCTCGTGTCGCTGCTTGGCCCTAGCGGCTGTGGCAAGACAACCGTTCTCAAGATGATGGGCGGACTGGTGCCAGCCACCAGCGGGCGCCTTGAACTAAACGGGAAAGAAATCACAAAACCTTACCCTGGCGTCGGCGTGGTGTTTCAATCTCCCACCCTTATGCCGTGGCGCACTGTCATTGGAAATATTCTTTATCCAATGGAAATACTTGGCAAGAATGACATAAAAGCAAAGAGTCGCGCCCATGAGATTCTAGAACTTGTTGGGCTAGGTGGTTTCGAAAATGCTTACCCTAGGCAGCTGTCAGGCGGGATGCAACAGCGCGTCGCACTATGCCGAGGCATCATTCATGAGCCATCAATTCTACTCATGGATGAACCGTTTGGGGCACTTGATGAACTAACTAGACTGGAAATGAACGACTTGTTGCTTAATATCCGCCGCATTACCGGCGCTACCGTTATTTTTGTCACCCACAGTATTTCCGAGGCCATCTTTTTATCCGATCAGGTTCTGGTGTTCTCCAAACGCCCCGCGGTTATCGTGTTGCGGCTTGAAATTGATATCCCTTATCCGCGCTCGTCACAGGTTCGCTTTCTCGACAAATTCACGGAGTTTGAAAGGAAGGCAGGAGTGGCACTTGGGGTCGTAAAGTGATGCGCAACAATGTCCTTAGAATTATTTATCCATGCGCGGGTGCTGCAATTATTTTGGTTGCTTGGCATTACTACATTGTCTTGCTCAAAATACCATCCGTCGTGCTACCAAGTCCTTGGGCCGTGGCCTCAGCCATTTCTTCTTATTCACGCGCCTTGCTGTCTGAATCCTGGATCACATTAATGGAATGTATTTTAGGGTTTTTTCTTGCGATGGCCATCGGCATCCCCATAGCAGTGATAGTGACATATTCGCGATTGCTTAATTCGATGTTTTACCCGCTGCTGGTCGCGAGCCAATCAATACCGAAAGTCGCACTGGCGCCAATACTCTTGGTCTGGTTTGGCACCGGAATCGAATCCAAATTGGCCATGGCGTTTGTGATTGCATTTTTTCCCATCGTGGTCGATACTGTTACGGGCCTGCGCAATACCTCACCGGAACTTCTTGAATTAGCTCGCTCATTGCAAAGTTCTAGGCTACAAACGTTCTTCAAGATTCAGCTTCCATCCGCACTGCCATTCATATTTTCCGGAGCAAAAATTGCAGTCACGTTAGCTGTTATTGGTGCCGTTATCGGAGAATTCATTGGCGCGGATGAAGGCCTCGGCAATCTGCTCTTGGTAGCCAACTCACAGATGAACACGTCGCTCGCTTGGGCTGCTCTCGTCTTATTGAGCGTTCTCGGCATGATCCTTTATGCCTCGGTCGTCCTCACCGAACGCATTCTCATGCCATGGGGACGTGACAGCGAGCAAAAGCACTAATGATCTATGACCGCAACTGCTAACGCTTCAAGACGCAATCGCTTACCTAGTAATTCAATCGATTATAAACGGCTGATCGATAGGGAACTTATCGGACAATAGGCGTGGCTTGCTTTGCTCAATTGCTATCAGGTCCTGGATATGCCAGTGCAGCCGCTGCGGCTCGATTGCGAGGATCATGCCGTCTACCAGCACGGTCTCGTTGCCATTGCGAAGCACGGGCTCCTGCTGATGGAACCAAGCGCCCATGCTGTGCCCAACCAACGACGCCGGGTACTCGATGCCGTGCTTTAAGAATTCATCGACCACGAACCGGTAAATATCTCCGGCCGTGCGTCCAGCGGTGCAGCGCCCGATCGTGCGGCGATGGATATCTAGCGTTAAAGCATAGCCCTTCTGCTGTTCCGCGGTCGGCTTACCTAGGATCGCCAGGCGCGATTGGTGCCCAGCATAGCCATTGAAGTAGGCGACATAGTCGTTGCGCACGAAATCTCCTCTTTGGAATTGCACGTCGCTTTCGCCGCCATACATCACCGGATTGGAACTCGAATTAAGAATGCCATGCACCCACCCGAATCCATGCCGCAGGCAGCTTTCGACGACGCGGGCATGCACCTCGCGCTCGCTCTCGCCCGGACGGATGGTTGGGAACACTCCGAGCAACACGTCGTCCAGCATGTCGGCGACTTTTTTTTGCAGCGCGATCTCGCCCGCGGTCTTGACCCAGCGCACTTCGTCCATCATGCGCGAGCAATTGATCATTTGTAGCTTCGGCAAAGCGCGCTGGATTTCCTCCCAATGCGCAGCGCTCAATCCATCTTTTTCGAAACCAACGCGGGCGCCGCCAAACCCGAGATCGGCGAGAACATTGGCCACAAGCGTGTAAAGCGACTCGACATAGGCCCTGTAAACCACGGTCTTGCGGATCCATGAGTCGCGGGCGACGACCTTTTCAGCAAAGGAATCAAGTACAATAACCGGCTCGCCCTTGCGCGGCCACACCAGCATGAAGCCGCGCACCGTGTTAGCGATGTCGAGATGCCGCGCCAGCGTTCCCGGCAAGGCGATGCCGGCAAGATAAGTAAAGTTCACCCCCGTGCGCACGGCGATTGCGTCGAGACCGTTCGCATCCATGTAGCGCTCGAGACGCGGCACGTTGGCAGTGATTTCAGGGCCTGATGGCGTCATCGGATAGCACCTTATTTAAATGCAACGAGCTCTCATCGAATGTAGCGAACTTCGAGCGTGGTGACGCCTTCATCGGTCCGGTACGGGCCGTGCTTCATGCCCGGCGGGCGGCAAGCATACATACCCTTCTTGAAGTACTGTTCGCCGTCCCATTGACTGCCTTCTAGGATATAGACCTCCTCCCAGAAATCATGGACGAATGTCTCCGTGCTGCGGCAGCCGGGATCGACTTTTAGCATCCGAGTCACAAACATCTTGTCCGGATCCTCGGTGAGGATCTTCTGGTAGTGGCCGGGAGGCGCGCCGGGCACCGGCGCCCAGGGAATATTGTCGACGGGAAAGAATTCCAGTTCAGGCTTGGGCATTGCTCTCTCCTTCGCGTATAGCAATTGGCGGGGTGGGAAGACGGCACCGTATTCAGCTATTGCGTTTTTGCAGTTGGAGCCTCATTGCCAGCGCTCAGCGGATATGTCTGCGTGCCAGCATCTCGGCGCGTCTAGCCTCGCCATTGCGAATCGCGCGGATGATTAGAAGGTGTTCTCGCCGCGCTAGTCCAATGCTGTCCGGAAATACAAAGGTCGAATGACGCAGCAAGCCAAGCGTATCCACAATGGTCGTGAGCGACTGCAAAAGGAACTGGTTGTGCGCTGCGCGATAGATAATCTGGTGGAGTTTGGCGTTGATCACTACCAGCTTCGAGGGATCGTTCCTCTCCTTGGACTCGGTCGCGACAATCCCAAACAGCGCGCGAACCTCCGCCGCGGTGGCATTTTTTGCAGCTAGCGATGCCGCTGCGCCCTCCAGTGCTTCGCGCACCGCGTAGAGGTCGACGAGTTGTTCCCGATCCAGTTCGGCGACCATGACTCCATTCCACGGTCCGCTGACAAGAAGCCCTTCTGAGATGATGCGATGAAAGGCCTCACGCACCGGGGTACGGCTTATTTTCAGCCACTTCGCGACTTCCAACTCCCGGATATGGGGGCCCGGAGGAATTCGCCCGGCACGAATCGCATCGCGCAAAGCTCGATAGGCGAAAGCGCCCAAAGATTCGTGAGTGCCCTGCTCGGGTGGTTCGGTTCTTAATAGATCGATGTTCGATCCATAATTATGCTTTCTACTATTCTGTTTTTTAATTTTTGCATCATGCATAAGTGATGTCTTCCACGCCTAGTTCTTGGGTGCCCACGGCACGACGAGGTGCTCCATAAATTCGATCGCATAGTAGAGCACGATGCTCATGATGGTAAGTATCAAGAGAGCGCCAAATGCGAGCGGCGTTCGAGATTGGGACGTCGAGGTCAAGATCAAGTAACCCAGCCCCTGATCCGATCCAACAAACTCGCCAATCACGGCGCCAATGACGGCGAAAGTGATCGCTATTTTCAAACCTATAAAGATGTGGGGGATAGCGGTCGGGAATCTAATTTTGACGAACGTTTGATAAGTCGTTGCCGACAGCGACCGGATTAGATCGATCAGAGCCGGCGGCACTGCCGACAATCCCGATGCAGTAGCGACAACGATGGGAAAAAAGCAGACCAGGAAAACCACGAGAATTTTCGGCATGGCTCCGAAACCAATCCACAACACGAGCAACGGAGCGATGGCAACCTTTGGCATCGACTGAAGCGCGAGAAGGATTGGGTAAATCGTGTTCTGCAGAAATGGCGAATAGACCACTGCCACAGCCAGCGGAATACTCACGGCAATCGACAAGGCGAAGCCTATAAGAACCTCGTAAAGAGTTATCATAGTGTGCCATGCTAATTCTGCACGCCAGTCGATCATAGAATCGCCAATTGCACTTGGCGCCGGCAGCAGCCAGGCTGGAACGCCGCTCCACCGCGCAAGCACTTCCCATAGGCCCACCAGCGCTAAAAGAGTGACTGTCGGTCCAAGAACTGCGACAAACACCGACATCCGCTGCGCATGCTCTTCTATTTCCTCGGGCATACTCTCGGCTGGATTGGGCATCATGCAACGGCTGTCCCGTTATGGTAAATCACGGACCGAATTTCATCCGAATAAGTCTTGAATTTCGGCGTGAACTCCATCTCGAGCGTTCGCGGCCGGGGAAGTTCGATTTTCAATATTTTAGCGATGCGCCCGGGCCGTGGTGACATAGCGACCACCCGGTCTGCGAGCAGGATTGCTTCCACAATGTTGTGGGTCACAAAGACGACCGTCTTTTTGTGAGTATTCCAGATCCGAAGAAGCTCAAAACCGAGTTCTTCGCGCGTCATGGCATCCAACGCGGCGAACGGTTCATCCATGAGCAATACCGATGGATTATGAATCAGCGCTCGGCTGAGCGCGACCCGCTGCTGCATTCCACCCGAGAGTTCTCGGGGGTAACTTGCTTCAAATCCCTCAAGACCAACGAGCTTCAGCAGATCCATTGCGCGTGGCCTGCCCTCTTCGATATCGAGGCCCAGAATCTCTGCCGGCAATAGTACGTTGTCCAGCGCGGCACGCCAGGGCAGCAGGACCGGCTCTTGGAATACAATTCCGACGTCTCGCGTCGGTTGTAGCAGCGGCTTGCCGTCGTAGAGGAAGGTGCCGCGCGTTGGCCGGATTAGCGCACCGATTATCTTAAGCAACGTCGACTTACCGCAACCGGACGGACCGACCAAAGTGATGAATTCGTTCTGTTGGATTTCGAGATTGACGTCTTCGAGCGCGGAAACGCGGCCGCTGCGCGAATTATAGATCTTGAACAGGTGTTCTATCTTGATTTTCAGCATTCTAGATATTCACCATTGCATTTTCGCGCGACTATTCTTGTCAGCGCCCCCTCGTGCCAGCGAGCGTGCACCGACTTTCCTAACCCAGCGAATTCTACTGGCTCGATCAGAACTAGTTGAATTTCGACAAAATTAGTATACAAAATATCAGCACGCCAACAAGCACCTCTGCGCTACTTTGGCGCCGTGCGCAGGTTCGACAGAGCCGGCTACCCCCGATGGCCGACGCCACCACGACAACGCATTAAGCAAAACTGCCGCCGATTGACCAAAATCTCGACAGCGCGCAAGTGGAGGACAAATTGCTTCCGAAAAAAATGAAGGCGTCGATTTTCGAAAAGTATGGTGGTCCTGAAGTCCTCCACTACACCGATTTTCCCGTTCCGGAGTTGAGCCGCGGCGAGGCTTTGATCAAAGTGCACGCGGTCGGGCTCAACGGCTACGACCTGATGGCGCGCGCCGGACGCTATAAGCCGAATAAGGGCAAGTTTCCACACATCCTCGGCGGCGACTTCGGCGGCGAGTTGGTCGCGCTGGGGCCGGAAACCGCCTGCGATTTTCCGCTCGGCACTCGCGTAACCAGTTGGTGGATCCTGCCTTGCGGGCGCTGCGAGCAATGCATGGCCGGTCATTACAATCGCTGCGCGCGTGACTACCGCTACCTCGGCGCCCATGAACACGGCGCCTATGCCGAATACGTCAAGCTGCCGGCCGATCATTTGATCGCACTGGTGCCGAACGTAAGTTACGAATCCGCCGCAGCGTTTCCTAACCCCTTTGGCACCGCCTGGCATATGCTGATCGATCGCGGCCGGTTGCAGGCGGGCGAGACGGTGCTAATCAACTCGGCGAGCTCGGGCGTAAGCATGGCGGCGATCCAGATCTGCAAACTCGCCGGCGCGTACGTCTACACGACTTCGAGCGCCGACTGGAAGCTGGAAAAGGCCAAGGCGCTGAATGCCGACGAGACAATCAACTACAACGACGTCGATTTCACAGACGAGATAATGAAGCGCACCAATAAGCGTGGCGTCGATCTTGTCGTCGAGCATGTCGGCGGCGATTTCCTTGACAAATCAATTCGCTGCTTGACCCGCGGTGGCCGCCTGATTACCGTTGGTGGGACCAAATCCTACGAATGCAGCATCGCGGTAAACTATATTTTCCATAAAGAGCTGCAGATTATCGGCTCGAACAGTGCCACAAAGCACGATCTCGAGGTCATGATGCCGCTGCTCGGCAATGGCAAGCTTAAGACTGTAATCGATCGTGTGTTCCCGCTGAGTGAAGCAACCGAGGCACATCGTTACCTCGAATCAGCCAAGCAGTTCGGCAAAGTCATCTTGCGCGTCGAGCATTGACGGCGAGTCCTGCAATCGGATGCTGACAACTTCCTCATGCGCGGCAGACATCGCGAGCCTCATTGCGGCTGCACGAGGACGCGGCGACAGGGCTTTGACCGAGCCGGAATCAAAGGCAATGCTACGCGAGATCGGAATTCCCGTTCCCGCCGGACGGGTTGTCTCGTCGCCCGCGGCTGCAGTTGAAGCCGCCGCTGCCGTGGGCGTTCCGGTCGTGGTGAAGGCGGTGTCTCGCGCCCTCACCCACAAGACCGATGCCGGTGGCATCGTGTTCCCGGTAACGACGCCGGCAGACGCGGCTACCGCCTGCGACCTGATCACCGAGCGCGTGGCCCGCGCGCGGCCGGACATCATACTCGATGGATTTCTGATCGAGGCGTTTGAGCCCGCAAAGCTCGAATGGATCCTCAGCCTACGCATCGATGCGCAATTCGGGCCACTGGTCATGTTTGGCCTCGGCGGGATTTTCGTCGAACTGCTTGGACAGGTGGCGTTCCGGCTGGCCCCGCTCCGCGAAACGGATATCGACGCTCTGCTGGCGGATCGGCTGGTGGCGCGCGCGCTTGCTGGGCTGCGCGGCGATCCACCAGCTGATCATGAAAGTCTCAAAGCCGCGATCCGAGCGCTTTCCAGGCTCGGCGCGCGCAGTGACATCGCTGCGGGTATCGCCGAAATCGAGATCAATCCCTTGATTGTGACCGCGCGCGGTGTCATCGCGCTTGATGCACTCGTGCTGCTTCGTTCCGGGAGCTAGTAATGCGAGATATTACGCCACTCGTGGCGCCACGCTCGATCGCGGTCATCGGTGCTTCGTCGAATCCGACCAAGTCCGGCGGCGTGCTGTTCGCAAATCTCGCCAAGGGCGGCTTCAAGGGCCCACTTTACCCGATCAACAAGAGCGCAGCCGATATCATGGGGCACAAGGCCTATCCGGCCTTGGCCGATGTGCCGGAGCCGATCGATCTTATCTACATCGTGCTGCCGCAGGCGCATGTTGCCGAAGCGATCAAGCAATGTGTTGATGCCAAGGCGCGTTCGGCCTGCATTATTACCGCCGGATTTTCCGAGGCAAGCGAAAAGGGCCGCACTGACGAGGACGCCTTGCGCAAGATCGCTAAAGAATCCGGCCTGCTCATGGCCGGCCCCAACACAATCGGTATGGTCAATGCTGATTGCGGCATGATGGGAAGCTTCGTGAATTTTCCGCGCTGGGAAAGAGGCGGCGTATCGTTCTTTACACAGACCGGCATTTTCACCGGCGCGGTCATGCTGCAGGTGATGAGCGCAGAAACCCAACGCCTGCCAGTGTCAAAAAGCATCGATGTCGGCAACAAGATTGACGTCGATGAAGTTGATTTCCTGAATTTCATCAAAAATGACGCGACGACCAAGGTGATCGGTCTGTACATCGAAAGCGTGCGCGAGCCGCGGCTGTTCTTGGAGACCGCGCGCGAAGTGCGAAAAAGCAAGCCGATCGTGCTGCTCAAACCTGGTCAGACCAAGGAAGGTGCGCGCGCGTCCGCCTCGCATACTGGATCATTGGCGGCAGACGACAAGATCCTCGATGACGGCCTGCGCCAGCACGGTATCGCCCGCGCCGAGGACGAGGCCGATTTCCTCAACGCCCTCCGCGCACTCGCCATGCTGCCGAAGCCCAAGGGAAAGCGCGTCGGCATTGCCACTACCAGCGGCGCACTCGGCGTCATCTCAACCGACCTAGCGGTGCGCGCCGGCCTCGAGCTTGCAACATTCGACTCCGGCACATTATCTGCCATGCGCACGATCCTGCCCAGTTGGCTCGAGCCGGCCAATCCATTCGATTTCTGGATCGGTATCGATGTGAAAGGCCCCAAAGAGGCGCACGAGATCGGCTTGGGCTCAATCTTTGCCGATCCGAATGTCGACCTCGTACTTTGCACATTGCTGGCGCCGGCGAATGCGGATTTTCCGGGTTTCGGCGATCTCATGAAGCGACTGCGCCAGGCCTACGACAAGCCGGTCACGGTCGCGATCTACGGCGGGAGCGCCCGATCGCGATGGATTACCGAGCTAGAAGGCGCCAATGTTCCTGTGTTCAACACGACCCGGGAAGCCGCCCGCGCGCTGTCCCTGCTCGTGCAGGCGACCCGCTAGGCCTTCAGGCTCATGAGCTTTAGCGCGGTGCGCGTATAAATCTTGGCACAGTCTACGACGTCC
Source organism: uncultured Undibacter sp. (assembly GCA_964563195.1). Lineage (GTDB taxonomy): Bacteria > Pseudomonadota > Alphaproteobacteria > Rhizobiales > Xanthobacteraceae > Pseudolabrys. The sequence continues at coordinate 8,907 of CAZLWN010000027.1, read as the reverse complement.
TGCTCGATGGCATAATCGTCGATGCCGGCTGAGAGCGTCGGTTGCGGGCCGTAGCAGACAGAGGGCACGCCGAGGTCGCGCCAGCGGCGGGCATCGCTGCCGGGAAGGCGCACCACATAATTCGGCTTCTTGCCGCGCACCACTTGCGCCGCAGCGGCGAGCTCCAACACCAGTGGATTTTGCAGCGCCGCCCAATTCGCATCCCATGCCTTGGTGAAGGTTATGGCGATGTCGGCATCGCCGGCGCAGGCGCGCCTAATGCGCTCTTCAATATCCTCGACGGAAATCCCCGGCGGCAAACGGATGTCGAGTTGCGCGCGTGCGCGGGTCGCTATCTGGCTGCGCACGGTTCCGGCGGCGATGTTTCCAGCATTTAGCGAAACCCGCAGGCCGAGATTACCCTCGCCGCCGGTGACGCCAGTGAGCTCTGCAGGCGGAGTGGCATAAAGCACGTTGATTCCGTCGAGGCGGGCCAGCAAGGCGGCGAGCTTCATGACCGCTGTGCTGCCGGCGAGCGCCCGCGACGAATGGCCCGAGGGGCCTTTCACTTCAATATCGACCCAGAGCAGACCTTTTTCTGCAACCGCGCAATCCATAAAGCCTGGGCCTTCGCCGCTGATCATGAAATGGCCGGCGAGTTCGGGCCGGCTTTTCAGCAGGTACACGGCGCCGCGCTCGCCGAACATCACCTCGTCCGACACCGCCGTCATCGACAACCGGCCGCGCCAGGTGTCACGCCGCCGATGCAACGCCACGGTGGCTAGACACATCGCCGCCAGCGCGCCTTTCATATTGCCCATGCCGAGGCCATAGAGTCGGCCCTCGGCCTTGCTCAGCTGAAAGACCGGGACCGACCAGGTGGATTCGTCGCCTGCCTCCATTGTGTCCATATGCGCGTTGAAGACCACGTGACGTCCGAACGAACCGCCCCCCACTTGGCCAACCAAGTTGGGCGCTTCATCATCCGCCTTGACGGTTTCGGTCTCTAAGCCGTGGCCGGAAAGATAGTCCCGCACGACCGCCGCTACCTCCGCAGTCCGACCCGGTGGATTGACGCTCGGCGCGGCGACCAGCCGGCCGCACAAGTCGACGAGCTCGCTGCGGGCAGCGTCGATATCGCCGCAGACGGCTTCGCTCACAGTCTCGATATCGTTCATCGCACCAACCTACCACCCCAAGGCGATGCCATCGCGCCTGCCATCAGCGCCACCGCGCAGCAATCCGCAATCCCAATCGATCGCGACCGCCTGGGCGGTGCCAAGCGGATTTTCAGCGCGGGTGACTTTGTGGCCAAGTTTGCGCAGGCCATCGACCGCCGCCGAAGACACCGTGCCCTCGACGTTGAATTGATCGCCGCGCGCGAAAATTCGCGGTTGATCAATCGATTCCTGGATTCCCATTCCGTAATCGAGGATGTTGGTCATGATCTGGATCTGGCCAAACGGCTGGAAATGGCCGCCCGTGACGCCGAACGCCATCGCCGCCTTGCCATCCCGCGTCAGCAGTGCCGGGATAATGGTGTTCAGCGGTCGCTTGCGCGGGGCAATCGCGTTCGGATGGCCGCGCGTGAGCACAAACCCGCCGGCGCGATTGTGAAACATGACGCCGGAACGCGGGCTGACTATGCCGCAACCGAAGTCATCAAAAATCGAATTGATCAGCGCAATCGTATTGCGGTCCTTATCGACGACCGCGAGAAAGGCGGTGTCACGGTGATCAGGCAGCGGCACCGGCGTAAGGTCTTTGATCCGGCCTCGAAGCGAGACCCGAGCGCGCATTTGCGCCGCGCGCTCTTCCCCGATCAGGGTCACGGCCGGTGGTCCGCCCATGCGCGGATCGCCGACGAAGCAGTCGCGGTCGGCGAAAGCTTGCCGGCCCAGCTCCGCCATGACGTGATAGCGCTCGGTCGAATCGCATCGCCACGCGGCAAGATCAAAGCCTTCCAGTGCCCGCGCCATTATCAGCGGCGCCACGCCCTGGCCATTCGGCGGGCATTCCCACAACCGGTGGCCGCGGTAGCTGACGCTGACCGGGTCCACATATTCCGGTGCGAAGCTGCTGAAGTCTTCGAGAGTGTGCAGGCCGCCGAGCGCCCGCAAACTATCAACCATGTCGCGTGCAATCCATCCGCGATAGAAGGCGTCAGGCCCTTCAGCGGCGATGCTGCGTAGGACGGCGGCGAGTGCCGGCTGGCGGTGGATCGTGCCCGGCCGCGGCGCGGCGCCGTCGAACAGGAACGCCTCGGCGGCGGCTGGATTGCGCCTGAGCTTATCGACCTGCTTCGCCCAATCGCGAGCGACACGTTCGGTGACGGGGTAGCCCTGATCAGCCGCTTCGATGGCGGGTTGAAGCAATGCGGCGAATTCCATCGTGCCGTGGTCGGCGATGAGCCTCGCCCAGGACCCAACCGCACCGGGAATAGATACCGCATGTGCACTTTCTGTTTTGATCGCGGCGATGCCGTGCGCTTCATAGAAGTCAATGTTAGCGGCTTCCGGTGCCCAGCCCGACCCATTGAGAGCAATGACCTCTCCCTCCCCCCGTCGCATTAGTAACGCAATACAATCGCCGCCAATGCCGGTCTGTGTAGGCTCAACCACGCCGAGGAGTGCCATGGCCGCGACTGCAGCGTCAATGGCATTGCCGCCGTTACGCAGCACATCAAGCGCGGCTAGCGTCGCCGACGGATGCGACGTAGCCGCCATGCCGCTGGTGCCCAAGGCCTCCGAGCGGCCCGGAAGTTCAAAATCGCGCATGGACTGTTAGAGCACCGCGAGGCTCGCGTTGCGCAGATCCGTAATCAGCATCGAGGACGGCGCGTGCGTGATGCAGAACGGCGGCTTGGCGCTTTTCACGGCGAGTTGCGGTGTCAATCCGCAGGCCCAGAACACCGGGATTTCACCGGCCGCCACCTCGCCGTCGCCGACATTCTGATAGCGTCTGGAGAGATCAACGCCGATCGACGCCGGATCGCCGATATGCACCGGCGCACCGTGCACGTTGGGAAAGCGCGAGGTGATTTGGATCGCGCGGATCGCATCGGCCGGCTTGAATGCGCGCATCGTCACCAGCAGCGGACCACGAAACGGCCCCGCCGGAACGGTGTCGATATTCGTCACGTAGACGCCGGCGACGCTGTTGCGCTCGAGGAATTTCAGACGAAGGCCAGCTTCCAGCATCGCCTCTTCGAACGAGAACGAACAGCCGAGCGCGAAGGTCACCAGATCGTCGCGCCAATGGCTACTGATGTCGCTAACTTCCTCTGTGAATTCGCCGTCGCAAAAAATGTGGTAGCGCGGAATATCGGTGCGGATGTCGAGGTCTTCAGCCAGCGTCGGCAGCCGCGGATCGCCCACATCCGAACGCGCGATCAGCGGGCAAGGTTTCGAATTGCGCTGGCAATAGAGCAGAAAGTCTGCACTCCAGTCGCGCGGCAGGATACAGATATTGGCCTGCACGTAGCCGGCAGCGATCGCCGCGGTATATCCGGTATATCCGCCCGAGCGGATGACGCACCGCGCCGCGCGCGGGTCGGTACGATCCCAGGTCACGACATTTCCAGGCGGTATCGCCGACATACGCTTTCGCTCTTCTACTGATTTCCCGTCGACCGTGTGTGCAACCAAGACCAAAGCGAAAGATTGCAGCAAAACCGTCGGGGTAGGGTTTGCAATTTTGTATACTAAATCATACGATTTCAAGCCTCGGGGTCAAGGTTCACCCGCGCGACGGCTGCGCGTCGGCGCGGTGATTATGGAGGATTATCGATGACCAAGTTCGGGACTGCTTTTCGCACGGCATTGCTAGTCGTGACGGCGCTCTTCGGCGCGGCTTTGGCACAAGGCGCGAGGGCCGCCGACAGCGTCACACTGGTTACCGACTTCGGATATAACGGCCGTCACGCCTATTTCTTCGTGGCGCTCGACAAGGGCTATTACAAGGAGGCCGGGATCGACGTGAAGATCGTTGGCGGCAAAGGTTCGGTCAATGCGATCCGCCAGGTTGCCGCCGGCAATGCGAATTTCGGCTTCGCCGACGCCGGATCGCTTGTGCTTTCGCGCGCCAATGACAGCATTCCAGTGAAGATGGTGGCGGTGGTCTATGCCCGTCCGCCGCAGGCGATCTTCTGCGCCGCGGAAGCAGGGCTGAAGACGCCGAAGGATCTTGAGGGCAAGTCGATCGCCAATCCGGCCGGCGGATCGATCCCTGATATGTTCCCGGCCTTCGCCAAGGCGGCCGGCATCGACAAAGCCAAAGTGAATTGGGTGGTGGCGGCGAGTTCCGCGCTGCCCGGCATGCTCGCCAGCGGGAAGGTGCCCTGCGTCGGCCAGTTCACGGTCGGCGAGCCACTGCTGCGCGCGCAAGCGGCACCCAAAAAGCTAGTGCGCTTCGCCTACTCCGACCCAGGCTTGCGCTATTACGGCAACGGTATCATCGCCACCGAGGAGACGATTAAGTCCAATCCCGATCTGGTCCGCCGCTTCGTCGCCGCCACAATCAAGGGATTGAAATCGGCGATCACCAATCCAGCCGAGGCTGGCGCAATCATGCACAAGCTGCATCGGGAAGTGACCGTCGAAGTCGCCAAGGCCGAGACTGAGTTGGTCGGCGAACTGGCTCAAGTCAAAGGCAAGCCGCTCGCCGAAATTGATCCCGCCGGAATCCAGGCGACGATCGACGTAGTTAACGGCGCATTCAAGCTCAAGTCCCAGGTGAAGGCCGACGACGTCTACGCGCCGGGCTTCGTCGCAAAATGACGTAATAGTGCCGGCAACGTCTTAGCGAGGTCGTCATTGCAGATAGCACGCGTTGCGGTTCCGGACCTTGTCTCCAATTCTTACTTTCCGGCGATCGCTGCCATCGCTCTGAACTTCTTCGCAAAGCAAGGACTCGACGCGCAGTATCGGTTGATCTTTCCGAACTACAAGGCCTACGAGGCTTTGCGGGACGGCGTAGTCGACTTCGTCGCCGGGCCAGCGCACGTGGCGCTGCTGGCTTTTCCCGAATGGCACGGCGCCAAGCTACTCGCCGCTTTATCGCAAGGCATGTATTGGCTGTTGGTTATGCGCGCCGATCTCGACGTCAAACCGGGCGACGTTAAGGCGGTGAGGGGCAGAACCATTGGCGCCGCGCCGCTGGTGGAATTGACCCTCAAGCATTTGCTGGCGGAGAGCGGCATCGACCTGGTGCGCGACCGCGTGAATGTCGTAGACGTTAAACGCGCCCACGAGCGCGGCGTCTCTTTTGGCGTCGCCGCAGCGAAAGCATTAGAGGACGGGCAGATCGACGGATTCTGGGCGAATGCCATGGGCGCGCAGAACGCCATTCGCAGTGGCGTCGGCAAGGTAGTGCTCGACGTGCGCCGCGGTCTCGGGCCCAAGCCGGCTTTCCATTACACCTTTCCTGCACTGGTCACGAGCGACGAGATCATCGCCCGCAATCCTGATATGGCTGCAGCGGGAATACGCGCCGTCGTTGCCGCGCAGCGGGCACTGGTCAATGACATCAGCCTTGCGACCGTAGTCGGACGCAAGCTCTTCCCCCCGCTCGAGGCCGAGCGAATCGCAGATGTGGTTGGACGCGACCTGCCCTATTACAAGCCGGAGATTTCGGATGAAGCGCTCTTTGGCCTTATCCGCTTTTCGCAAGCAACCGGCTTATTGAAGAGAACGCCGACCCGCGAGGAGATGGTGGGGTCACAATTCGAGCACCATTTAACGGCCTAGAATCCCAGCAACCGACGAACGGCCGGCGGAAGCAGGCAACGAAGAAGGAACGACGAATGGCGCGTCTGGGGCTCGAATGCAGCGTGGTCAATGCCGACGTACTGAAGCGGACCGCCAAACACTTTCGTCAAACCGGCGTTGTGCTGCCAACGATTGCGCAGTTGCGGGACCCGCCCACGATCCCGGCCGCGGTAGTGGAGAAATTGCGCGCCGTCGATCCGGACGCACCCCACCCGCTCAATCTCTTCCGCGTGCACTGGTTCAACGACGTCAGCCGCAAGAGCCTCCTCGACGTGCCGGAGTTTGTCGAACTGCCCGAGCAGTTGACCGGCGTGAAGGCGCGCATCGCGTTGCTGCTCGGCAACCGCTTTCCCATGATCCGCGCCCACAAGGTGCTCGCCGCCTACGGCTGTCTCATTCCGCGCATCGTCAGCGGTGAATTCGATCCGACCCGCCACCGCGCGATCTGGCCTTCGACCGGTAATTATTGCCGCGGCGGCGTGGCAATTTCCCGCATTCTCAGTTGCCGCGGGGTCGCAGTACTGCCGGAAAATATGAGCAGCGAACGATTCGAGTGGCTCGGTAAATGGGTCGCCGATCCGACCGACATAGTCCGCACGCCGGGCTCTGAAAGCAACGTCAAGGAAATCTACGACGCATGTGCCGTGCTCGAACGCGACCCGACCAATATTATCTTCAATCAGTTCTGCGAATTCGGGAATTACGTGATCCACCGCACATGCACCGGCGCTGCGATGGAGCGAGTGTTCAGCCATCTTGCCAAAGGCCGCGCCAATGCCAGGCTTGCCGCCTATGTCTCGGCCTCGGGCTCGGCCGGAGCACTGGCCGCCGGCGATCATCTCAAGGAGAAATTCGAGACCAAGATCGTCGCGGTCGAGGCGCTGGAATGCCCGACGCTGCTCTACAACGGTTTCGGCGAGCACAATATTCAAGGCATCGGCGATAAACACGTGCCCTATATTCACAATGTCATGAACACCGACCTTGTTGCCGATGTAAGCGACCGCGCCACCGACACGCTGTTCGTGCTTTTCAACACCACCGAGGGGCGTAAATATCTGGTCGAACGCTGCGGCATTGATGCCCATCTGGTGGAGAAATTCAGCAATTTCGGTCTGTCCAGTCTGTGCAACATACTAGCAGCGATCAAGACCGCGAAATATTATGATCTGGGGCCCGACGATATCGTGATGTCGGTTGCCACCGACGGTGCCGAGCTCTATGCCAGTGAGATCGGCAAGGCCACTGCCCGCTATTTCGGTAACCGGCTGGACGCGATATCGGCGGCCGAGACCTGGGGTCGCTCGATGGTCGCCACCACTACTGACCACATGCTCGAGCTCAGTCACTTGGACCGCCGGCGCATTTTCAATCTCGGCTACTTTACCTGGGTCGAGCAGCAAGGCGTTTCGCTTGACGAATTCAGTGCACGTCTCAATCAATCCTTTTGGGACGGCCTGCTAGAGCTGGTTCCGGCCTGGGATGCAATGATCGCCAACGTCAACGCACAGAGCGGCGGGGCGTCCGCGTTGAACGCATGAGCGGGCCAGTATTTCTCTGTCATGGCTGCGCCGCTATGGTCGACAGCGCGCGCGACCTGCCATTCGCTTGCCCGAATGCCGGCGGCGACAACGACGACACCGATCACGTGCTTGTCGCGGCAGATGGCGGTGGCGCCTTTGCCGAAGGACAAGCTGATCCCTTCTTGCGCTATCGCACAATGCTGTCGCCTTATCGGCTTGGCTGCTCCTTGGGCTTGTCGGACGACGTCTGGGCCGAGATCGTTGGAACACTTGAAGACAGATTGTTTGCTGTCGAGGGGCGCACGTTCCGTGTGACGCCGATGACGCCACAGCCGGCGCTGGCCGAGGCGCTCGCGATGAGTGGCCGACTGTGGGTCAAGGACGAAACCGGGAATGTCGGCGGGTCGCACAAGGGGCGGCACCTGATGGGTGTGATGCTCTATCTGCGCATACTTGAAGCCAGCAAACAGCCCGCCGCCACGGGCTTGCGGTCGCGCCGGCTAGCAATTGCGTCGTGCGGCAATGCCGCGCTGGCCGCGGCGGTGATCGCACGCGCTGCCGAATGGTCGATCGATGTATACATTCCGCGCGACGCCAACAATGCGGTGGTCAAGCGGTTGAAGGATCTGGGCGCGGCCATCACGGTCTGCGATCGTCGGCCAGGAGAGACGACCGACCCTTGCGTCCGCAGTTTCCGGCAGGCGGTGCGCGACGGCGCGATCCCCTTCAGCGTGCAGGGTCCGGACAACGGCTTGGCAATCGAAGGCGCGCGCACTTTGGGATTCGAACTGGCGGAAAGCTTTGCCGCCGGTGGAGGGGCGCCAGATGCCTTGTTCGTCCAGGTCGGCGGCGGTGCGCTTGCCAGCGCCGTTGCCCAAGGGCTTGCAATGGCTAGAAAACTTCTTCCGTTGCCGTACCTGCCACGGTTGATGCTTGTGCAGACGGTCGGCTGCGCACCGTTTGCGCGCGCTTGGCAACGACTTTCCGGCGTCGAGTTAGGCGATGCGGTGAACTGCCGCTCGCGCTTCATGTGGCCCTGGGCCAGCACGCCGGCGAGCGCGGCCAGCGGCATCCTAGACGACGAAACCTATGACTGGTGGGAAGCGGCCAAGGGCGCGCGTGAGACCGGCGGCGATGCTCTGGTCGTCGACGAGGTGGCCGTGGCTGGCGCTTATGAATTGGCGAAAACTTGTACGGCGATCCATGCCTCCACGACTGGCACGGCAGGCCTCGCGGGATTGTTGGCGACGTCAAGCCAATCGGCGGCGATCATATTCTCTGGCAGCGATATGTAGCGTTGGGGACCGGGCGCCTGGCTGAGCGGCCGTGCGTCACGCGGTCGTCTGACCGCGTTCCGTAACCTGTCTATATGCGAATACAGTTCCACCTCCTGTGTGTGCCGAAAACCTAAGTTCGGCAATATTGGTGATGAAGGCCCCCGAGTACAGGCCGAGGTTTTATGGCGCCAGTGATCTGAGCCGCCCGATGGACCGGAGCATCCAGGTTCAGAGCGCGATGGGTCCGCGATCCATTGTAATAGGCGCCATACTCACCAAGAATCCGGCGCAGGTGAGCTACTCCGAACACGATCAAGTGGTCGACACATTCCCGTCGGATCGTGCCAATCAGTCTCTCCA
>CAZLWN010000026.1:0-33485 GCA_964563195.1 uncultured Undibacter sp. | reverse complement strand
TTCACCCGCTGCCGCCCGGGCTTGCGCTGGCTGAAGCAACCCTCATCGAGACGCTGGCGACGGTACGGCACGCGCAGGTGCGCGCCGGCATCACCGCCGACGATTCCGTGGTCGTGTTGGGACAAGGAACCACCGGCCTCCTGCATACGCGCCTGGCGGTCCTCGCCGGCGCCAGACGAGTCATCGCGGTCTCCCGCACACAATGGAAAACGGACTTGGCGACGTGCATGGGTGCGCACGACGTCGTGCGGGCCAGCGCGGAAGCAGCGGTGGACGAGGTTCGACGACTGACCGACGGCACCGGCGCCGATGTGGTTATTGATACGGCGGGCGGAGCAACAACGTTGCGCGCCGGGATCGACATGCTGCGGCCGGGCGGGCGCTTCGTCTCCTTTTCCTTGAGTCACGAAGCTTTTGCCGGTGTAAGTGCGTTTTGGCTGTATTTCAAAGAGGTCAGCATCCTTGGCGCGCGCGCGCTGACGCAAGCTGACATGGCGCCCTCGATCGAGCTGGTGGCGTCCGGCCAGATCGACGCGTCCGTTTTCATCACGGCACGCTATCCGCTTGCTCTAGTCGGCGCCGCTTTCGAGGAATACGAGCGCAACCCGAGCCGGATTTTACGCATTATTATCGATGCCGGCACCGATTAGCGGCCATTCGTCGAAGCCGCTGGCGGCTGAAAACTCCATCTGATGCCGCACACGCCCGTGCCGTCTCGCGGGCCGCTGTGGCCGATAATGAATCCAGGTCCTAAATGCGTTCAGGCAGGTGGTCGGCGCGAGCCAACGACGAGAACCGCGTGACTTGGGCGTCGAACTGAAGTTCCACCGTGCCGGTTGGTCCATGGCGCTGCTTGCCGATGATGACCTCCGCCCGTCCATGCACCTTGTCACTTTCCGCCAGCCATTCCGCGAACTTCTCGCGATTGGATTCCAGCGGTTTGCGCATCAGGTGGTAGTATTCCTCGCGGTAGACGAACAGCACCACGTCAGCGTCCTGCTCGATCGAGCCCGATTCACGCAGGTCAGACAACTGCGGTCGCTTGTCGTCGCGGCTCTCTACCTGGCGCGAGAGTTGCGACAGCGCCAGGATCGGCACGTTGAGCTCCTTCGCCAGCGCCTTGAGCTTGGTGGTGATCTCGGTGATTTCCTGCACGCGGTTTTCCGAGGAGCGGCGAGTGGAACCTTGCAGCAGTTGCAGGTAGTCGATGATCAGCAGATCGAGCCCGCGCTGGCGCTTGAGCCGGCGTGCGCGGGCGGCGAGCTGGGCCACCGACAGGCCGCCGGTCTCGTCGACGTAGAACGGCAGGCTTTGCAATTCGATCGAGTGATCCTTGATGCGCTCGAAGTCGCCCTCGCTGATGCCGCCGCGCCTGATTTGGTTCGACGGGATGCCGGTCTGCTCGGCGATGATGCGGGTGGCCAATTGCTCGGCCGACATTTCCAGCGAAAAGAAGCCGACGATGCCGCCGTTGACGGTTATCGTGTGCCCGTCGGGCCGCACTTCGCCGCGCCAGGCCTTGGCGACGTTGTAGCCGACATTGGTGGCGAGTGAGGTTTTGCCCATGCCCGGACGGCCCGCCAGGATCACAAGGTCGGACGGCTGCAGCCCGCCCATCATGCGGTCGAGATCGTCGAGGTGGGTGGCAAGGCCTGACAGCTTGCCGTCGCGCTGGTAGGCGCGCGCGGCCATGTCGACCGCGGTGGTGAGCGCCTGCGCGAAGCGCTGGAAGCCGCCGTCGTAGCGCCCGCTCTCAGCCAGCTCGTAAAGCCGGCGCTCGGCATCCTCGATCTGGTTGCGCGGCGAGAAATCGACCGGCGCGTCATAGGCGAGGTTGACCATGTCCTCGCCGACCTGGATCAGGTCGCGGCGGATCGACAGGTCGTAGATGGTATGGCCGTAATCCGCCGCATTGATGATGGTGGTGGCTTCGGCGGCGAGCCGCGCCAGGTACTGGCTCACATTGAGCCCGCCGATGTCGATATTGGCGTCGAGGAAGGTCTTCAGCGTGACCGGCGTCGCCAGCTTGCCGGCGCGGATCAGGTCGCGGGAGAGCTGGTAGATATTCTGGTGGATCGGCTCGAAAAAATGCCGCGGCTCCAGGAAATCCGAGACCCGGTAAAACGCTTCGTTATTGACCAGGATTGCGCCCAACAGAGCCTGTTCCGCCTCGATATTGTGCGGTGCGGCGCGATAGAGCGGGGCAGGTTCTTCGACCTGCTTGCGGGCTGTCGAATCAGCGAGTGCCATGGATATCTGTGCTTACCCGGGAATTGTGGCATAGCACGAGCTTTCTCGGCCCCATGGCGCGCAATGCGTTGTTGCCCCGCAATTCACATGGGTCAAACAGCGGTGGGTAAGGCGGATTTTTTCTTGACCGGAGACGCTCCCGAGCGGCGGTTCGTTATTCCCCGGCCAGCCGCAGCGGCGGATGCCGGCGCGCTTCGGCGGCACGCAGGCGCTGTTGCTCGCGCGCGGCGTAATCGCGCGTCATCGGCACCACGTTTTGGCGCTTGGTGAGCTGGATCTGGAACACCATCATGGCCTGCTCGCGGAACGACATTTCCGACGCCGCCAGATAGAACTCCCACATCCGCTCGAACCGCTCATCGTAGATGCGCTCAATCTCCTCGCGGTGGGCGAGGAAGCGCACGCGCCAGGCTTTCAGCGTCTCGGCGTAGTGCAGGCGCAGAATCTCGATATCGGTCACCAGCAGCCCGGCGTGTTCGATTTTCGGCAGCACTTCCGACAGTGACGGGATGTAGCCGCCGGGGAAGATGTATTTCGCAATCCACGGATTGGTGGCGGCCGGGCCTTGCGAACGGCCGATCGAATGCAACACCATCACACCGTCGTCGGCCAGCAATTGCGCGGACTTCTTGAAGAAGGTGTCGTAGTGACCGACGCCGACATGTTCGAACATGCCGACCGACACGATGCGATCGAAGGGACCATTGACGTCGCGATAGTCCTGCAACAGGAAGCGGGCGCGCTCACTCAGCCCCTTTTCGGCGGCGCGCTCGTTGGCGATGGCGTGCTGCTCCTGCGAGAGTGTCACGCCGGTCACGTCGGCGCCGGCGACTTCGGCGAGATACAAGCCCAGCCCGCCCCAGCCGCAGCCGATGTCGAGCATCCGCAAGGCTTTGCCGGGCCTGCCGCGGTCAAGCACAAGCTTGGCGGCGAGATGGCGCTTTTTGGCGAGCTGGGCGTCGTCGAGCGATTGCCCGGGAGTCTCGAAATAGCCGCAGCTGTATTGCCGGTCGGCGTCGAGGAACAGCGAATAGAGTCGCCCGTCAAGATCGTAATGATGCGCTACGTTGCGGCGCGCGCGCTTGCGCGGGTTGAACTGGGCGATGCGGCGCGCGAAATAGCGGATGAAATATTGCGGGCGCGCCCAGTGCGGAACGTCGGTATTTTGCCCGAGCATAATGGCGAGCACGTCGGCGATCGTGCCTTGCTCGACCACGAAAGTGCCGTTCATGTAGGCTTCGCCGAATTTCAGTTCGGGATCGAGCAAAATAGCCCATTCGGCCGCGCGGGAGGTAAAACGTACCGACACCGGCTGGCCGGTCCCATCGCCGAAAGTCAAGACCGTACCGCGCGAGGTCGTAACTCTAAATGTTCCCCGCCGCACAAAGGTCTTGAGCAGAAATCGAAGCAACCGGTCCATCGGCCGCCTCCATCTCACCTATTTATAAGCGATTAATAGCCGCGTCGGTTCAGCCTCTGGCGAAAGTCGTCCCGCCAGGCGAACGCGCGGGACGAAAAATCGTTTCTGACTTTAGTATTAAACCAAAGTTCTATGTGCCTAGCAATGCTGCAAATATCAAACCTGCACACAAATCTCGCGCGGGCCACAATCGCGCGATAATAGGCTATCGATGCGGGGGTGAAAATCGTTGAATTCTGTCGAGTCGTGGCGACCCGGTATGCAGTCAAAAGGCTGAAGGCAATGATGGTCTTAACTCGCCGACTAGAGTCGGCGATTGCGGTTCTGACACTTTGGACGGCGGGATTGGCGACCGCGCAGGAAAATCTAGATAAGGGCAAGACCCCCGCCCAGCTTTATGCCTCCGATTGCGCGATCTGCCATAAATCGCCGCGTGGACTTGCCAAGGGGGCGAGGCGCTACCGGCTGGATAACTTCCTGCGCGCGCACTACACCGCCAGCCGAGAGGCGGCTGCTGCCATCAGCGCCTATCTGCGGGCAATTGACCGGAAGCTTGCGACCGGGCGCGCAAGCAGCGGCAAGCGCAAGGCCAAGGCGTCGACGCCCAAGCTTCCGCCGCGCAAGCCGGCGGAGGGCGAATCTTTCGACACCAAGTCCCCCGAAACCAAGCCGTCCGAGAGTAAATCCTCGGAGAGCAAGGCCAAAGCCACCACGAGCGAGCACGAGGAAGCCAATACCTCAGCCCCCAAGGCGAGCGGGCCCAAGCCTGTCGAGCACGAGCCCGCCGCTTCTCAGCCGGCCGAGGCCAAAGCGGAGCCGCCGAAAGTGGAACCGTCGAAACCCGCCCAAGGGTCCAAAGACGCCAAAGGTCCCAAACCGGACAAGTCCGACTAGTCCTCGGCCGGCGGCGCGGCCTTGGCGGCTCGCGCCGGCTTTTTCTTTTTGCCCTCTGCAGGCTCGGCTTGGCTTTCGGGCTCGCCCGTTGTCGGCCCGCGCTCCTGCATGGCCTTGGCCACCTCCGGCTCGAAAAAGGCTTGCGCGGCGGCGGCGGCCGCGGCCGCTTCCTCCTCGGCCTCGCTGCGCGGCACCAGCACGTTCTCGCCGCGCGCGATGCGCTCGGCTTCTTCCTGGCTGCGCGCGACGGTGACGGCAATCGCGACCTCGATCTCCGGGTGCAATGCCAGCGGCACCTTGTACGAACCGATCGCCTTGATTGGCGCGTTAAGCGCTACCTGCGCGCGGGCGATCTCGGCGCCGTCGGCCTTGATCAGGCTGGCGATGTCGCGCGTCGTGACCGAACCGAACAGCTGGCCGGATTCGCTCGCCTGACGGATCACGACGTAAGCTTTGCCGTCGAGCTGGCCGGCGAGCTGGCCTGCCGTGCCCTTGAGTTCGAGATTGCGCGCCTGCAATTCGGCCTTCATGCCCTCGAAGCGCGCCTTGTTGTCGGCGGTCGCGCGCAATGCCTTGCCGCGCGGCAGCAGGAAATTGCGGGCGAAGCCGTCCTTCACGCGTACGACGTCGCCCATTTGGCCGAGCTTGCCGACACGCTCGAGCAGGATCACATCCATTGTCGTTGCTCCTTGATCTGAATTTTAAGTGTTGAGGTTGATCTCGATCTTTCAGGAATGGGACGGTGGGCCGCGCGTTCGCGCGACGCGGGCGCGCAGGTCGATGGCCGCCTCAATCAGCCCGAGCAGGCAGAGCGCCAGCATCGGCCAGCCGAACACCACCACCGCCGCATAGGCGCCGCCGAGCAGGAAGCCGCGGGCGTTCATGCCTTGGGTGACGGCATGCAGCACCGCGAAGCCGAGTACCCCGTAAGCCATCAACAGGCCCGCCGCCACCACCCCGGCGAGGATGCCGGCAAGGCCGCCGAGAAAGTTCAGCCCGACGGCGATGGCGAGCGCCGCCATGAGCGGGCGCGGAAAGGTCATCGCCGCGATCTGCGGCCACGGCCGCGAAAGCCGCCCGGAAAACTTCACGATGCGTCCCGCCAGCCAAAGGTTGAAGACGTTGGTAATGGTGGCGAGCACCGCGGCCGCCGGCGGCAATGCGGCTACAAGAAAATCGATCAGCCGCTCGGTGTTGTTGACGCCGGGAACGCTCAAGGGCCCGCTTGCCGGCTCGCCGGTTTCGATCCGCAGCAGCCGTGCGAGCGCATGGTGCATGCCGGCGCGGACGCTGTCGGCATCGGTGCCGAAATTGGGGATGGCGACCAGCACGACCAGCGCAGCAAGGATCGCGGCCCACATCACCAGCCGGCCGGACGGGTACCATTCGATCGCTTGGGTGGCGCCATTGCCCCCGCCGGCGGCGGGGCGGGCGAGCATGGCGAGATAGCCGAGCCACCAGGCCGGCAGGCCGGCACTCGCCATGAAGCCGAAGAAAAATACCGAGCCGAAAATGGCCGCGATCGCCAGCGTGCCAAACATGGCGCCGATCAGCGCCGACCAATGGCTCCAGCCGAGCCCCGCGATCAACAACGGCAGCGGCGCCAGATAAAACAGCAGCACCGCCAGCAGCGAGCCCGATGTCACCGAGGCGAACAACAGGGCAGACGCCGCGCCGGTGCTGATCCCGATCAATCCGATTTGCATCATCACGAGCTGTCCCGCCCCTTATGAGCGGTTAGAGACGGAACTTAAAGTCCGCCCCAACCATCGGCCCCCGGGTATCCCCGGAGACCTCATTGAGGATTATCGTATCACATAGGGCAGTAGGCCGAGGAAGCGCGAACGCTTGATCGCCTGCGCCAGTTCGCGCTGCTTCTTGGCCGATACCGCAGTAATGCGGCTCGGCACGATCTTGCCGCGCTCCGAGACATAGCGCTGCAGCAACTTGACGTCCTTGTAGTCGATCTTCGGGGCATTGGCGCCGGAGAAGGGACAAGTCTTGCGCCGGCGGAAAAATGGGCGGCGGGCGCCGCCTTGCGGGGAGAACGCCATGGCCTATTCCTCCTCCACGACTGTTTCTGCGATGACCGCGATATCCTCATCGACTTCGTCGCGCCGCGGGCGGCGTTCGCCGCGATCGCGGCCGCCCCGATCGCCCCGGTCGCCGCGATCCTCGCGATCGCGATCAGCCTTGCGCATCATCGCGGAGGGACCTTCCTCGTGCTCCTCGACGCGTATGGTGAGATAGCGAAGAACATCCTCATTAAGCCGCTCTTGGCGCTCGATCTCGTTGAGCGCAGCCGCCGGCGCGTCGACATTGATGAGCGTCATGTGCGCCTTGCGGTTCTTGCGCATGCGGTAGGTAAGCGACTTCAGGCCCCAATATTCGGTCTTGGTGACTTTGCCGCCCATTTGTCCAATGACACCGGACAATTGTGCAGTCAGTTCGTCGACCTGTTGCGCGGAGAGATCCTGGCGCGCGAGGTAGACGTGTTCGTATAGCGGCATGGAATGCCTTTCCCTTTTGGTCCCAACGGTCCTCGACCCTGGCGCCTAGCCCCTCGAGCCCTTCGGGAAAGGCTCGAATGCTCTGAAGGCGGGAACACGGGACGCCGGACCCAAAGGGCCCTGCCGGTTTTCCAGCAAAGACGGGAAAAACAGCCGTCCGTTCAGCTCCCAACCAGGATCGACGGAGCGCGCGGTTTATAGGGATTTCTGCGGAAAAGGCAAGGCGTCGGCAAAATGAGGCGTTACGCCGCCCGCGGGCCGTGATCGCTGTTCTGTTGCAGCCGATCGGCAAGCTTGACCGCGAGATCGACGCCCTCGCGCATCTGGCGCGCGGCTTCCGGGCTTGGGCTGCGGTCCCCACGCATCTTGTGCAATGCTTCCAGCAGGCGCTCGAGATTTTCCGCCAACATTTGCTGGCAGAAAGCCGGGTCGCTGCGTGCACGCGCGAGATTGTCGTCACTGATGAGAATACTCATCGCCACGGCCTCAGAGGTTAATGAGAACCTTAGCCGACAGAGCTTGTCGCTTCGTTACCGGCGGGGCTTGACTTGACAGATCGACGCAGGGCGGTGTCTTTCGGCCCGATTTCGAACCAAAAAAGAATAAAGGGCGAGGGATGACGGTTGCATTCGTATTTCCGGGCCAAGGCAGCCAGGCAGTCGGCATGGGCAAGGCGTTGGCGGCGAATTTCGCGCCGGCCCGGCAGGTGTTCGAGGCGGTGGACGAAGCGCTCGGCGACAGGCTGAGTGCTATCATCTTCGACGGCCCGGGCGATGTGCTCACGCTCACGCAAAACGCCCAGCCGGCGTTGATGGCGGTCTCGCTCGCCGTTATGCGCGTGCTGGAGACGGAAGCTGGCCTCGATCTCAAAAGCGAAGCGCAATTCGTCGCTGGGCATTCGCTTGGTGAATATTCCGCGCTCGCTGCCGCCGGCACCTTTAGCCTCGCCGACGCCGCGCGGCTGTTGCGGACGCGCGGGCAGGCGATGCAGAAGGCGGTGCCGGTCGGCGTCGGCGCCATGGCAGCCCTCATCGGGCTTGAATTCGACACCGCCGCTGCGGTGGCGGCGGAGGCTGCCGGGCAACAAGTCTGCCAGGTCGCTAACGACAACGGCGGCGGCCAGGTGGTTGTGTCGGGCGACAAAGCGGCGGTCGAGCGTGCGGTCGAAATTGCCAAGGCCAAAGGCGCCAAGCGCGCCATGCTGCTGCCGGTCTCCGCCCCGTTCCATTGCGCGCTGATGCAGCCTGCCGCCGACGTGATGGCGCAGGCGCTTGCGCAAGTAAACGTCAATCAGCCGGTGGTGCCGGTGGTATCCAACATTCTGGCCAAACCGGTCAGCGCGCCGGCCGAGATTGTGCAGGCCCTGGTACGCCAAGTCACTGGCGCGGTACGCTGGCGGGAGTCGGTGGCGTTCATGGCGCAGGCCGGCGTCGATGAGTTCAACGAAGTGGGCGCCGGCAAGGTGCTGAGCGGTCTTATCAAGCGCATCGCCGACGGCGCGAGTACGGTCGCCATCGGCAGCCCCGAAGACGTTGCCACCTTCAAGGCCGGGAGAAAAACATGATGTTCGATCTGACGGGCAAGACCGCGCTGGTGACCGGGGCGACCGGCGCCATCGGCGGCGAGATTGCGCGCGCGCTGCACGGTCAGGGCGCAACCGTCGCCATCTCCGGCACGCGCCGCGAGGCGCTCGACACGCTCGCCGGCGAACTGAAAGACCGTGTGCACGTGTTGGCCTGCGATCTTGCCGATAAGGATGCGGTCGAGGCGCTGGTGCCCGGCGCCGAGGAGAAAATGGAGAAGCTCGACATCCTGGTCGCCAATGCCGGCGTCAATCGGGACAACCTGTTCGTGCAGCTGCGCGACGAAGACTGGGATCAGGTCATCGCGGTCAACCTGACCGCTCCGTTCCGCCTCGCCCGCGCGGCGGTGAAGACCATGATGCGCCGCCGCTACGGCCGCCTGATCGGCATTTCCTCGGTGGTCGGCTTCACGGGCAATCCGGGGCAGGGCAACTACACCGCCTCCAAGGCCGGTATCGTCGGGATGATGAAATCGGTGGCCGCCGAATATGCCAAGCGCAACGTCACGGCCAATTGCATCGCGCCCGGCATCATCGCCTCGCCCATGATCGAACGGCTCAACGACAAGCAGCGGGAGGCGATTCTCGCCCGGGTACCGGCCGGCAAGCTCGGAACGCCGCGCGACGTGGCGGCGGCCGCGGTCTATCTTGCCTCGGACGAGGCCCATTACGTCACCGGCCAGACCCTCCACGTCAACGGCGGCATGGCCATGATCTGACGGGAAATGCTTGGCATTTCAGGGGGTAGGCGGCTAGGCTCACACTGCTAGTCAACGCATTTGAAGTGTGGTAACCGAAATTCGGCCCGGCTGGGGCGGCCGTGAGCGGAAGTCGTAAAACGAACATTCCGCGATCGCATTCGTCTCACCACCGTCAGCCACGACGAGGCCATATCGCGTTTGGTTGCGGTCATATTCCCGATCGCGGCCCAATCTAAAAAGCACGAGGTTGGAACGATGAGTGATATTGGCGAGCGGGTGAAAAAGATCGTCGTGGAGCACCTTGGGGTCGAGCCCGACAAGGTGACGGAGCAGGCCAGTTTCATCGACGATCTTGGCGCCGACAGCCTCGACACCGTCGAGCTCGTGATGGCCTTCGAGGAAGAGTTCGGTTGTGAAATTCCCGACGATGCCGCCGAGACGATTCTCACGGTTGGCGACGCGATCAAATTTCTCGAAAAGAACGCAAAGAGCTGAGCGAACACCGACGCGGCTGCTCGATCGCTTCAACAGTTAGGCTTGTCGGCTATGCCCGCCGCGACGGAGCGTAGGAGGTCGAATTTGCGTTGGAGCCGGCCATGAGACGCGTCGTCGTCACCGGGATGGGCATGCTGACGCCGCTCGGCTGCGGCGTGGAGACGACATGGGCCCGCCTGCTCAAGGGCGAAAGCGGGGCCAAGAAGATCGACCGCTTCAACGTTTCCGACATCGCTTGCCAGATCGCCTGCATGATCCCGCGCGGCGACGGCTCGAACGGCACCTACAATCCCGATCAGTGGATGGAGCCAAAGGAGCAGCGCAAGGTCGACGAATTCATCGTCTTCGCCATGTGTGCTGCGCGCCAGGCGCTCGACGACGCCGGCTGGAAGCCTAAAAGCTACGACGATCAAGCCACGACCGGCGTGCTGATCGGGTCCGGCATCGGCGGCATCGAAGGCATCGCGGAGACCGCGATCACGCTGAATGAAAAGGGCCCGCGCCGGGTGTCGCCGTTTTTCATTCCCGGCCGCATCATCAATCTTGCCTCCGGCTACGTGTCGATCGAGTTCGGGCTGAAGGGCCCGAACAGCGCGGTGGTTACCGCCTGTTCCACCGGCGCCCACGCCATTGGCGACGCGGCGCGGCTGGTTGCGCTCGGAGACGCCGATGTCATGGTTGCGGGCGGCACCGAATCCCCGGTCAACCGCATGGCGCTGGCCGGCTTCGCGGCCTTGCGCGCCCTTTCCACCAATTTCAACGATGACCCCACGCGCGCCTCGCGCCCCTACGACAGGGACCGCGACGGCTTCGTGATGGGCGAGGGCGCCGGGGTGGTGGTGCTGGAAGAGATCGAGCACGCCAAGGCGCGCGGCGCCAAGATCTATGCCGAGCTCACCGGCTATGGCCTGTCGGGCGACGCTTATCACATCACCGCGCCGGCACCCGACGGTGACGGCGCCTTCCGCTGTATGAAAGCCGCGATAACACGCGCCGGCGTGACCCCGGACGACATCGATTATATCAACGCCCACGGCACTTCGACGCCGCTCGGCGACGAGATCGAGCTCGACGCGGTGCAGAAGCTGGTCGGCAACGCGGCCGGGCGCATCTCGATGTCGTCGACCAAGTCCTGCGTCGGCCATCTGCTCGGCGCCGCCGGCGCAGTGGAGGCAATCTTCTCGATCCTGGCAATCCGCGACGGCGTAGCTCCCCCCACCATCAACCTCGACAACCCATCCGTCGAGACGCCGATCGACCTCGTCCCGCACGAGTCGCGCAGGCGCGAGATCGGCACGGCGCTGTCGAATTCGTTCGGCTTCGGCGGAACGAATGCTTCGCTGATCTTCCGCCGATACACGGAATAACGCATGATCCGGCAAAAGGCCTGCCGGGCATCGCCAGATGCCCCCTCGCTTTCGCCATAATCTTTCCTAACGTGCGAAAGCTGTTGATATATTCGAGCCTGACGGGAGTCCGCTTGTGGTGAGCCTGCCGGCGCTAGGAGCGGGAGCGATGTTGTGAGTTCCAATCCCCCGCAAGGCGACAATGCTCGGGCGGCGTCCCGCCTTGGCGGCCGCGCCTCCCGGCTCGACCCCAGTCCGGTTCCACCGCCGCCCGGCAACAAGCCGACGATTCTACGCAGCCCGCGGGCCGCGCTCGAGCCGGAAAAAGTGCCGCTGCCCAAGCGGCGCTCCAAGCGGGTGCGTCATCCGCTGGTGATCGCCGGCAATGCGGTGTTTACGGTGCTGGTGGTGGTCTCGCTCGCCGTCGGCGCCGCGCTCTATGTCGGCAAGCAGCGTTTCGCCGCGCCCGGGCCGCTGCCCGAGGACAAGGTGGTCAACATTCCGCGCGGGCTCGGCATCAAGGATATCGCGTCGCTGCTGGAGCACGAAGGCGTCATCGACCAGCCTTATGTGTTCATCGGCGGCGTCATGGTGATGAAGGCCCGCGGCGGCCTCAAGCACGGCGAATACAAGTTTACCAAGCATGCCAGCCTCACCGACGTGGTCGACACCATCATCGATGGCAAGGTGGTACAGCACGCGCTCACGATTCCGGAGGGGCTCACCTCCGAGCAGATCGTCTCCCGCCTGTTGCAGGACACCGCGCTCGCCGGCCAGATCAAGGAAATCCCGCGCGAAGGCTCGCTGCTGCCGGAGACCTATAAGTTCACCCGCGGCATGTCGCGCGCGCAGATCATCCACCGCATGCAGCAGGCCGAGCAGCGCGAGGTGAAGGAGATTTGGCAACATCGCGTGCCCGACCTTCCCTTCAAGACGCCCGAGGAGATGGTGATACTCGCCTCCATCGTGGAGAAGGAAACCGGCAAACCGGATGAGCGCTCGCGCGTCGCCGCCGTCTTCATCAACCGGCTCAAGAACAAGATGAAGCTGCAGTCCGATCCGACCATCATCTACGGGCTTACCGGCGGCAAGGGCTCGCTCGGCCGCCCGATCATGAAGAGCGAGATCGAACAGCCCACGCCCTACAACACCTATGTGATCGACGGGCTGCCGCCGGGCCCGATCGCCAATCCGGGCAAAGCCTCGCTCGAAGCGGTGGCCAAACCGGCGCGCACCAAGGATCTTTTTTTTGTGGCCGACGGCACCGGCGGCCACGTTTTCTCGGAAACCTACGAACAGCATCAGAAGAGCGTGGCCAAGCTACGCGCCATCGAGCGCGCCAAGAGCAAGGCAGAGGCGGCGAAAGCAGAGCCGGCGGCGGGCGATGCCGCCAAGCCGGCCGACACGCCCGCCGACAAGCCCACCAATCAGTAATCGAACGCGTGGCGACCGTTCCCTTGTGACGGCGCGCCGCCGCCGCTAAGGTCGCCGCCGTTTCCGCCCTCGATCGTGAGACCCGCATCCATGGCCCTGTCGAGCATGACCGGCTTTGCGCGCGGCCATGGCGTCGCCGGCGCCTACGCCTGGAGCTGGGAGATCAAATCGGTCAACGCCAAAGGCCTTGATCTCAGGCTGCGCCTGCCGCCGGGCTGGGATGCCGTCGAGGTGCCGACGCGCAAGCGCGCCAGCGACGAGCTCGCGCGCGGCACCGTCTATGCCAACCTCAGCGTCGAGCGCAAAGGCGTGAGCGCCACGGTCAAGGTCAATGAGCAGGTGCTCGCCGCGGTGCTGGCGATGATCAAGGGGCTCACCGGCAAGATCGACGCTACGCCTGCCAGCCTCGACGGCATCCTCGGCCTCAAGGGCGTGATGGAAATAACCGAAGAGGACGAAAGCGAGGACGCGCGCCGCGCGGCGGAAGCCGCCGTCGTTGCCGGCTTCGATAAGGCGCTTGCCGATCTTGCCGCCATGCGCCGCGAGGAGGGCGCGACGCTCGGCCGCCTGCTGCTCGCGCGGCTCGACGAGATCGCCACACTGGCGTCGCGTGCCGAAAAAGCGCCCGGCCGCAAGCCGGAGGCGATCAAGGCGCGGCTCGCCGAGCAGGTGGCGAACCTGCTGGCGGCCTCCCAGCGCTTCGATTCCGACCGCCTGCACCAGGAGGCGATCATGCTTGCCGCCAAGGCCGACATCCGCGAGGAGCTCGACCGGCTCGCCTCGCACGTCGCGCAGGCGCAGAAGCTCATCGCCGACGGCGGCCCGGTCGGCCGCCGGCTCGATTTTCTGGCGCAGGAGCTGCACCGCGAATCGAATACGCTCACCGCCAAGGCCAACGACGTGGAACTGACCAATATCGGGCTCGCGCTCAAGACCGTGGTCGAACAGTTTCGCGAGCAGGTGCAGAACCTGGAGTGAGCATGATGTGGTACGTCGCGGCATTCATCCGCCTCGTCCTGAGGAGGGCGCATAGCGCCCGTCTCGAAGGATGGGGCGGCCTCATGCTTCGAGACGCGCACCTAGCGGTGCGCTCCTCAGCATGAGGCCGGGAGAAACAGGCATTGCCCGGCGCGGGCTGATGCTGGTGCTGTCGTCGCCCTCCGGCGCCGGCAAGACCACGCTGTCGCGCCGGCTGCTCGCCGAGGACGGCGGCGTCACGCTGTCGGTGTCGGTGACCACGCGCAAGATGCGCCCCGGCGAAGTCGATGGCCGCGACTACCATTTTATCGACCGCCGGCGTTTTCACGCCATGGTCAAGAACGACGAGCTCTTGGAATATGCCGAGGTGTTCGACAATTCCTACGGCACGCCGACCAAACCGGTGATGGACGCGCTCGCCTCCGGCCGCGACGTCCTGTTCGACATCGACTGGCAGGGCACCCAGCAATTGCGCGAAAAGGCGCGCACCGACCTGGTCGCGGTGTTCGTGCTGCCGCCCTCGATCCCCGAGCTGGAGCGGCGCCTGCGCACGCGCGCGCAGGACGACTACGACACCATCCTGCACCGCATGGCCAAGGCCTCCGACGAAATGAGCCACTGGGCCGAATACGATTACGTGGTGATCAACCGCGAGGTCGATCAGGCCTTCGCCGACGTCAAGGCGATCCTCGCCGCCGAACGCCTGAAGCGCGAGCGCCAGCCCGGCCTGTCGGACTTCGTGCGCGGGCTGCAGGCGAAGCTTTAGGGCCTGCACTCATAAACGTAGCCAAGCGCCGACGTGGGAGACGCCGCCCCGCAATGCTCGTGATTGGGGGCAAAGCAGACAGCGTGCGGACGTGTCGCCGCTGTCCGCTCATGCGCCATAGGAGACATGGATTGGCCGCGCAGCCCGACGGAATTTTCCAAGATGCTGCTGCCAGTGCCTTCCGGAGGCCGGCATGAGTCATTACGATGACGTCATCTGAACTGCGAGGCGCAAATGAGGCGGCGCGACTTCATTAAGCTTTTCGGCGGTGCGGCGGCGGCATGGCCGCTGGCGGCACGCGCGCAACAGGCGGCAAAGGTTCCCCGGATCGGTTACCTGTCGCCGGCCACCAAGCTGTCACCGCGCGACCGGAGTTTTCTGCAAGCGCTCCATGAGCTTGGTTACGTTGAGGGAAAGAACATCTTAATCGAGTACCGGTTCGCGGCTGGAAAGTTTGATCGGCTCGCCGATCTTGCCGCAGAGTTGGTGCAGCTCGATGTCGACGTGATCGTTGCGGTGGTGACGCAAGCCTCGCTGGCCGCCAAAGCCGCGACCAAGACGATCCCCGTCGTCATGCTGGGTGTGGCTGATCCCGTAGCCTCTGGGCTGGTCACCAGTCTTGCGCGACCCGGGGCCAACGTCACTGGCACCTCTTCCATGACCACCGAAGTGACCGGCAAATCACTGGAGCTGCTCAAAGAGCTCATCCCCAAGCTTTCGCGCGTCGCGGTGCTTTGGAACCCCGCCAACGCAGTCTTCCAAGCCCAGATGTTGAAGGCGAGCGAGCGCGTGGCCCATGTGCTGGGCTTGCAGCTGCAAGAGGTCGGGGCGCGAGGTTCCGGTCAACTCGACCGCGCTTTCGATGCGATAGCCAAGGCGAACGTTGGCGCGGTGCTGGTGCTGGCGGATCCGATATTTGCGGTTCATCGCGCGCGGATCATAGATTTTGCGGCGAAGACGCGCCTGCCGGCAGTCTATGGGATTACGGACCATGCAACGGCCGGCGGCCTCATGAGCTACGCGCCGGACATGGCCGGTCAGTTTCGACGCGCGGCGGTCTACGTCGACAAGATCCTGAAAGGGGCCAAGCCCGCCGAACTTCCCGTGGAGCAGCCCACCAGGTTCGAGCTGGTCATCAACCGCAAGACGGCAAAAACGCTAGGCCTCGTCATTCCGCCTTCGCTGCTCGCTCGCGCCGACAAGTTGATTGAATGACGATGCGGTTTGCTGCAGTCATAAGTTCGCAATTGGCACATAGCGGGCAATCCTGGTGCGCCCGGGTTTGTTCGCTTTTAGCACAAGGCGGACATTTGCTGATCCAATGCTCATGGTTGTCGCCGTGCGTTCTGACTACTCTGGCAACCCCGCTTTACGCAATGCAGTGAGGCTTTGCTCAGAATGCTCGGGAAGGCGATAGGTTAATGAGCTCGCGTAATTCGAAAGTGTGAATTCGGGGTTGATGCGGAGGGTCTCGTCGGCATGGTGCCGCGCCTCATCGAGTTTGCCTATCTCTGCCAACGAAGTGGCTAACCCGAGTCGCGATGCAATATGGTCCGGGTTGCGCGCAATAGATGCTTGGTAAATTTCGATGGCCTCTTGGTGGCGTCCCATCAGACGAAGGGCGTGCGCTTGAACGGCAAGATACCAGGCTGAAAAGAGAGGGCTTAGTCGCTTGGCCTTTTCTATCAAGCCCAACGCTTTTTCGGGATCACCAGACCAATTGAATGTCATGGCGAGCAGGGCTGTTACGTCGGCGCCATTTGGATCGAGCGCAATCGCCCTTTCGCCGGCCGCAACCGCCTCCTTGAAATCGCGTTTCATGAGCGCGATCGCCCCGCGCAGGGCATTGGCCTCGGGCAGGTCGTCCTGTAATGCGATGGCCTTTTCAGAAAACTCGTGCGCTTGCGATGCGGCTGAGCTCGGCGATGATGTCCACAGGTAGCGAGCATCGGCCCAGTGCGTCCAGCCAAGCCGAACCCAGGCAATTGCGTAGTTAGGATCGAGTTCGGCGGCCTTTTGGAACAACGCTCGCGCCTTTGCGTTGTCCTGTCGGGTATACCGCCGGAACTGCTCTTGCCCCTGCAGTACGCATTCCCAGGCCGCCAGGTTCTCGGTCGACTTCGCCCATACCCGGGCCTGCTCTCCTTCCACCAGCCGAACCTGCAGCGCCGTCACGATGTGAGAGGTGATCTCGTCTTGGAGCGCAAAGACATCTTCGATATTTCTATCAAAGCGCGCACTCCACACGTGTTCTCCAGTATCAGCATCAACAAGCTGAGTCGTGATACGAATCTTGGTTCCACCCTTTCGTACACTGCCCTCCAGCACATAACGAACAGCAAGCGCGCGGCCAACTTGCCTTATATCGACAGCCTTTTCCTTGTATGTGAACGTCGAATTGCGGGCAATTACCACGAGACCGGATATTTTCGACAACGTGGTGATGATGTCCTCCACCATGCCATCGACAAAGAACTCCTGCTCGGCGTCAGCGCTCATGTTGGTGAATGGAAGGACTGCGACAGATGGTCTTTGCTCATTTTGTTTTGTCCCAGAAGGCTCGGCTCGCTCACGATTCTGGGCGGGCGAGGTAATTGCGCCGCGGATTGCATAGCCGTGGATTGGTTTTATGATATTTTTGACTTGGTGTTCGCCTATATCCTCGTAAGCGAGGCTCAATATTTTCTCAATTTGCTCGAAGACCGAGTCAGAGATGCAAATCCCGCCGGGTTCGGCGAGGCCTTCTAGCCTTGAAGCCACGTTGACGCCATTCCCATAGATGTCATCACCCTCCATGATGATTTCTCCAAGATTGATGCCAATGCGGAATTCAATGCGTTTGTCGTTTGGCACCGTCGAGTTGCGCTCTGCCATGGCATTCTGAATATCGACTGCGGTCTGAACGGCATCCGCAACGCTGATGAACTCCACGAGAAATCCATCACCGGTCGTCTTGACGATGCGCCCGCGATGCTCCGCGATCTTAAGATCGATCAACTCGCTCCTGAGCGCCTTCAGCCGTACCAGGGTTTCGGCTTCATCGAATTCCATAAGGCGCGAGTAGCCAACCATGTCAGCAGCGAGAATTACTACGAGGCGTCGTTCAATCAGGTTGGTTGCCATGTTCGCGAGCCGAATTTTTCAGGTGCCCTCGATCATCGTTGGCTACATTAGCACAATAGCAAAAGGCGTAGGTTCGACATGACCTAACGACGAACGACTGATTGTCGCACTCAAATTCAATCAAATTCACCGCACCGCCTATCGAATAATATTTTGCTGCGGTGCAATGGTCGCGATTGGCACAAAGAGGACATTCCGTGACTGCGGTAGCGAGTCCATTTTTGGGGTAAAGCCGACATCGTAAGGGCTTGTCTCTCTTTCCACTATTGGACCACAGCGGATATTCGCATTGGACACTGAATTCATGTATCATAGCTGGCGTCATATGAATTTCATGAACGACGAGATGCCGATGAACCGAAATGTCACGCCGCGCCAGTTGCGTCATCTGCTGTATGTGACCGCGATTGCACTAAGTTTCGGCGCATGGGATTTGCCGGCATCGGCGCAGCAGGCTGCCACCAAGCACGTGCCGGCGAAGCTGGTCTGCGGCTCACACTCTGCGGATCGCAAAAAACTTACGCCATTCCAGGTCGAGCTGCAATTCGATGTGTCCGGAAGCCTTTGGCTGATTGACCGGAAGACCAGCCGTCTACCCGGCGGGGAAAAGTTTCTCGGAATTCTATCGCCATCGGGAACGATGCTGATTGTTGGAGAGGGCAAGTCCGACGATGGCGCGACCTGGACGTACGAATTTTCAGGCCGAAAAAGCCCGAATGGCCTCACGATCCTCAGGGGCAGCCTGCAATCAGCGGCGCCGAAGGGCACGCGCT
Source organism: uncultured Undibacter sp. (assembly GCA_964563195.1). Lineage (GTDB taxonomy): Bacteria > Pseudomonadota > Alphaproteobacteria > Rhizobiales > Xanthobacteraceae > Pseudolabrys. The sequence goes on along the minus strand of CAZLWN010000026.1, from coordinate 15,213 downwards.
CATGCTCGCTGGCATTCTAGGCGCCGGCACGCCGACGTTGTCTAGCTATCGGCAAATCGCCAAATATGCTATCGCCGGCTGACGCCAGTGACGATAGTCCGATCCCGTGATCATGAGCTTGCTGGGGGCACAATTTTCAGGCGCGTCGGCTTGGGACTTGGCGTCGATGATCCGCTACGGTGAAGGCGAAGATATTCGCAGGTGAGAATCTCGCCGACCTGTCCACGAAGTTGTTCCGCACCTAGGCGCCCCTTCGCGCCGGACGCAATTTAATTACACCGTTAGCACCACCCGCCCAACGATGCGGCCGGCGCGCAGGTCGTTGAGCGTGTTCGACGCTTCGGCGAGCGGACGCTCGGCAATCGGCGGGGGCGGAATATTCTTCGCGCGCACCAGGTCGATGAGTTCGCGCGCCTCCGCCAGCGTACCGGTTTGCGTGCCCTCGATGCCCATTGCCTTGAGCGGGAACATGGCGACCGCCGTCGCATAGCCGCCGCCGATCAGCCCGGTCACCATCACCTTGCCGCCCTTGGCCAGTACGCCGGTGGCGAAAGCGAGCGACTTGTCCGAGCCGGCGAAATCGACCGCCGCATAGATGCCGCCGCTCGCTTTCAGCAGCGCCTTGCGCACGCCCGCGGCGGATGGATCGAACGCTTCCTTGGCGCCGGCGGCAAGCGCTGCCTCGCGTTTGGCGGCGTCGATGTCGGCGACATAAGGCGCGGTGCCGTACATGGCGTGCGTGAGCGCCAGCCCCATTAGCCCGACGCCGCCCAGGCCCACCAGCAGTAGCGGCGCGCGGTTGGCGCGGTCGGCCAAACGTTTCAACGCGGCGTAAGCGGTCAGGCCCGAGCACATCAGCGCGCCGGCGTAAGAACTCGGCAGCGGCGCGTATTCGATCAGGTAGCGCGGGTGCGGCACCAGCACATGGGTGGCATAGCCGCCGTCCACGGCGACGCCGAGATGGCGCGGCGCGGCGCAAATGTTCTCGTCGCCGGCCTGGCAAGCCGGGCATTGCCCGCAGCCGATCCAGGGATAGACCGCGACCTTGGCCCCAACTTTCGCGTCAGCCTCCGGCCCGGCGGTCTCGACCGTGCCGGCGATCTCATGGCCGAGCGTGAACGGCAGCGTGCGGCCTGAGCGCACGTCAAGCTGCTTGCCGTCGCCGAGCGTAAAAAAGCCGTCCTGCATGTGCAGGTCGGAATGGCAGACGCCGCAGCGCGCAATACGCACCAGCACCTCGCTGCCCTGCGGGCGCGGTGCCTCCACCACGGTCTCGCACAGCGGCGCGCCATAGGCGGTCAGCGATTGGCGGTGCATCTGGGTCATACGCGCAACTTATTGGGAACGGAACGCGCGCGCCAGCGCGACGAAGCCTTCCACAGGAATTTCCTCGGCGCGCGCGGTCGGCGCGATGCCGGCGGCGGCGAGCAGCGCAGCCGTATCGACGCCGAGCGTCTTCAGGCTCTGCCGCAGCATCTTGCGGCGCTGGCCGAAGGCCGCTTCGGTCACCCGTTGCAGCGCCTGCGCGTCGCAGGCGAGCGGCACCGGTCGCGGGTCGAGCCGCACCACCGACGACGTCACCTTGGGTGGCGGGACGAAGGCGGTGCGTGCCACGTCGAACAGGATCTTCGCATCCGTGCGCCAGCCCGCCAGCACCGATAGCCGCCCGTAGGCTTTGCCGCCCGACTTGGCGACGATGCGCATCGCCACTTCGCGCTGAAACATCAGCACCAGCGCGTCGTACCAGGGCGGCCATGGCTCGGCGGTGAGCCAATCGACCAGCAGCGCGGTCGCGATATTGTAGGGCAGGTTGGCGACCACGCGCGCGCGCTCAGGACCCAGATACTCGCGCACGTCGATACCGAGCGCATCGCCCGCCACGATCTCTAGCCGGCCCGGATAGCGCGCGGCGATTTCCTCCAATGCGGCGAGCGCCCGCGCGTCGCGCTCGATGGCGACGACGCGCCGGGCGCCGAGCGCCAGCAGCGCGCGGGTGAGGCCGCCCGGGCCGGGGCCGACCTCGACTACGGTGATGTTTTCGAGCGGCTCGGCCGCGCGCGCGATGCGCGCCGTCAGATTGAGATCGAGCAGGAAATTCTGGCCGAGCGATTTCTTGGCGGTGAGGCCATGCCGCCGGATGACCTCGCGCAGCGGCGGCAGGTCGTCGATGGCAGCCATAGGCTATTTCGCGGCTGCGAGCGCAGGTGCATTGGCCGCAAGCCGCGCCGCCAGTTTCAGCGCCGCCACCAGGCTCGACGGATCGGCCTTGCCCGTGCCGGCGATGTCGAAAGCCGTGCCGTGGTCGGGGGAGGTGCGCACGAACGGCAGGCCGAGCGTGACGTTGACGCCGTGGTGGAAGGCCAGCGTCTTGATCGGGATCAGCGCCTGGTCGTGATACATGCACAACGCCACGTCGTAGCCCGCGCGCGCGCCTTCGTGAAACAGCGTGTCGGCGGAGAGCGGCCCGCGCGCGTCGATGCCCTCGGCTTGCAACTGTACCACCGCCGGCGCCACGATCGCGCGGTCCTCCTCGCCCAGCGTACCGTCCTCGCCGGCATGCGGATTGAGACCGGCCACCGCGAGGCGGGGACGCGCGAGCCGGAATCGCGCAGCAAGATCGCGTGCGACGATGCGCCCGGTCTGCACGATCAGCTCGGTGCTGAGAACCGAAAAAATCTGCTTGAGCGGAATATGGATGGTCACCGGCACCACCGCGAGCTCGGGCGACCACAGCATCATCACCGGCGTCGCCGGTTTGCCGGTTGCTTCCTGCGCCAGGCGGGCGAGGAATTCGGTATGGCCCGGCTCGGCAAAGCCCGAGCGGTAGAGCACGTTCTTGGCGATCGGATTGGTCACCACCGCCGCGGCGTGGCCCGCCATGACATCGCTAACCGCCCGGCGGATCGACGCAATCGCCGCCGGTGCGCTGGTGGCGTCCGGCTTGCCGGGCGCTGCAGTGACCGGCAGACCGAGCCGCACCATTGGCAAGGCCCGCGCGAAGGCGGTTCCTGCTTGCGCCGGCGTCACCGCGGCGAGCGGCACATCGAGGCCGAGCGCGCGGGTGCGGCATTCGAGAAAATCCGGTTCGCCGATGAGATAAAAGGCGGGCACGTCGAGATCGCGCCGCTTCCGCCAGGCCGCCAGCGCGAGATCGGGGCCGATGCCGGCCGGCTCGCCGATGGTCAGTGCCAGAGCAAGGCTGCCGGCGGCGCTCATTTGTATTCGATCATCGCGGACTTGCGGATTTCTTCCAAGTACTTTTGCGCTTCGCTCTGGAACCGCTTGGCGAAGATTTCGTCGCGCAGCTCGCGCTCGGCTGGCGATGTGGTCTTGGTGACTTTCTTTTCGCAAACCGCGAACATCTGCAGGCCTAGCGCCGTCGTCTCCGGCGTGGTCAGGTGGCCGATTTCCATTTTATAGAGCAGTTCGCGCAGTTGCGGCGGGAAATCGGCCGAGCTGCGGGCGACCGGCTCGCGCACCGCCACATCGCGCAGCGCACGCGCGTATTCAAGGCCCTCTTTGCAGTTGACGAAGCGGGCGCGCAGGCTTTCGGCCTCGCGCCTCTTGCCTGCGATCACGGCCTCGCTCGATCCGGACGGCACCACGACCGTCACCGGGTAAAGCGTATAGATGTAGCCGACCTCCGGGTCGTTGCGCTCGCGCAGCGCTTTAGCGATTTCAGATTCGTTGACCTGCAGGGAGGCCGCGAACTTGCCGCGCACCAATTGATTCCAGGTCAATTCGGCGCGCAGGCGCGCCTTGATGGTTTCCGGAGCAATGCCGGCACGCGCCAGGAAGGCGACGAATTGTTGGACTGAAATGTGCTGGCGCGCCGCCATATTGGCGAACGCCTTGTTGATGTCCTCGTCGCTCACCTCCAGGCCATACGTCCTGGCTTTCGCGATCTTGAGCCGGTCATCGATCAGTTGCTGGATGATCTCCTCGCGGGTCGTTTTCTGGTGGGTCGACGATTGAACAAGCTTGGCACGTTGCTCGATGTCGTAGGCGGTAATGGGCGAGCCATTGGCGACGACCACCACTTGCGCCTGCGCGGGCATGACCGCGGCGGCAGCGAAAAAGACGGCGCCGACCAGCCATCGACGGGATGGATTCGTTCTCACAGAGTTCCTCGGCATCGCGGTATCCATTGCATAAGGCTTGGCCGGCGGCCGGATGCGTCGCCGCCGACGTCATTAAATCAGAGCCCGCCCGCCCCGCCGACTTTTTGACTCACTGATGTGCCGCCGAGCGTACGCAAGCTCAATTGCAGCATGATCGAGTGGTTGGCGCTGGGATTTCCACTGTAGGTGTAACTTGTAATGTAATTCAGGGCTAAGATGAGGCAATCGTCGACGTAACCCAGACCGATGCGGGTTTGGTCGAATTTGCTCGCGTTAATGTCGTAGCGCGCCGCGCCCAGCAGCACCCAGTTGGCGTTCAGCTTGTACGATCCGGAGCCCAGCACGCCCTGGCGGTCATTCAGGAAGCCAAGCGCGGGTTGGGCGGCGTAATTGCCGTAGAGCAGATCAACCGACCAGCGGTCGAAGCTGGCGCGGGTCTCAAGCTCGGTCCGCCTCACGGTGAAGTCGTCTTTGTCGAAGCGGAAGCGCGACGTGAACATATAGGTGCTGTTCGGTTGGTAGGAAACGCGCGCCACATAGTCGGAGCGCCGGGTGTCGAGGCCGCTGTCGAGCCCGGTATTGGTGCTGCCGCCCATGGCAAAAGAATTCGCGCCGAACAGCTGGTAGGACTCACCGAACAGCGCGTTGACGAAGCCGCCGTAGTTGAACTGCATGGTGTATTGCACGCCGTAATTGACGCGTCCGCCGCCCTCGACCCGGTCCCAGCCGCTGAACTTGTCGACGCGGAACACGTTGCTGTCGTCGAAAATCAGGCTCTGCGCGTCCTCGTTCGGCCACCTGCCGACCTGCGGTTCGTTCGGTCGCGCGATAATCTGGGCAATCGGCTCCACGGTTTGCGTGCCCCAGGACTGCACATTGATGAAAGGATAGCGGTACTCGATGCCCACGGTCGGCATGGCGCGCACCAGATCCGAGTTGCCGGTGGTGATATAGTTCGACACACCTGGATCGGATTTGATCTGCGCCACGGCGGCGTCGGCGCGCACCGACGCGAACGGCGTGAACACCTGACCGAACGAGTCGGTGATATCGCGCCGCCAATGGCTTTCCGCCGAGAAGCGGCTGTAAGTGCCGGGAATGCCGCGCAGCAGGCAGTTGCTCGTGTTCTTGATCGCGGGATTGGCGGTCTGGATGCAGCTACCGGCATTGAGCGCGGTCTGGCTGATCGCGTCAAAATCGGCGCTGTCGCGCGTCAGGCTGGTGAAATTGACCTTGTAACCGAGCTCGCCGCCGAGGACCGGATGGTCGACCGTGTAGGTGTAATCGAGCACCGGGTGAATGACCGGAATCTCGCTCTGCTTGTCCGCCTCCGAGAAGCCTAGGAAATAGATTGAACGAGCGTCGAAATAGCTGCGGTTGCCCTTGCCCGCAAGGTAAAGCTGCGAGACGCCATCGTTCGCGCCGGACTGGAAGGCATCGACGTTATGATAGCGCGACAGGTGCGGGTTGTAGTCTTGCAGGAACGTCCGGTCCGACAACAGCAGCGCATCCCAGCCCCAAACCCATTTCCGGTTGAGCGCGAACTGGCCGGAGCTTTCCAGGCTGCTGCGCCAATCGCGATTGCCGGGCGTCGGGGTGCCGTCCTTGTGTACGAAATAGCCTGGGTCGAGCTGGTAAATGCCGGCGCCGCGGATCTCATAAGCGCCGTTGAGCAGGCGCTGGCGGAACTCTCCTTGCAGCAGCGGGCCCTGCTTGGTGGTGATCATCGGCGAAATGGTCGCGTCGTAATCCGGTGCCAGCGCCATATAATAGGGCATTTCGACCGCGACGCCGTAATTCGAGTTCGACGAAAAATTTGGCATCAGCAGGCCAGTCTTGCGCTTGACGGTCGGGTCGGGTGTCCAGAAGTAGGGCATCCAGACGAGCGGCGTCCCGAAGAATTCAATGCGCGCGTCCTCGAAATAGATCAGCTTCTCGTTTTGGTCGTGGATGATGCGCGCCGCTTTGACCTGCCACAGTGGCGGCTTGCGCGGATCGTCCTTGCAGGGGGCGCAGGCGGTATAAACACCACTGTGAAAGACGGTGAAGTTACCGACCGTGCGCTCGGCGCGCGCCGCCGCCATGCGCGTCTGATCGGGGGCGTCGAGACGCAGCGAGTCGACGAAGCCGTCGCGGTAGTCGTCCGACAGATCGATGATCTCGCCGTGGGTGACCTTGCCGTCCTCCTCGGTGAGGAGGGCGTTACCCTCGGCGTGCAGGCGCTTGGTGGTCTGGTCGTAGATGACCTTGTCGGCTTCCAGCGTGGAGCCGCCGTAATAGATCTGCACATTGCCGACGGCGGCGATACGGTGGTTTGTGTAATCGTAATTGATCTCGCTCGCCTTCACCAGCATCTGCTTCTGCGCGGCCTTGTCGCGCAAAATGGCGGCCTTGGATTTTTTCGGCGGCGGCGCCTTTTGCGGGAAGCTGAGCTGTTGGGCAAAGGCAGACTGCGACGCGATGAACACGCCAGCCGCCAGCAGGGCAAGGACGGCGACAAGCCGACCCACGCCGCGGCGACGAGCCGCGGCAAGCCGGCCCATGCCGCGGTGACAAGCGCGGGGTGCTGGTGGACGAGCGTTAGCCAGCCCCGCCATCACCCGTCCTCCTGGTACAACAACGCAATAAACCCCGTCAGCCCGCCGGCGAACACGGGCACCCAAGCCGCTGCCACGGGGTGCATCAGCTCGACCTTGCTCAAATCCTCAGTCACTTTCGACAAGACATAAAGCAGAAACCCGGCTGCTACGCCACTTAAAACCATTTTTTGGATCCCGCCGAAGCGGAAGAACCGTAAACTGACGGCTGCGGCGAGGAATACCATGGCGGCCATCAAAAATGGCCGTGCCAGAAGCTTTTGGAACTGAAATCTATAGCCTGACGCGGCCAGTCCGGCATGTTCCGCGATCTGGATATACTGTGGAAGTGCCCAAAACGGCACGGTTTCTGGCGTCGCAAAGCTTTCGCGGACCTGTTCCGGAGTCAGGCTGGTCTTGAGCCGATAGACCGGCTGCTCGGTCGGCAAATTGCCCAGCGTATAGAGGCGGGCGTCCAACAGCCGCCAGGCCCCGGGTTCCAGGATCGCCGCCCGCGCCTCGATGCGCTGCTTGAAATGGTTGGCATTGTCGAAGGTGAAGGCGGTCACACCACTGAGCGCGCTGCCCTGGCCGCGGCTCGACTTGGCGTTGATGATGGCCTGGCCCTCGGCGGTGCGCTGGCTCGTCCAGAACGGGCCGCCGCTTGAGAGCAGCTGCGCCCGGTCGTGCCCGAGTAATTCGGCTTCATAGCGCTTCGAGTGCTCCTGCATAACGGCGGCGATCGGGTTATAGGCAGTGGTGGCGACGATGCCGATCACGAACGCCACCACCAGCGCCGGCGACATGAACTGCCAGGCCGACATGCCGGCCGAGCGTGCGATCACCAGTTCAAGCCGCCGCGACAGGTCGAGATAACACGACATAGCGCCGATCAGCACGCAGAACGGCAGGATGCGCTCGGTCACCTGCGGCACGCGGAAAAACGAGGTCTTCGCCACCAGCGTCGCCGACACGTTGGGAATGTCGCTGGAGCGGCGCATCAGCTCGATGTAGTCGAGCAGTCCGACCAGCACGAAAATGCCGACAAATACCAGGGTTACCGCGCCCAGGAAGCGCAGGCCGAAGTAACGCGCGAGTGTTCCACTCAGTATCGGCATGCTCGGTTTACTGCGTCGCGAAGCGTTGCGTGATGCGCTCGGTAAGCGCGGCGAGGCCATCGGCGATGAAGGCGGGCGGCTCCAGGATCAGGCCGCAGCGGATTACCCAGAGCCCGGCGACCAGTGCGAAAACCATGGCGATGTATTGCAGCGACAGCATCCACGGCAGCGTGGCGCCGAATACGGTCGAGACGAATCCGATCAGCCGCAGCAGCCCGACCCAGCCGACGGCGCCGAGTATGGACATTGTGCGGCTTTGCCTTGTGGTGCGTGGCGTGCCCAGATAGGCGAAGGCGATCACGACGAAGGCGATCGGATAGAGCGGCGCCATCAGCCGGTCGTGCAGCTCGGCGCGAAACTGGCCCGGCTGTTCGATGTAGAATTGATCCTTGGGATCAGGCGCGATCAGCTGCCAGAGATAGCGCTCGCGGATCGAATATTTCACCGCCTGCGGCCCGCCGGCGAATTGCGACAGATCGAAAGCGTAGCGGTCGAACACCACCATGGCCGGGTCGCGCTGATCGATGGCGTGGCGCTGCACGATTCCCTTCTGCAGGATCAGGAACGTGCCTTTGTCATTGTCGACCAGGTCGCCGGCTTCCGCCAGCACCGTCAGGCGTTCCTTCAGATTGCGCCGGTCGTCGAGGAAGATGCCGGCCAGTTGTCCGTTCGTGCGCCGCTCGCGGATATGGATGGTGACGCCGTTCTCGATCGCGGTGAAGCGGCCGGGCTGCACGATGGTGCTCACCACATTGGCGCGCACTTCGGTCAGCCAGTCGCGCAGCATGCGCAAGCCCTTGGGCGCGAAATAGGTGCTGATCGCCGCCACCACCACCGCCACCACCAGCGCCACCGTCATGAAGGTGCGGAACAGGAGCCACGGCGACATGCCGGATGCGTTCATTACGATGATTTCGGAATCGGCGGACAATTTGTTGAGCACGTGCGCGACCGCGATCAGAAGCGCGATCGGCGCGATCACCAGCACCAGCAGCGGAATGATCAGGCCGGTGATGCCCATGAAGACCAGGATAGTCTGGCCCTGGCTGGTGATGAGGTCGAAGTCATGCAACGCCTGCGTCACCCAGATCACGGCCGTCAGGCTGACGAGCACGACCAGGAACGCACCGAGTGTGGTGCGGAAGATATATCGGCTGATGGACCCCATCCGAACGCGTCGTCCCCCAATTCGGCAAACGATCACCCCGCGCACAGCTTCCCCACCGTGCGCCAGGCGCAGCCAGCCTAACCCAGCCCTCCTCAGGCAACCCCTTGATCGCGCCACAAAGTGGCCGTGCAATGGCAAAGCCGTTGAACATGCACAACAAATAGTAAAAGACCGGGCGGACCCTGGAGGTCCAAGGGGTGGCCCCAGGGCCGAATTCTGACACGCCAGCGGCGGCTCGATCGCGGCGTTGCGGCGGGGCCGCTTGCCTTGTGAAAAAGCCCGTAAATCGGGCGATTTGGGCCTTTGCAGAGCGCCTCGGGGGGCGCATATGGGGCCGTGAGAGCCCGCCCGGCAGTTTGTCCCCCGCATGAGGATTGACGCGATGCCCGACGCCCTGAAGCTCGGCTTTGGCCCCTTCGCTGCTCCGACCCGGGGTGTTCTCGTGGTGTTCTGCGACGACAGCCTCAAATTCGGCCCCGCCACTCGTAAGGCGATTGCGCCTGCCGCCGGCCTGGCGGCGCGGGCCGCCAAGGCGGAAGCGTTCACCGGCAAGAACGGGTCCGCGCTCGAACTGGTCGTCCCCGAGGGTCTGAAAGTCGCCCGCCTGGTTGTGATCGGCGTCGGCAAAACGGCCGAGCTCAAGCCGAAAGACTTCGTGAGCCTCGGGGGGCTCGCCCTGGGCAAGCTGCCCAAGAGCGCGGCCGAAGCGTGCGCGTTCGCCGAGCTGCCGGGCGGAGCGATGCGCGCCGATGACGCCGCCGATCTGGCGCAAGGACTGCAGCTGCGCGCTTATGCCTTTGACCGCTACAAGACCAAGCGCAAGGACGACGATAAGCCGCCGGCGAACCGCAAGATGACCGTCGCAGTCGGTGATGTCGCTGCGGCGCGCAGCGCCTACGCCGCGCGTGCCGCGGTCGCTGGCGGCGTGTTGCTGGCGCGTGATCTCGTCAACGAGCCGGCCAACGTGCTTTGTCCGGAGGAATTCGCCCGCCGGGTAGGCGCGCTGAAGAAGCTCGGCGTCGCGGTCGAGGTGCTCGACGTCGCCAAGCTGAAGCGCCTTGGCATGAACGCGCTGCTTGGCGTCGGCCAAGGCTCCGCGCATGAGTCCCGCGTGGTGGTGATGCGCTGGAACGGCGGCAAAAAAGCTGATGCGCCGGTCGCCTTCATCGGCAAGGGCGTCTGCTTCGACACCGGCGGAATATCGATCAAGGGTGCCGCCGGCATGGAGGACATGAAGGGCGACATGGCGGGCGCGGCCTGCGTTACCGGGCTGATGCACGCGCTCGCCGCCCGCAAAGCGAAGGTCAACGCCGTCGGCGTCATCGGCCTGGTCGAAAATATGCCGGACGGCAAGGCGCAGCGCCCCGGCGACATCGTCAAATCGATGTCGGGGCAAACCGTCGAGATCATCAACACCGATGCCGAGGGCCGGCTCGTGCTCGGCGACGTGATCTGGTACGCGCACCAGCGCTTCAAGCCGAAATTCATGGTGGATCTGGCGACGCTCACCGGCGCCATCATCGTCGCGTTGGGCCACGAATATGCCGGCATGTTCGCCAACAACGACCAGCTCGCCGAGCGGCTGAGCAAGGCGGGCGAATTAACCGGCGAGGTGGTCTGGCGCATGCCGCTGGCCAAGGAATACGACAAGCTGATCGATTCAAAATTTGCCGACATGAAGAACACCGGCGGCCGTATGGGCGGCGCCATCACCGCCGCGCAGTTCATCAAGCGCTTCGTATCCGACAAGACACCATGGGCGCACCTCGATATCGCCGGCACCGGCTTCGACTCGCGCCAGAACGACATCAACAAGAGCTGGGGCTCGGGCTGGGGCGTGCGGCTGCTGGATCGGCTGGTGAAGGACTATTACGAGAAGTAGCCGCGCGCGGACGGCGGGCAGGGCGCATGACCGAAATCCTCTTCTACCACCTGCAAGGCCGGAAGCCGGAAGGCGTGCTGCCGGCGCTCTTGGAAAAATCGCTCGAGCGCGGCTGGCGCGTGGTGGTGCAGGGCGCCTCGGAAGAGCGCATCGAGGCGCTCGACGCCCATCTGTGGACCTATCGCGACGACGGCTTCCTGCCGCACGGCACCTGGCGCGAGCCGGAGGCAGCGCAGCAGCCGGTCCTGCTCACGCTCACCGACAGCAATCCCAACGCCGCCAATGTGCGCTTCCTGATCGACGGCGCGCCCATGCCGGCCGACCCCGAGACTTATGAGCGCATCGTGCTGCTGTTCGACGGCGAGGACGCCGAAGCGGTCGCCGCCGCCCGCAGCGCTTGGAGCGCGGCCAAGGCCACCGGCTTCGACGCCACCTATTGGCAGCCGGACGCGCAGGGGCGCTGGGTGAAGCAGGCCTGAAAGGGACTCGACTTTATTCCTATAATGACTATAATGCGCATTATAACCTTGACAAAGCAGTCCATTAGGTATAGATTGGCTCCATAGTCAGGGAGCCGTCAGATGGCTAAGTCAAAGCGCGTTTCTTTCGAGCCGGCCAGATATATCGGGCTGAATATTCGTCGAGCCAGCGAGCTTGCTGATCTTCAGTTCGCAAAACTAGATAGCGCCGCGCTGACGGTGACCATACCTGCACGGCAACTTTCCCGTATCTACGCCGAGATTGATCGCAAACTCCAGAAAGCGCCTGAGCTAGACGCTCGCGTGTCCAAAAAGAAGACCTAGACATGTCAGCAAATCTCCAAAATCCAATCTTCCAGAACGAGACCGCAGCCCGCGAGTGGCTGGAGCGTCGGGTTTGGCCGGGAGGCCCAACCTGCCCCCATTGCGGCAATGCCGATCAGGGCAAAATCCGCGCGCTAGGGGGCAAAGCCCACCGCGCGGGCCTCTATCAGTGTGCCGAGTGCCGCGAGCAATTCACGGTCACCGTCAAAACCGTATTTGAACGCAGCAAAATCCCGTTGACCAAATGGCTCGCGGCGCTATTCCTGATGACCGCCAGCAAGAAGGGCATCAGCGCCCATCAAGTTCACCGCATGTTGGGCGTCAGCTACAAATCAACATGGTTTATGATGCACCGCTTGCGTGAAGCAATGCGCTCCGGCGGCCTAGAGCCGCTTGGCGGTCGCGGCAAAGTCGTCGAGGCCGATGAAACCTATTTTGGCCGCGCCGAAGAGTTGCGCGTGTCTCCTAAGCGCAAGCGCCCCTACACGAAGCGCGGCAAGATATTCAACAATCGCCCCATTCTGGCGCTTGTCGAGCGCGGCGGCCAAGTCCGTTCGTTCCATGTGGCCGTAGCCGATCAGAATACGGTCTGTGGCATCGTGCGCGAGAACGTCGAGCGCGAAACCCACGTTCATACCGATGAAAGCCGCCTATACGTTCAAGGCTTGATGGACGTGCGCCGCCATAAGCGCGTCAAGCATACCGCTGGCGAATATGTGCGCGGCAACGTGACCACGAACACGGTTGAAAACTATTTCTCAGTGTTCAAGCGCGGTATGCGCGGCACGTACCAGCATTGCAGCGAAAAGCACCTGCATCGCTATCTAGCGGAATTTGATTTTCGCTATAACAATCGCGTTGCCCTTGGCTTCAATGACGCTGATCGCGCTCAGACCTTGGCGGCTGAAATCGTCGGCAAGCGCTTGACCTATCGACGGCCTCACCAAGTCTGATTTTAGCAAGCAAGCTGTGCGTTTTATGCGCTGGCGAAAGAGGCGCTTTAAGTCCAAGAAACCAAAGCCGAAATTTGTGCGCTATTGGCAGCCCCGAAAGCCCGATGAATAGGGACTCGACTCAGGCGGTAGTATCGGCCCACTCTTGGTTCAACCTGCGGCCCCGACTGGCCCCGCGCTCGCAACGCGGGCAACCCATAGGACCAGCCTGCAGGCCCATGGCCCGAACCGTTCAAGACGCCGCCAGCGATGCTGCGAGCTATCTTCAACGACCATCGGGGGCGACATGGGACCACTGGCGGCGGTTCGCGAACGCCAAGAGTGGGCCGATAGACCGGCGAGCGACGGCTTATTCGCAACGCCCGGACGTTTGACGCAACCCTTTGGGTCGCGCCGGCGTGACCCGGGGGCATCAGAAATGAGACCTCGTGTCACCGTTGAAATCAGGATCAATGTTGCACTTTGCCTCTTCGGCATCGCCGCAATCATTAAGACCCTGATGTAAACAGGGAGGCGCGAAATTCGCTTAGGCGGATTTCCGCCTCTTTGCCTTGCGTCTTTTGACTTTCTTTTTAGTGCGGTGCTGCGGCGGGCTTTTCGCCACCACGTCAACAGCGCGCTCAAAACGCGACCACGCGTTGGAAGCCAACTCAATATCCCCGGACTTTTTAATGGATTTAGCCATGCCTCAACCCATCCACTACAGCCATCTAATCAGTTTTGACTTCAGCCCAGAAGCAATTTTGCAAAGGCCAGAATTAGCGGCCCACGTCGCCGGTATATCCGCACAATGGAACGAGATCGAGGCACGAACAGCAGCTTTCCTGGCGGCGCTTCTGGGCGGCGAAGCAAGAACGGGAATTTCGATTTTCTTCGCCATAACTAACGACGGGGCAAAACGCGCAGCCATTGATGCAATCAGCGGTCTTAAACTCTGGCCAGAACAGCGGGAAGAATTCCAGAAAATACTAAGGGCGATTAATGAGCGTTACGGCGAAAGAAATCATGCTATCCATGGTGCATGGGGTGTCAGCCCACTTTATCCAGACGCCCTGCTATGGGCGGATATTCGAGAGACTGTGTTGCTCCATGTTGAATTGATGGACGAACGCAACGCACCGGCCTCCAAAAAATTACGTCTCGACTTTCAGAAAAAGATTCGGGTCTGGAAAAAACAAGATTTCACGAACATTATAGAACGCCTCAAGCTTGAGTATTCCAAATTATTCGATTTCACGCGTCCGTTTATCGACGACGCCCTTTTTATGGCAAACCTAAAATCTCTCGACCCAGCACGCGAGCCTCATCCATGGTCACGGGCGCGCCCTGACCCCAGCGAGAGCGAAAGTGGTCAGCAATAATCTTGCTGACCCTTTCCAAATCGGGCGCGCCATCCCCGACGTTGGCCGGGGCGGTCGCTTGACTATGTGGAGTACCTTGCTTTGTCAAGGTTATAATCTCCACTATAATCCTATTATCCCGCCCCGTTGCCGGGGGTGTTTGTACAGCATCTTCAGATGCGGGGCGGGGAGCGGTGGCCGGGAAATCCGGATGCGTCGGAGATGCGGCGTATCTGCCCGGCGGTCCAAGCCGCTTCGTCCCGGCGCGCCAGCCGCGCGCCACGGGGCCTCGCTGACGGTGGCGGTCGGCGCGGGTCAGACGTGCGGAGCGCCATGCGGGCCCAAAGCGGTGGATAGGCGGCCTTCCAATTCGAAAGGAGAGGCGGGTCGCCTGGAAGGTCAGTCCACCGGAGGCGACGCGGAGCAAGCCTTCAAACACCGCGCGCGGGACGCCTTGGGTTTTAGCGGACTTGCGGTACTATCGGTTTCGACAAGCCTCGGTGTCGCGAGGCGTCGAGGCTCGCGGGTCCAGCTGGGCCCTTGGCGTCCCGCGCGCCCCCGGTTCTTCCGGGGCGGGCGGCTTATCCGCCGTAGCCCGCCAGGGCGAAGGCGGAAAAAGGAAGTCGGGCCTGCCCGGGGCCCCCCAAAGAATACGGGCGATGGCGCTCGGCCAATGGCCTATGCGCCAATGGCCGACCGAGAAGGTCCCGCCGCTATCCCTCATATAGACCGGCGCTTGCCGGGCGCCATTGTGATGACGCAAAATCCGGCTTAAGGGACAAGCAGATAGATCAGCCGGGGGAGACGTTTTTGCCGCGCCGTGGCGCCTTTTCAAGCACAGCGTTTGCCGTGACCGTGGCCCTTGCCGCGGCCGCGGGCGGCTGCTCGAGCGATGGCGCAATGCTCGATGAAATCAAAGAGGGCAATTTTCTCAATAAGCCCGTCATTCACACGCCGGACTGGGCGAAAATCAGCCGTCACACCAAGACCGCCGAGCTTGGCCCTCACGGGCCGGTCGCGCCTGAGGATCTGGTCGATGCCTTTGGCCGCTGCACCGCCGCCGTGCGACCGGTGCCGGCGGCGGCGCCGGAAGCGGCCGCCGCCCAACCGACGCCTGAGCCCGCGCCGGCTGCTCCTGCGCCCCCACGCGGCAGTGCGCGGGTCGGCTCGATCGCCGGCGATCTCGCCAGCGCGCCGATGCCGCAAGGGCCGCCGCCGGCGCCCATGCCGGCCAAGCCGGCCAAGCCGAAGC
>CAZLWN010000025.1:30893-33757 GCA_964563195.1 uncultured Undibacter sp. | reverse complement strand
AGCACCACGTCGGAATACATGGTGATGAAGCGGCGGTAGCTGTCATAGGCGAAACGGCGGTCGCCGGATTTTTTCGCCAGCGCCTCCACAGTTTGGTCATTGAGACCAAGATTGAGCACGGTGTCCATCATGCCGGGCATGGACGCGCGCGCGCCGGAACGAACCGACAAGAGGAGCGGGTTGGCTTTGTCGCCAAAGCGCTTGCCGGCGATGCGTCCGACGTTGCCGAGCGCCTTCTTGACCTGGGCTTCGAGACCCTTCGGATACTGCCGGTTGTGAGCGGTGTAGTAGGTGCAGACCTCGGTGGTGATGGTGAAGCCGGGCGGCACCGGCAGGCCGAGTTTGGCCATTTCGGCAAGGCCGGCGCCCTTGCCACCGAGCATGTCGCGCATCGAGGCCTTGCCCTCGGCGTGGCCGTCGCCGAAGCCATAGACCCAATTGCCTTTGGCACGCTTTTGCGCCGCGCGCGCGGAGGCCTTGGACGCGGCGCGCGAGGCCTTTCGCACCGCTTGTTTTTTTACTTTTGCGCTGACACGCGAGGATTTGCGTTTAGCCATGGGTCGGAAATAGCCTGAGTGGACGGGCCGCCCCTAAGAACACCGCCGGCCAAGCCGGCGCAAGCCCGTAAATCTCCTAATGGATAACGCCAAGACCGAGCAGGCCGATCAGGATCAGATAGGCCGCCACGATGTAGTTGAGCAGGCGCGGCACGATGAGAATGAGAATGCCGGCGATGAGCGCGACGACAGGTTGCAGATGAGCGATGCCAATGACCATGATGGCCTCTCCGTGTTGGTCAGAATTAGCAACAGCGTTCGGTTGCGCCGGTTTCCACCGAGCGGCGACGCTATCCCTCAATCTTGGAGAAATCCGCCACCGCGCGCGTGGCTTCGCGGATTTCGTTGAGCACCTTGAGGCGGTTTTCGCGCAAAGGCGCATCGTCCACATTGACGGTGACCTTGTCGAAGAAGGCATCTACCTTGGGACGAAGCACGGCAATCGCGCTCATGGCGGTGGCGAAGTCTTCCTTGGCGATGGCAGTGGCGGCATTTTTCTTGGCGGCGGTGATCGCCTCGGCCAGCCCCTTTTCTTCCGCGAGGCGATAAAGCTTGGCGTCGGGCGTGCCCAGGAATTCGCGCTTGTCCTTCTTCTCCTCGATGCGGATGATATTGGTCGCGCGCTTGACGCCGGCGAGCAGGTTCTTGCCGTCGTCGCTGTCGAGGAATTTGCCGAGCGCCTCGACGCGGCGCACCACCATGAGCAGATCGTCCTGGCCACCGACGGCAAACACCGCGTCGACCAGATCGTGGCGGGCGCCCTGCTCGCGCAATTGCACCTTGAGCCGGTCGGCGAAGAACGCCAGCAGATCGTGAGTTTGATGCAGGTAGGAATGGGCCTGCACCAGCATCGGCCCGGTCACCTGGCGGCTCTTTTCCGACACCAGCACTTCCAGCTTCACCGCGAGCTCGATGTCGGTCGCGCTCAGCTTCACGATCTGCTCGTGCAGCGGATGCAGAAGCGCGATGGCCTCGGCCAGCACCTCGTCGCGGCCGACCGCGCCGAAATGCCGCCACAGCTGCACGCGCAGCGGCAACCGCAATTCGTTCTCGATGACAATGCGGATGACGCCGAGCGCGGCGCGGCGCAACGCATAGGGGTCCTTCGAGCCAGTGGGTTTTTCGCCGATCAGCCAGAAACCGACGAGCGTGTCGATCTTGTCGGCGAGCGCCACCGCAATCGCCACCGGATCACCCGGCACCAGATCGTCCAGGCCCTTCGGCTTGTAGTGATCCTCGATGGCGTGTGCGACCGCCTCGTCCTCGCCCTGCGCCTCGGCATAGTAGCGGCCCATGAGACCCTGCAATTCGGGGAATTCGCCGACCACGTCGGTGAGCAGATCGGCCTTGCACAGTCGTGCGGCGCGCTCGGCCTTGCCGGTCTCGGCGCCGACCAGCGAGGCGAGCGTGCTGGCGAGCGCCTCGATACGGTTGATGCGCTCGGCCTGCGAGCCGAGCTTGTCGTGGAACACGATCTGATCGAATTTTGGCAGCCGGTCTTCCAGCTTGGTCTTCAGGTCGGTGTCGTAAAAAAACTTGGCGTCGGCGAGCCGGGCGCGGATCACGCGCTCGTTGCCGGCGATAATCGCCTTGCCGCCGTCGGCGGGTTCTTCGTTGGCAACCAGTATGAATTTGTTGACCAGGCTGGCGCTTTGCGGATCGCGCAGCACGAAGCATTTCTGGTTGTTGCGGATGGTGGAGCGGATTACTTCGTCGGGGATCGCCAGGAACGCCTGGTCGAACTCGCCCATCAGCGTGACCGGCCATTCCACCAGGCCAGCGACCTCGGCCAAGAGCCCTTCGTCCTCCACCAGCTCGTAGCCTTGCGCGAAGGCGAGGTTCTTGGCGTCGGCGTGGATCATTTCCGCGCGGCGGCCGGCATCGAGCACGACCTTGGCCCGCTGCAGCATGGCGACGTAGTCGTCGAAGCGGCGCACCTTGATCGCGCCCGGCGCCATGAAGCGGTGGCCGCGGGTTTCATCCCCGGCTTTGATGCCGCCGACTTCGAATGGAACGATATCCGGCTCTTCTGACTCAGGCCCGAAAGTGGCGACGATCGTATGTAGCGGCCGCACCCAGGTGAGCTTGCCATTGCCCCAGCGCATGGATTTCGGCCACGGAAAGCCGCGTACCACTTCGGGCAACATTTCGCCGATCACTTCGAGCGCCGGCCGCCCTGCCTTTTCAATCAGCGCCACGTAGAAGTCGCCCTTCTTGTCGGGCTGCACCTTGGCTTCGCTGACCGATTTCAAGCCGGCACTCTTGAGGAAACCAGCGATGGCGTTTTCGGGCGCGCCGACGCGCGGG
>CAZLWN010000025.1:0-30793 GCA_964563195.1 uncultured Undibacter sp. | reverse complement strand
GCCGGCACTCTTGAGGAAACCAGCGATGGCGTTTTCGGGCGCGCCGACGCGCGGGTTTCCGATTTCAAGCCGGCACTCTTGAGGAAACCAGCGATGGCGTTTTCGGGCGCGCCGACGCGCGGGCCCTTCTTTTCTTCCCTTATGTCCGGCTGGCGCGCCGGCACGCCGTGCACCGACAGCGTCAGCCGGCACGGGCCGGCGAAAGCCTTGGCGCCCTCGTAGGTGAGCCCGGCCGCCACCAGCCGGTCGGTGACGATTCTACGCAGGTCTTCGGCGGCGCGCGCCTGCATGCGCGCGGGGATTTCCTCCGACAGAAATTCAAGCAGAAGGTCAGGCATGGCGGCCAAAGCGTGCGATCAAGGCGTGAGACGTTGAAGTCGGGGCTTGCCTAGCAAGGCGGCTGGCCGCTGTCACCCACGCCGCGCGCGATCACCAGCCGCCGCCGCCCCCGCCACCGCCGCCGCCGGAGCCGCCGCCGCCGCCCGAGAAGCCCGAGGAGCCGGACGACACCGGCACCGCGCTTGCCAGCGCGCTGGAGACGCTTCCCACGCTGGCGGCGACCGCGCTGCCGAAATTGCCGCTCGACCAAGAGCTGCCGCTGCTGGTCCAAGTCGGCTGATAGTGCCGCATCGGGTCGGCGTCGCCGGGATGGGCGCGGCGCAACGCCGCCTCAAAAGCCTGCGCCCACGGCTTTTCCACGTCGAGCGCGACTGCATAGGGCAGCAGCGCCTCGAAGCGCTCGGCGGTCAGCTCCGGCGCCTGCGCGTTAAGGCGATAAGCCTCCGCGGTTTCCAGATAGAGCCGGAAGCCGGAGAGTTGATCCATGATCGGGCGGCCGAGCGCGGTCGGCGCCCGCATAAGGTAGGTGAACAGCCCGTTGAGCGTGGTGAAGGCCGCCACCAGCACAAACGGGAATGGGTAGTTCGAAATAAAGGCCGACGCGACGGGCAGTACCGTGCCAGGGCCGTCGGGAAAGATCCCGCGCACGATGGTCAGTGCAAACGAGGATAAGACGCCAAGGAAGACTAGCGATATAGCGATGCGCACCACCCGCACGAAGCCGCTGGCGCGGAACATCGACATCAGCAGCGGCACCAGGAAAATACCAAGCCAGAAGCCGCCGAAGGCCATCGTAAACAGGATGACAAATTCATCGCTGTCTAGGCCGCCCGACGTGACGACGCCGAACACCACCAGCCCGGTCATGATAAGCCCGGCGATGACGTAGCCGAGATTGCGGCGGAAGAATTTGTTGCGGTTTTCGCTCTCGATGCTGGTGGTGAACGCGGTGCCCACCTTGGCGACCGCCGTGCCGTGGCTGCTGTCGATGGTGGCGCTACCGTCGTGCTCGGCGACCCAGGTATAAATCGCGCCCTCACCCGGCGGCAGGCTGGCAAAGCCGTCGTCCGGCTTTTTGCCCGTCGCCTTGAGCGTCAACGTGTCGGCGAATTGCTCGAACCGGAGCAGGCCGCGCACGGCCAGCGACAAACAGGCCGCGGTGAAAGCGCGCCACTTCTCGCGCCCGAGGCCCCAGTCGCGAATGTAGTTGGCAAGCGCCGGAGAGATGCCAGCCGGCGGATGGAACAGCGGAATGATGGTGCCGGATCTTGGGTCGCGGCCGACTGCACTCCAGGCGGCGAAGTAATAGCCGAGCACGGCGATGAAACCGACCGAAGCGAAAATCCAGCGGCGGTTGTCGAGGAACTCGTACCACAGCAGCGTGGACGGGCTCGGCGGATCGACCGCGCTTTCGGGCAGCTCGGCGACGACGGTTAAGCCTTCGCCCGGGGAAAGAGTTCGAGTCGTCGAGACCGTGAGCGCGCCGTCATTGCCGACGGCGCCGCGCCAGGCGGTGCCGCGCACACCGACGCGGCCGGTGAAGGCTGTCCAGCGCATTGGGCGCGCATGATCGACGAGCGGAAGATAATAGGTCGCCTCGGCGATGGGGAAATCCCAGAAATTGCCCGTGACGTTCCAGTTCAGCTCCGGCTTGCCGTCGAACCAGCGCATTTGCCGATCGGTGCGGTAGCGAAATTCGTAAGTGTGGTCGCCATGCCTGATAAATACATCCTTGCTGCCGGCATAGATGCGGATGAAGCCACGCCGGTGCTCGGTATGATAGGGCTCCGGCTTGCCGTCGCGGCTGACGCCGAGAAGGCTGAAGGTCACCTCGTGCAATCGTCCGTTGGCGTCCTTGAAGGTCAGCGGAAAGTCGCGATAAATGCCGCGCTTGATGGCGCGGCCTTCCGCGCGCACGCGAATGGTCTCGGTGACGGTGAGTTCGCCGTCTTTGGCGACCTGGACATATGACACGAAGGAGTGGATGACCTCGGCCGCACGCACAGCGGTAGCGCCGAGCGTGAGGGCAATGACGATCGCGAGGCAGGAAAATGCCGCGCGCGCTGTCGCCGCTATGCGCGATGCCGTCGTCATCGCGACGCCGGCGCCAGATTGACCTGCGGCACGGCGCCCTCGCCCGCATCCGCCAGCTCGAAATATTCGCGCGGGCCAAAGCCGAACATACCGGCGATCAGGTTACTCGGGAAGGATTGCACCAGCACGTTGAGATTGCGCACCGCGCCGTTGTAATAGCGCCGCGCCATCTGCAGCTCGTTCTCCAGCGCGCTCAATTGCCGCTGCAATTCGAGGAAATTGGCGCTGGCTTTTAGGTCGGGATAATTCTCGGCCAGCGCAAACAGCCGGCCGAGCGAGAGCGACAGCGCGGTCTCGGCGCGGGCGCGGGCCGCGACGTCGCCTTCCGGCAGCGCGCGCGCCGCCCCGCGCAACTGCGTCACCTCTTCCAGCACCGAGCGTTCATGAGCCGCATAGCCCTTCACGGTGTCGACCAGATTGCGCACCAAGTCGGAGCGCCGCTTGAGCTGGACGTCGATCCCGCTCCAAGCCTCGTTCGCCATCTGGCGCGTGCGCACCAGGCCGTTGAAGACGACGATCGCGTAAACGACCGTCGCCGCAACGACCGCGAGGATGACCCAGAGCAGCATGACGTTCGTCGCCCGGCGAATCGGAAGCGTCGATTATAGCTTCAAGTGGCTATTGTCGCAGAACGGCGGCGTCTTGGTGCGCTTGCAGGTGCAGAAATTGCGCTTGCCGGCGCGTTTTGCGGTCCATTCCAGCGGCGTGAAATCGGTGACCTCGTGCGAGCCGTCGCAAAACGGCTGGCTCTGCGAGCGCCCGCAGCGGCACCACCAATAGGTTTCGCCCGCGACGATATCAACCGTCACCGGCTCTCGGCCGCCGATCTCGGGCTCGCTCATGATGCCGCTCCGCCGCCCTCGGTCTTGAGCCAGGCCTCGCCGCAGGCCTTGGCCAGTTCGCGCACGCGCAAGATATAGCTTTGGCGCTCGGTGACCGAGATCACCCCGCGGGCGTCGAGCAGGTTGAACAGGTGGCTCGCCTTGATGCACTGGTCATACGCCGGCAGCGCCATCAGGTGGCGTTTCTTGTCTTTGCTCCAGCCATCGGCGAGGTATTTCTGGCAGGCTGATTCAGCCATCTTGAATTGCTCGAACAGCATGGCGGTGTCGGCGAATTCGAAATTGTGCCGCGAATATTCCTGCTCGGCCTGCAGAAACACGTCGCCATAGGTAACTTTCTCCGCGCCCTCGCCGCCGTTGAAATTGAGCGCGAACACGTTGTCGACGCCCTGCACGTACATGGCGAGGCGTTCCAGCCCGTAGGTGATCTCGCCGGTGACCGGCGCGCATTCGAAACCGGCGACCTGCTGGAAGTAGGTGAACTGCGTCACCTCCATGCCGTCGCACCAGCATTCCCAGCCCAGCCCCCAGGCGCCCAGCGTCGGGCTTTCCCAATCGTCCTCGACGAAGCGGATGTCGTGCACCGCCGGATCGATGCCGATGGTTCTGAGCGAGTTAAGATAAAGCTCCTGGATGTCGGACGGCGACGGCTTCAGCGTCACCTGGAACTGGTAGTAGTGCTGCAGCCGGTTCGGATTCTCGCCGTAGCGGCCGTCCTTGGGGCGGCGCGAGGGCTGCACGTAGGCGGCGCGCCAGGGCTTAGGGCCAAGTGAACGCAAAGTGGTGGCCGGGTGGAAGGTGCCGGCCCCCACCTCCATGTCGTAGGGTTGCAAGATCACGCAGCCCAAATTCGCCCAGTATTGTTGCAGCGCCAGAATCAGGTCCTGGAACGAGCGTGCGGGATCCAGTCTGCCCTGGCGCAGGCGGTCCCTGGCGAGAAGATCGGCTTCAGCCATCGTGAGGATACGAATTATTAAGCACGGGAATGGGTTTGGACCCTATCGGCGGCCCCATAGGGGGTCAAGACGGCAACTATTTACCGAGCATTGAAACGAAATCGGTAATGACTCGACCAAATAGAACGAAAGGCATGATGTCGGAGGAAATGCATGTTGGCGTTCGAAATGGTCGGGATGGTGCTTTTCGTGCTGTTCTTTGGTGCCCTCGTCACCAACAATCAGAGCGTCAGCCGCTGAAACGGCTGGCGGCGTTCCCGCACAATTTATGAAGGTCGGCTAGGGCCGATATTCGCCGGTCGCCGGATCGCGCCGCAACTTCGGCATCTTCTCGCGATCGGAAATCTTCGCCGCGCGTTTAGCGCGGTCGAGCTCTTCGTTGACCCGGCGCGCTTCCTTGACCACCCAATGCACGACCATGGCCCCGCCCACGGCGGCCAGCGTCCATTTCACCAGCGGCGAGAGTAGAATCGGTGGCATGACGAGCTCCTTGCGATGACCCGTGGAACTTTACAGCCAATCACGGCAATTTCGCGACCCGTTCAGAGCCCGTAGCGCGACCACAGCGCGCGTGCCTCCAGTGCCGAAATCAGATCGTCGGCGAGACCGGCCTGTTGTGCCAGGGCTTCGGCGACGTCCACCCCCGGCAATCGCCGGCCCAACAGGCTGCGCTCGGCCATGATCAAAGGCATGCGCACCTTCTCGCCGTAGCGCTCGCGCAAGGTTGAGCGCAGATCGCCGATGCCGTCGGCCAGACCCAATTCGATCGCCTTGCGCGCCGCCCAAAATTCGCCGGAGAACAGCGTCTTGTCGGTGCCGTGCAGCTTGGCGCCGCGGCGCTCCTTGACCAGCGCGATAAAGTGCTCGTGGATGTCCTTCTGGATGGCCTTGAGGCGCTTCACGTCCTCCGGCTTCTCGGGCAAGAACGGATCGAGCATCGCCTTGTTCTCGCCCGAGGTGTGGAGCCGGCGCTCGACGCCGAGTTTGTCCATCAGCTTGGGAAAGCCGAACGAGCCGCCGACCACCCCGATCGAGCCGACAATCGAAAATTGATCACAGATGATCTCATCGCCGGCGCAGGCCAGCATGTAGCCGCCGGAAGCACCTACGTCCTCAATGAAGGCAAGCACCGGGATTTTCTTCTCCGTGGCCAGTTGGCGAATGCGGCGGAAGATCAGGTGCGATTGGGTGGGTGAGCCCCCCGGCGAATTGATCACCAGCGCCACCGCGCGCGCGCGGCGCACGGCAAAGGCGCGCTCCAGCGAGCGGGCGATGGTGGACAGCATCAGCCCGGGCCGCAGCGGCGTCACCACCCCGATGATACCGCTCAGCCGCACCACCGGAACGATGGGGATGTCGGCGCGGAAGCGCGCCGGCAGCAGCATGCGTAGCAGATCGAACGCTCGGCTAAAGATATTTGGCATTGCTTCAAATTGCCCAGATGTTTACGGGCCAGTTACGCAGTCCTTGCCGTCTAAGTCAAAGTCTCTGAAGCGCCACGAACCGCTCATTATTTTGCCTTGGAATAGTTTTTGCATTGCGGTCGGGGCCACCCGTGGCGGTGGCTTTGCAAAGAGGCGGATCGATGGATCACAAGCTCGCACTGCTGTTCCTGCTCATCGGCACGGTTATTGGCTTTTCGCATCTGAGCGACGGCCGCCTGAACCGCATGCGGCGCCAATTGATCGACCGGCGCTGGCGCGAATTCGTGCGCGGACGGCGTAAATTCTAGGCGGCCGGTGGCGCCGGCGGTTATTCGTCCGCAAGAGTTAACGGTTGCCCGCCGCGCAGCACGGCCTCGGCGCCTTGCGTCGGCCTCCCTTGCGCATCGTTGAGCACCAGCGCGGGAAGATGGATCGGCTTGGCCATGGCGCCCTTTGCCGCGCGCAACAGCACGCGAATGGCCGCGGCGCCTTTATGCGGTGCAACCGGCAGCACCGCGATGCCGCCGAAGGCAGGCGCGAGCGCGCCGAGCACCACGTCCAGCTCGTCGGCCCGCCAGATCAGGGTCAGCGCGCCATCCGCCTTGAGCAGCACTGCGGCGCTCTCAATCCACCTTCGCAGCAGTCCGGGATCGCCGGCATGGGCGCGGCGCCGGCCCGCATCGGGCGAAACATTGTGCCGGCTGGCGTCATGGAACGGCGGGTTCATCAGCACCCGGTCGGCGCTGTCGGCGGCGAGCGCGGCGGCGGCGAGCGCGTCCAGGTCTTCGGCATCGCAAGCCACCGCCCGCACCCGGCCGTCCAGCTGGTTGAGGCGCGCATTCTCAGCGGCAAGCCGGGCAAGCGCGGCGTCGATCTCGACCAGCGTGACCTTGAGCCCGGGCACGCGCGCGGCCAGCGCCAGGCCGGCGGCGCCAACGCCGGCGCCGAGATCGACCGCATGCTCGCCGGCGTGGCCGCCGCTTGCAGCGGCGAGCAGGATCGCATCGTGGCCGACGCGGTGGCCGCTAAGCGGCTGGCGCAGCCGCAGGCGGCCGCCGAGCACGGCGTCTTCGCTGGTTGCGCTTTGCCCGCGCTCAGCGGCCATCGGGACGCAGCTCATGAGCGAGCCCAGCGTCAGTAAGCAGCCGGCGCGCGCGCCCGACATCGTCTTCCGCCACCAGAACGCGGCGCGGCAGGATGCCGAGCGAGCCTTCCAGCACGCTCATGTTCTGGTCGAGCACGATGTGCGGAATCTTGGCGCCGTTAAGCAACGCGCCGATCGCCGAAACCAGAACCGTGTCGTTGGTGCGGACGAGTTCGCGCATGTATATCCCTGTTTACGCTTTAGCGCGTATTGTTCGCGCTGCCGGAATCAAGTTATCCGCGGCAAGCAATATCATTGCTCCTAAACGCATCAGCTTATAGGCTACCACTTTGCGCTCTTTAGCGTCTGCCATCATCTCACTAAAACCACGGCGCCAGGCATATTGCCGGCACAATGAAATTTCGAAATTTCAAATCCAGCGTACTGCGCATTTTGCTTGCGGCGTTAAACCGGGAAACCTCGCCACCGTTCCGCCGGCTGATTCTGTTCAAATGGGGCCGGGATTGCTTGCGGGCTGCGCGGGGATGCTTTTTTCGTTACTCATTGCCGGGCTCTGGTATCCATATTGGCGCATCGCCGATATGGATTTCTTGATCGTCTACAACAGTTTCCTGCTCAATAGCCACCTGCCGCAAGAATATTTCGACCATCCCGGTTACCTGTCGATCCTGCTGCTGAGTGAGTGGCTTCGTGTCCTGCATGGTATCGGCATCATCCCGGTCGCATCGTTTTCGGATCTACCGCCGGTTAGCGACGCGGCGGGATTCACCCGCGCCTGGACGGAAGCGACTTAAGCCGGCCGCGTGCTTTCGCTTATCTTCGCCATGGGCTTCGTGCTGGCGTTTGGTTATCTACTGCGAGCGCTGGTACGTGATTGGCGCGTTGCCATATTCGGCACATTTCTGCTGGCCTATTCTGGCGGGATGGCCATGCAAATGCGCACCTTGCGCACCGAGCTTCTGGCCGCCGGATTATTCTACTGTGCGCTGCTATTGCTGGTCGTCGTCGCGACGCGCGGACAGCGCTGGTGGCGGCCGGCGGTTGTAGGCCTGGCAAGCCTGCTGCTTACACTGGCCATGCTGAACAAGGTTCAAGTTGTATTGTTGATTTGCGCATTGCCGATTCTTTTACTGCCATTCGGCCCCGATACCGCAAATCAGCGCGGATTTTGGGCGGCGGCGCGCCTGGCATGGCCAGCCCTGGCGGTGGCCGCTACCATCGCGGCTTTGGCCGCATTTCTCGCGGCCGATCTTGTTTGCTACGGACCGTCAACCGGTTTCACAGCCACGCTCAAGTTGCCGACGCTGTCGCTCAGCGCAAGGACCTATTGGGGCGTGATCGCGGTCTGGATCGGCCTCGGCTTTGCGGCCTATTGCGTGCTGTGGAAGGTGCCCACGCTGGAAGCGTTGACGGCAGCGCTGGCCGCCATTGCAGGATGTATGGTCGGTCTGCTCGCACATTATGCGCGCTATCATCCCAATGACGTCGTCGTCACCTTCCATCCCATGGAGCAGATGTTCAACATCGCGTCGAGTGCGCAGCCGGCACTCGTTGACGAGGGCTCGATTTTCAACGCCAAGGGGCTGCATTTTCTAATCGAGTCGGTGGCCGGCGTCGTCGCGCGGCGAACATTTATCCTGGAGTCATCGCCGCGGCCGACGATTTTCCTCGAATGGTTCGTCATCGCCGCCACGGTAATCGCCATTCGCCGGCGCAGGTGGACGCTGGTCTGGCAGGTCGCGTCCCTAATGCTGACGGTGTGGTGCATCGATACGTTCGGAATGAGCCGCGGATTGAAGCAGGAATATTTCCTGTTCACCGACCCGCTCGTCATCATTGCCGCCGCTTTGCTGATCACGAATCTGGTGGAGTTGCAGTATCACCGATGGACCTTCCCGCTCGGCGTCACGCTGATCGCCGTCACGATCGTCTTCAGTCAGGCCGAATCGGTAAAACATATGTTCAAAACCGACGGGCCGGAGGTGCTCTGCGGGCTTTACCCCTACGCAAAGCGGCTCGAACATCTGCCCATCTGCAAGATGCAAATGCGTGCGCCGCCTTGACTTGGCTTGTCGGCGGATGCCGTTAGCGAGCGCGCCGGCATTCCTCGCCCGGCGCGCGATGGGACAAGTAAGCGAGCAGCTTCACCTCCCGCCGGCCGCGCGTCACCGTGTCGAGCACCAGGCCGATGGCGATCGACAGGAACGCTAGAAGCATCAGGCCAGTCGAGAGTATCGCGGTTGGCAGCCGCGGCACCAGCCCGGTCTGCATGTAGGTGACGAAGACCGGGATCGCGATGCCGATCGACGCGATGCCGAGCGCCATGCCGATGCCGGTGAAGAATGCCAGGGGACGTTCCGCGCGATAGAGCTTGATGATGGTGCGCAGGATCCGGTAGCCGTCGCGCCAAGTGTTGAGCTTGGAGGCCGACCCTTTCGGCCGCGCGTAATAGGGCGTGTCGATCTCGGCAACCGCCAGCCCCAGTTCAAGCGCGTGGATGGTGAGCTCGGTTTCGATCTCGAAGCCGGAGGACAGCAACGGAAACGACTTTACGAAGCGGCGCGAGAACACCCGGTAGCCCGACAGCATGTCTTTGAAGGTAGGTCCGAACGTGACTGCGACGAAGGTGGTCAGCATTCGGTTGCCGGTGCGGTGACCGGCGCGATAGGCCGCCTTTTCGCGGTCGACGCGGCTCGCCACCACCATGTCAAGCCGATCCGCGAGCAGCCGCGCGATCATGGCGTTGGCACTCGGCGCGTCATAGGTGGCGTCGCCATCCACTAGCACGTAGATGTCGGCTTCGACGTCGGTGAACATGCGCCGCACCACGAAGCCCTTACCCTGGTGCTTCTCCTGGAAAACCTCGGCGCCGGCGGCGCGGGCGACCGCCGCGGTTTTGTCGGTCGAATTATTGTCGAACACGAAGATCGCGGCGCCCGGCAGGGCCGCGCGGAAGTCCTTCACAACCTTCGCAATTGCCGCTTGCTCGTTGTAGCAAGGCACCAGCACGGCGACCTTATAGCGGCCGTGGCGGCCGGCTTTGGCGGCCGCCGATTTTGCAATGCTTTTCGCTAACCGGTGCCCCTCTGCCTGCTGCGTCAAATTGCGGCTATACGACTAATGTACTTGCCGCGTTAACGCAGCGTTTCTATGCTGACCGCGTCTTTATGATCCGGAGAAGTGTCTTGGCCGTCGTCGTCCCGTTCGAAAGTCCGAAAGCCCCGTCGCTCGATCGGCTCGCGGAACTGGTGGCACCGGATATGGAGCGAGTCAACGCGGCGATCGTGGCGCGCACCGGTTCGGAAGTGACCATGATCCCGGAGGTCGCCAACCACCTCATTACCTCGGGCGGCAAGCGGTTGAGACCGATGCTCACTTTGGCGATGGCCAAGCTTTCTGGCTATCCCGGCGACGGCCACATCAAGCTCGCGGCCGCGGTCGAGTTTATGCACACCGCCACGTTGCTACACGACGACGTGGTCGACGAGAGCGACATGCGCCGCGGCAAGCTCGCCGCCCGCATGCTCTGGGGCAACGAGGCGAGCGTGTTGGTCGGCGACTTCCTGCTCGGCCAGGCCTTCCGGATGATGGTCGAGGTCGGCAACCTGCACACGCTTGAGATCCTGTCGTGTGCCGCCGCGGTGATCGCCGAAGGCGAAGTGATGCAGCTCGGCGCCGCCAAGAACACGGCCACCAACGAGGACGAATATCTTAGCGTCATCCGCGCCAAGACGGCGGAGCTGTTTGCCGCCGCCTGCGAGGTGGGACCTGCGCTAGCGAACAAGGGCAAGGCCGAGCTCGCCGCCTGCCGCTCGTTCGGTATGAATCTAGGCTTAGCCTTCCAGCTCATCGACGACGCGCTCGACTACGGCGGCAAATCCGCCAAGCTCGGCAAGAACGTGGGCGACGATTTCCGCGAGGGCAAGATCACCCTGCCGGTGGTATTGTCGTTCCGCCGCGGCACGGCGGGTGAGCGCGAGTTCTGGAACCGCACCCTTGGCCAAGGTGACATCCGCGACGGCGATCTCGACACCGCCATCGAGCTCATCGCCAGGCATCACGCGATCGAGGACACGGTCGGACGCGCCCGCCACTACGGCGCGATTGCGACCGATGCACTGGCGCTGGTGCCGGCGTCGGAAATCAAGACCGCGCTGATCGACGCGGTCGCCTTCTGCATCGCGCGTGCGTTTTAATACATGTCGTAGGCGGTACCGGTCGCCGGATCGCGCCTGAGCTGGGCGCGGATATTGGCGTCGGGATCCTGGCCGATAAATTTGCCGTTGACATAGACCGGCGGCGAGCAGCCGTTCCATTCCGGCGGCGGGTTGAACCAAAAGCCGCTCCAGGAAAATTCGAACGGCCGATCGACGCAATGCGGCTTTGCCTTATGCCGCGCGCGCGCCAGCGCCGGATCGGCGGCAATCACCCCCAGAACAACAACCGCAATAACCGCCCACCACAATTTCATTTCGATCTGCTCCGCCCCATCCAATGCCAAATCGCCGGCCGGCCAACCCTTACTGTAAATAACGGCATTTTCAAGCTAACCAATAATGGTGGCATGCACCCACCAGTCTTTGCGCTCCGCCGCAAGTCTTTGCGCCGCCGCGGCGGCTTCGCCGGGCGAGCGAAACAGGGCAAAGCAGGTCGGCCCCGATCCGGACATGCGCGCCAGCCGCATGACCGGCAAGGCCCGCAACGCCATCAGCACTTCGGTGATGACCGGCGCCAGCACGATCGCACCGTGAGTGAGATCATTGCCATAGCGGGCAAGGAAATCGATGGCCGCGTCGCGCTCGCTCGGCAAATTCGTCAATGCCGTCTTGCTGCCCGCGCTGCCGGCGAAGGCGGCGAACACATCACGCGTCGCCAACGGCACGCCCGGATTGACCAGCAGCGCCGGAAGCGACGGCATCCCGATCGGCGCCGACAAGAGATCGCCGACGCCGCGCATGACGCGCGCGCGCGGATCGAGGCATACCGGCACGTCGGCGCCGACGGCAAGTGCCACCGACGGCAGCCTTGGATCGTCAAGGGCGAAATCGTTGGCGCGCGCGAGCAGCCTCAAGGCGGCGGCCGCGTCGGCCGAGCCGCCGCCGATTCCGGCCGCCACCGGAATATTCTTTTCCAGCAGGAAATGCCCACCTTTAAGGCCGCCGACGCGGTGGCGCAGCGCCGCCGCCGCCTTGAGCACGAGATTGTCGGCACCCGTTGCACAGGCGGGCGCAAATGGCCCGGAGATTTCGAGCGCGGTGTCTGCGGCCGGCTGTAGGGTGAGCGTGTCGCCGAGCTCGGCAAACGCCACCAGGCTCTCAAGCTCGTGGTAGCCGTCCTCGCGGCGGCCGAGTACGCGCAATGTCAGGTTGATCTTGGCGCAAGCCTTTTCGACGAGCGGGGCCCTCATGCGGCAAGGCCTCCGGCGGGCGCTAGCCGCCGTTGCCGTCCTTCTTGCCGGCTTTCGCCTGCGACGAGGTCTCGTCGGCCAGCCCGTTCTTGAGCTTCTCTTCGATCTTCGGCAGCTCTTCCGGATCCGGCTTGAGATCGCGCGCATGCGCCCACTGGAAGCGCGCTTCGAGCACGCGCCCGATGCGCCAATAGGCGTCGCCGAGGTGGTCGTTGATGGTCGGGTCTTCCGGCTTGAGCTCGATCGCGCGCTCCAACTGCTTGACCGCCTCCGGGTAATTGCCGAGCCGGAAATAGGCCCAGCCGAGCGAGTCGACAATATAGCCGTCGTCCGGCCGCTGCTTCACGGCCTGCTTGATCATATCCATGCCTTGGTCGAGGTTCACGCCCTGATCGATCCAGGAATAACCGAGATAGTTGAGTACGTGCGGCTGCTCGGGGAAAAGATCGAGCGCCTTCTTGAGATCGGCTTCAGCCTTCGGCCATTGATGCGAGCGCTCGTAGCAGATGCCGCGGAAATAAAAGATCACCCAGTTCGCCTTCTCGGGATGCGCGATGGTGTCGACGCCCTTGGAATAGACGTCGCCGCATTCGGCGAACTTCTTGTGCCCGCGCAGGATATTGCCGAGTGCCATGATCGCTTCGAGGTCCTTCGGATGATCCTTGATCAGCGACTTGAGATGCTTTTCGGCCTCGTCGGGGCGGTCGAGCGAATCGAGATTGGACGCCATCTGGATAGCCGCATTGC
Source organism: uncultured Undibacter sp. (assembly GCA_964563195.1). Classification (GTDB taxonomy): domain Bacteria; phylum Pseudomonadota; class Alphaproteobacteria; order Rhizobiales; family Xanthobacteraceae; genus Pseudolabrys. The sequence continues at coordinate 17,879 of CAZLWN010000025.1, read as the reverse complement.
GGTGCAGCGGCGATTTCGCCGGCACGCGCTCATAGGCCTTGATCGCCAGGTCCGGCTTCTTCAGCGCCTCATAGAGATCGGCGAGCGAAAGCAGCGCCAGCGGATGGTTGGGCGCGAGATAGAGCGAAAGCTGGAGGTAGACGAGGCCGAGATCCTCGCCGCCGCGGCGGCCAAGCGAGGCGCCGAGCCCGTAAAGCGCTTCGGCGGCGCCAGCCTGCACGGTTTCCACCAGCGGCGGCAGTTTCTCGCCGCGCTTGAGTTTTTCCAGATCCGCAGCCACCAACGGGTGGTTCGGCAGTACCTTGCCAAAGGCCTCGAAGATCTTCTGCGCGTCCTTGGGCGAGCCGTTGCGCGAGGTCCAGCTGCCGTAAGCCTCGACCACCCGCAACGCCGAGGCATCAAGCTTGTAGGCCTGCGCGAATCGTTTGCCGGCTTCCTTCTTGTTGCCGGAGAGATCGAGGATCATGCCGGCGTGCAGATCCTTGAAGATCGCGTACCAGTCCGGCCCGGTAAGCCGGTCGATCTGCGCCACGGCTCCCTTGGGATCGCCGGACCCGTACAGGCTCCAGGCCGACAGCAGCGTCGCGGTCAGATCGGTGATCGGACCACGCACCGACTGCGCAAGGTCACGACGCGCAGTCTTATAATGCTTCTGCATGAGCGCATGCACGCCCAGCACCAGCCGGGCGACGCGGTCGCTCTTGTCAGATTGCGCGATGCGTTCTGCGAACCGCTCGGCTTCGTTGACGCTGCCGCCGACCAGCAGCGACAGGAAGGCGCGGTCTCGAAGTTCGTTGTTCTTCGGGTCGCGCTTGAGGGCGGCACGGTAATAGGCCGCGGCCGCAAGCGCGTCGCGCATCTGTCCGGCGTGGCGGGCCGCCAGATAGCTGCCCGAGGCGGTCAGCCCGCGAAGGTCCCGCGGCGACGGCGCCTGTGCGGCAAGCGTGATCGGCGCGGCCGCGAGAATGCCGGCCAGCGCGCTGCCGGCGACAAACCGGGCGAGGCTCGAAGAAATCACGGGCGATGCTCCAATGAGGGCGGGTATCCGCGATAGGCGCGGATTACCGCCAAGGTTGAGCCGAGAATGGCCTTTTTGCGCCGCCCCCGCAAGAACAGCCGTCGAGGCCGCTCCCTCAGCTTGAAGACCCCGATAGCGGCAGCATCGTGGCCGGGAGCGGCCGGTCACCGTCACATATTCGGATAATTCGGCCCGCCGCCGCCTTCGGGCGGCACCCAAGTGATGTTCTGATTCGAATCCTTGATGTCGCAGGTTTTGCAGTGGACGCAATTCTGTGCGTTGATCACGAATCGCGGGGCGCCCGCTTCCTCCACCCATTCATAGACCCCGGCCGGGCAATAGCGCGCCGACGGCCCGGCATAGACGTCATGCTCGGACGACATCTGCAGCCCTAAGTCTTTGACGACCAAGTGCGGTGGCTGATCTTCCTCGTGATTGGTGTTGGACAGGTACACCGAAGAGAGCCGATCGAAGGTAAGCGTGCCGTCCGGCTTGGGGTAGGAAATCGGCTTGCATTCGGACGCAGGCTTGAGCGTGGCGTAGTCGGGCTTGCCGTGCGGAAGCGTGCCGAACAGCGAGAAGCCAAACGTATTGCTCCACATGTCGAGTCCGCCGAGCGCGATGCCGATAAAGGTGCCGAATTTCGACCACAGCGGCTTGGCATTACGCACGCGCCACAAGTCTTTGCCGAGGGCGGAGCCGCGCCAGGCCGCCTCGTAACCGGCAAGCTCGTCTTGGCTGCGGCCACTCGCAAGCGCGGTGGCTGCGGCTTCGGCGGCGAACATGCCCGACAGCATGGCGTTGTGGCTGCCCTTGATGCGCGGCACGTTCATGAAGCCGGCGTCGCAGCCGATCAGCGCGCCGCCCGGGAATATCAGCTTCGGCACCGACTGGTAACCGCCTTCGGTCAAGGCGCGCGCACCGTAGGCGAGCCGTTTGCCGCCGGCGAAAGTGTTACGTACCAGCCGATGCGTCTTGAAGCGCTGGAATTCCTCGTAGGGCGAAAGATACGGGTTGGTGTAGTTGAGATGCAGCACGAAGCCGACCGACACCAGGTTGTCGTCGAGATGATAAAGAAATGAGCCGCCGCCGGTCGAATTGTCGAGCGGCCAGCCGAACGAGTGCTGCACCAGACCCTTGCGATGCTTCTCAGGTTGGACCTGCCAGAGCTCCTTCAAGCCGAGCCCGAATTTCTGCGGCTCGCGGCCGTCGCCGAGATCGAATTTCGCGATCAGCTGCTTGCCGAGATTGCCGCGTGCGCCTTCGGCGAACAGCGTGTATTTGCCGCGCAGTTCCATGCCGCGCGTGAATGAGTCCTTGGGCGCGCCCGATTTGCCAATGCCCATGTCGCCGGTGGCGACGCCGGCGACGGCGCCGCCGTCGGCGAACAGCACTTCCGATGCCGCAAAACCCGGGTAGATTTCCACGCCGAGGGCCTCGGCTTTCGTCGCCAGCCAGCGGCAGACATTACCGAGCGAGACGATGTAGGCACCGTGATTATTCATCAGTGGCGGCATCATGATGTTCGGCAGCCGTACCGCCCCGCCCGCCGACAGCCAATAGAAACGGTCGTCGCTAACCGTGGTCTTGATTGGCGTGTCCTCGGAACGCCATTCCGGCAACAGGCGATCGAGGCCGACTGGATCGATCACCGCGCCGGAGAGAATATGCGCGCCGACCTCGGAGCCCTTCTCCACCACCACCACATTGATATCGGAATTGATCTGCTTAAGGTGGATGGCGGCGGCGAGGCCGGCCGGGCCGGCACCGACGATCACCACGTCGAATTCCATCGACTCGCGGTCGGGTAGCTCGGATTGGCTCATGTGCTCCCTCTGCGGAGGCCCGGCCTTGTGCCACGCCAGCCGTTCAGGCCTGGCAATAATCTTCTACAACATGCGTTATATGCAGGATGTGTTCCACGATTTTGCGGCCGTGACAATGTGGCCGTCGAACCCTTTCGCCCTGCGATAGGTTCACTGAAGTGTGAAACCAGCCCTTCTGGGCACAACGCGAACGCGCGCTATGCTCGTGCGCGTTCCAAAAAGGAGTATTGCCGATGTCCGATATCACGCCTCTCATTCCGCGCCAGCCGGTCCCCTCGCTCACCGTTCCGCTCGCGGGCGGGGGCAAGTTCGACCTGGCGGCCGAGAACCCGAAGAATTTCACGCTTGTCGCGTTCTATCGCGGCCTGCATTGCCCGCAATGCCGCAAGCAGCTCACCGATCTGGAGGCCAGGCTCCCGGAATTTGAGAAGCGCGGCGTTTCGGTGGTCGCGATCTCCCCCGACATTGCCGAGCGCGCCGAGCGCACTAAACCGGAATGGGGGCTTAAGTACCTGCGCATCGGCTATGGCCTCGATCTGCACACCGCGCGCGCCTTCGGCCTGTGGATATCCACCAGCCGCGGCAAGACGTCCGCCGGCATCGAGGAGACGAGCTTCTTCAACGAGCCCGGCCTGTTCCTGATCAAGCCGGACCGCACGCTCTACTGCGCCAGCGTGCAGACCATGCCGTTCGCGCGCCCGCATTTCGCCGACCTGATTGCCGCGATCGATTTCATCATCGAGAAGAACTATCCGGCACGCGGCGAAGTAGTGAACCTGCCGGCGCAGGCGGCCGAATAGAATTCTCCACTGCAAGTTCGAAGCGCAGCTTGCACGCCGCGCGGCGCGGGTGTTTGGTCTCGACCATGACGTCCGCGCAGGAAAAGGCCGCCCGCGACCTGCTCGACTTCTTCCAGGAAGCCGGCATCAATGCGCTCATCGGCGAGGAGCCGGTGAACCGCTTCGCGGTCGCGCCCGCGCCGCCAGCCCGCGCGCAGCAGCAGGCCGTGCTGCCGCGCGACCTCGAAACTAAGGGACGCGCCGCGCCGCCGGTTGCTCCGCCCTCGCCCGGCCAGGCCGCTGTGTCGGCGCGCGAAGCGGCCAAAAGCGCCCAGACACTCGAAGAGCTGCGCGCAATTCTCGAGCGCTTCGACGGCTGCGCGCTGAAGGCGACCGCGACGCAGCTCGTGTTTGCCGATGGAAATCCAAATGCGCGCGTGATGTTCGTCGGCGAAGCCCCGGGGCGCGACGAGGACATCGAAGGCCTGCCTTTCGTCGGCCGCTCCGGCAAGCTGCTCGACCGCATGCTGGCTGCGATCGGCCTCGACCGCACCTCGGTCTACATCGCCAACATCGTGCCCTGGCGGCCCCCCGGCAACCGCACGCCGACGCCGCAGGAGTCGCAGATTTGCTTGCCCGTCATCCTGCGCCAGATCGAGCTGGTCGATCCCGATATCCTCGTGTGCCTCGGCAAGCCGTCGATGCAGACGCTGCTCGCCAGCAATGAACCCATTTCTAAAGCGAGAGGGCGCTGGTTCACCTTCGACACTGGCAAACGCGAAATCCGCGCCATGCCGACCTTTCATCCGGCCTTTCTGCTGCGCAGCCCGTTGCAGAAGCGCTTCGCCTGGCGCGATTTCCTGGCGATCAAGAAGGCGCTCAGCGTGTGACCGCTCACCCCGTCACCGCAAACTTGATGGCGAACAGCACCGCCAGCACGATCACCGCTGGCGAAGCCTCCTTGATCTTGCCGCCGATCAGCTTGGCCAACGTGTAGGTGATGAAGCCAAGCCCGATCCCGGTGGCTATCGAATAGGTCAGCGGCATGGTGATCGCCGTCACCACGGCCGGGGCATATTCGGTGATGTCGTCCCAGTCGATCTCGGACAAGCCGCGCGCCATCACGCAGGCGACGTAGAGCAGCGCGGCGGCCGAGGCATAGGCCGGCACCATGCCGGCGAGCGGCGCAAATAGCAGCGCCAGCAGGAAGAACACGCCGACGAAGGCCGCTGTTAAGCCCGTGCGCCCGCCAGCGGCGACGCCGGCCGCGCTTTCGATATAACTTGTTGTTGTCGAAGTGCCGATCACGGCGCCGAACATGGCGGCGAAACTGTCGGCGATCAGCGCCTGCTTCATGCGCGCGAGCTTGCCGTCCTTCATCAGCCCGGTGCGGTGGGTGACGCCGATCAGCGTGCCCGCATTGTCGAACACGTCCACGAACAGGATCGAGAACACCACGATCGCGAAGGTCCACTCGAACAGGCGCGAGAAATCGAGCTGCAGCAAGGTCGGCGCCAGCGACGGCGGCAGCGACATGATGCCGCCGTATTGGGCGAGACCGAGCGGCAGGCCGATGACGGTGACGGCGAGGATGCCGATCAAGGTGCCGCCCAGGATGCGGCGGTAGTTTAAGCCCGCGATCAGCACGAAGCCGAGCAACATCAGGATCGCCACCGGATCCTTCAAGTCGCCGAGCGTGACCAGCGTCGCCGGCTGCGCCACCACCACCTTCGCCTCTTCCAGCGCGATGATGCCGAGGAATAGGCCGACGCCGGCCGAGGTTGCGAGCTTCAGGTTGTGCGGGATCGAATCGATCACGTATTGGCGGACGCGGGTAACCGAGATCAGGAAGAATATCACGCCAGAGCAGAACACCGCCGCCAGCGCCTGCTGCCAGGTATATTTGTAGGTCAGCACCACGGTGAAGGCGAAGAAGGCGTTAATGCCCATGCCGGGCGCGAGCGCGATCGGATATTTGGCGTAGAACGCCATTACGAAGGTAGAGACCGCCGCCGCGACGCAGGTGGCGACGAACACCGCGCCCTGGTCCATGCCGGCCTTGCCGAGGATCACCGGGTTGACGAACACGATGTAGACCATGGTCAGGAACGTGGTCACGCCGGCGATGAATTCGGTGCGGATGTCGGTGCCGTGCTCCTTGAGGCTGAAATAGCCCTCCAGCATGGGTACGATCTGCGGCTGGTAGCCGCTTGGCGCCGCCGCTGCTTTCACGCTCTGCCGCTTGACCCGCTTGGCTCGCTTGACCATTGAACCCCCCTCGGCTGCCCGGGCGGCAACCCTATCGTGACTTGCCGCAGGGCGTCAGGCGGACTGTGGATGATGTGGATACCCGCGACCGCCCCGATCCGCATCGATTTGGCGCAGGGATTGGAACACGACCCGCTCGCCAAGACTTCATGATTGGAACTATGATCGCCCCGGGCGGCGCCCGATCGGAGTTCGCGATGGATCTTGATCCTGTCCTGCTTGCCCGATTGCAATTCGCTTTCACCGTCACGTTCCACATTATTTTCCCGAGCTTTACGATCGGGCTGTCGGCCTACATCGCCACGCTCGGCGCGCTTTGGGTGCGCAGCGGTGAGGAGCGCTATCACGAGCTGATGCGATTCTGGACCCGCATCTTTGCGGTCTCCTTCGCCATGGGCGTGGTCTCCGGCCTGGTGCTGTCCTACCAGTTCGGCACCAATTGGAGCCGCTTCTCACTGGTGGTCGGCAATGTAGTCGGGCCGCTGATCGGCTACGAAGTGCTAACCGCCTTTTTCCTGGAAGCCACCTTCCTCGGCGTGCTGCTGTTCGGCTTCAACAAGGTGCCGCCCTGGCTTTACGTGCTGTCGGCAGCGATCGTCGCTATCGGCACCGCCATGTCGGCGTTCTGGATCCTGTCGGCCAACAGCTGGATGCAGTCGCCCGCCGGCTACGAGCTCAAGGACGGCATCGCTTATCCGATCGACTGGCTTGCGGTGATTTTCAATCCGACCTTCCCCTATCGCTTCGCACACATGCTCAACGCCGCCTACCTCACCACCGGCTTCGTGGTGCTGGCGGTGGGTGCTCGCTATTTGCTCGCCGGCCGTCATATCGAGGCTGGCCGCACCATGCTGCGCATGGCGATTGGCCTGACGGCGGTGCTGGCACCGTTGCAGCTGGTAATCGGCGATCAGCACGGCCTCGACACCCTCAAGTATCAGCCGATCAAGATCGCGGCGATGGAGGCGCACTGGGACGGAACCAAGCCCGGCGCCTTCCACATCTTTGCCTGGCCGGACGAAAAGACGGAAACCAACCGCTACGCGCTGTCGATCCCCAATGCTTCCTCGCTTGTCCTCACCCACCGGCTACATGGTCTCTTCACGGGCTTGAAAAGCGTGCCGCCCTCCGACCGGCCGCCGGTGGCGATTGTGTTCTTCGCGTTCCGCATCATGCTGGCGCTCGGCTTCTTCATGATCGGAGCGGCGCTGTTCGGCGCCTTTCTGTGGTGGCGCGGCTCCCTGTTCGAGACGCGCTGGTATCTGCAGATCATGGCGCATACCTGGTGGGTTGGCTTCGTGGCGGTAATGGCGGGCTGGATCACCACCGAGAGCGGACGCCAGCCGTGGATCGTGGAAAAGATACTGCGCACCGCCGACGCAAGCTCGCCGGTGATCGGCGCCAGCATCGCTGTGACTTTGGTGCTGTTCGTTCTCGCCTACGGCGTCGTATTCTCGTTCGGCATCTACTACATCAACCGCCTGATCGACCGCGGACCGGAAGGTCCATCCGAGACGCCCCGACATCTGGCCGGCGCTCCGATCTCCGCCGCTCACGGCGGCGGCGGACTGTTGCAGCGCCGGTAACGCGTTCGAAAGGATCGCATCATGGAATGGTATCTTCCCGTGATCTGGGCCAGCCTGATCGGTACCGCCGTCGCCATGTACGTCATCCTCGATGGCTTTGATCTCGGCGTCGGCATCCTGTTCCCGTTCGCGTGCAGCGAAAGCGAGCGCGACCAGATGATGGCGTCGGTGGCGCCGTTCTGGGACGGCAACGAGACCTGGCTGGTCCTCGGCGGCGGCGGATTGTTCGTGGCGTTCCCACTCGCCTATTCCGTGATCATGCCGGCGCTCTACTTGCCGGTCATCGTGATGCTGCTGGCGTTGGTGTTCCGCGGCGTGGCGTTCGAATTCCGCACCGTGTCGCGCAGCAAGACCTGGCTCAATTTTGCCTTCGCGATCGGCTCGGGGCTCGCCGCCTTCGCGCAGGGCGTCATCCTCGGCGGCCTGATCCAGGGCATCAAAGTGGCCGACGACGCCTACGCCGGCGGCGCGCTCGATTGGGCAACGCCGTTCGCGTTTCTCTCCGGCTTGGCGATGATCTTCGGCTATGGCTTGCTCGGCGCCACCTGGCTGACGCTGAAGACCGAAGGACCGGTGGCCGAGCGCGCTCGCGGCCAGGCCAAAGTGCTGCTGCTGGCGGTGCTCGCCTTCATGGGCGCGGTCAGCCTGTGGACGCCGCTGACCGAACCACGCATCGCGGCGCGCTGGTTCTCGCTGCCGAATTTCTACTTCCTGTGGCCGGTGCCGGCGGTAACCGCGCTCGTCGCCTTCGCCTGCTGGCGCTGGATTGGTGAGCGGCGCGAGGCGCCGCCGTTTCTGGCGGCGATCGCGTTATTCCTGTTGGGCTATCTTGGGCTGGTGATTTCCAACTTCCCCTATCTGGTGCCACCCAACCTGACCATCTGGGACACCGCGGCGACACCGGCGAGCCAGATCTTCATGCTGCTCGGCACGCTGGTGCTGTTGCCGATGATCCTCGGCTATGTCGCCTTCGTGTACTGGCTGTTCCGCGGCAAGGTGCGCGAGGGCGAGAGCTATCACTAGGTCGTAAACGGCCTCTTCTCCGGCATTGAGCGAATTGGTATGTATGGATGCGGTCTTCGGCCGCGCGTTCAAAGGGAGGCGATACCATGAAAAACAAATTTGTATGGACAATGCTGATCGCATTGTCGTTTTCGTCAGCGGCGTCAGCCGCAGACAAGATTAACATCGCCTGGGGCGGCTCGAACCCCGGCGGCGTGATGTACTACATGGTGGGCGCTGCCGGCACGATCATTTCCGAGAAGCTGCCGCAGTACAACATCACCCAGGTCACCACCGGCGGCTCCACCGAGAACGCCAAGCGCCTGATCAAGGGCGAGCTCGACATGGGCATCGTCTATGGCGCCCATGTCTACATGGCGCAGAAGCCGGAAGGTCCGTTCAAGGACGGCGCCAAGGGCACCATGCTGCGCGGCGTGGCCAAGGCCTACAAGGGCCCGACCTATTTCGTGACGCTGCCGACCACCGGCATCAAGAAGCTCGCCGACCTCAAGGGCAAGACCGTCGCCATGGGCCCGCCCGGCTCTGGCACGGTGTTCAATTGCAACAACATGCTGACCGCCGTCGGCATGATCGGCGACATCAAGGCGCGCTACATGACTTTCGCCGATGCCGGCCGTGCGCTCGGCAACGGGCAGATCGATGCGCTTTGCCAGTCGTCGGCGCCGGCCGCGGCGGTCAAGGAGATCGCCGAGACCAAGGGCGCGGTCGTGCTGCCTTATTCCGACAGCGAAATGAAGATGGTGACGAGCAAGTTCCCCTTCTACGTCCCCGACACCATGCCGGCAACGACGTATAAGGGCGTCCCCGCGACCAAGTTGCCATTCCTGACCGTCTATTGGGTTGCGCATGAGCGCGTGCCCGCCAAGGCCGTGCAGGACATTCTTGAACTTGTCTATCAGCCCGCCATCAAGAAGCGGCTCGCGGCCGGTCACAAGGCCTGGGGCCAAATGGAACCCGACACCCACAATTTCAATCAGCTCGGCGTTCCCATGCATCCGGGTGCCGTCGCCTACTACAAGTCCAAAGGGCTCTATAAGGAATAAGCCGAGCGTCTCGCGCAGACGGGCCGCCCGCTAGTTCGGGCGGCCCGATTTTCTTGCCCAATTGGATGGAGCCGCGCGCCGCCATGGCCGCACAGCAAGCCGTGCCGCAAAGCGAGAGCTGGATCAAGCCGATCAAGGGGCGCGAGCGAACCCTCTCCGGTCCAGTCGCGCTCTTCTATATGGCGACCGCCATCTTCTTCAGCTTCTGGTACCTCTACACGTCCGGCTTCGGTCTGGTGTCGACGGAATCCAACCGCGGCTTCTATTTGATGCTGACGTCGGTGCTGGTGTTTCTGCTGTTCCCCGCGCTGCCGACGTCGCCCAAGACCCGGCCCAGCCTGTTCGACGCCCTCTGGGTCATCGCCGCCGTCGTTTCGGTCGGCTACTGGATCAATCAATACGTCGACTACGCCGTCAACCGGGTCAGTGATCCCAATCAGTGGGATTTCGTCATGGGCATCGTCGGCATTGTCGTGATGCTGGAGACCAGCCGCCGCGTGCTCGGCATCACCGTGGTGCTTATCGCCATCGTGTTTCTCGCCCAGCTCTATTTCGGCAAATATCTCCCGGGCAAGCTCGCCCATTCCGGCCTCGACGTCACGCGCATCATCGAATTCACCTTCTCGACCCAGGAAGCCATGTTCGGCGTCGTCGCCGCGACGTTTGCCACCTTCGTCTTCCCATTCATGATCTTCGGCGCCTTTCTGGAGGGGAGCGGCGCCGGCCAGTTCTTCATGGAGCTCGGCACCTCGCTCACCGGCAAATGGCGCGGGGGTCCCGCCAAGATCGCGGTCGTTACCTCGGCGCTGTTCGGGTCGATTTCCGGTTCCTCCGTCGCCAACGTCGTCTCCACCGGCAGCTTCACCATTCCGCTGATGAAGCGTATCGGTTTTAAGCCGCATCATGCCGGCGCCATCGAGGCCATCTCCTCGACCGGCGGTCAATTCATGCCGCCGATCATGGGCGCCGGCGTGTTCATCCTGGCGACACTGACCGAGACCGAGTACCTGAAGATCGCGGCGATGAACGTGATCCCGGCGTTCCTCTATTTCTTCTTCCTGCTCTACATGGTCGACCTCGAGGCGATGAAGAGCGGCCTCAAGGGACTCGACGAGAAGGAAATCCCGCGCGTTTCCGCCGTACTCATGCGCGGCTGGCACTATCTCATTCCACTCATCGTGGTGCTCGGCCTGCTGTTCATGGGCTATTCGCCCGACTTCGGCGCCTTCTGGGGCACGGTTTCCGCCTTCGTGTTGTCTTACCGGCGCAAGGACATGCGCATGGGCCCGCGCAAGGTGATCGACGCGCTGATCACCGGCGCGCACAACAACACCTCGGCGGGCTCGGCCATCGGCACGCTCGGCATCATCATCGGCGGCATCGTGCTGTCCGGGCTGGGGCTGAAGTTCTCCGCCGTGCTGATCGAATTCGCCGGCGGCAGCCTGTTCCTCACCGTCGTGCTGGTGACCATCATCTCCATCATCATCGGCATGGGCTCGAGCACCACCGGCTCCTACATCATTCTGGCCGTGGTGGCAGCGCCTGCGCTGATCCAGCTCGGCGTGCCGGAAATCCCCGCGCATCTGGTGGTCTTCTATGCCGCGTGCCTTTCCAACATCACGCCGCCGGTGTGCGTGTCGGCCTATGCAGCCGCGGCCATCGCCGGTTCGGACCCGATGAAGACCGGCTTTGCCGCGCTCAAGTTCGGCGCCACGCTGGTGCTGATCCCGTTCAGCTTCGTCTATGCGCCGGAACTGCTGCTCTACGGCTCGACCTATGACATCGTGACCGGCGCGCTCGGCTACCTGTTGGGCTATCTGGCGCTGGCCATGATGGTGCAGAATGCCGAGCCGGTGCACGGGCGCATTGCGCTCTGGCAGCGCGGCGTGTTCGGGGTGGCCGCGTTCTGCCTGTTGTTCCCCACCTCGATCTGGATCGATCTGATCGGCGCCGGCCTGCTGACGGCCGGCTGGGTGCCATCGATCATGGGCCCGCTCCGGCGCTTTAGTTGAGGGCGGACATTCCTGGTCCGCTCAGGTAAGGATACGGCGTTCCACGTCGGCATTCGGCAGCCGATTTATATGGCCACGACCTAAGGCGTTTGCGGCCGCACCACCGCCCAACCCAGGCGGATGAGCGGCAGGAAGCCCTGCACCGCGCGTGCGAACGAGCGCGGCACTTCTGCCACCAGGTCGGGAAACTGCGCCTTCAGCGTGGCCGGCGGCGTGGTGGATTTTTCAGCGGCAGGCCAAACCAGTATGCCGCCATGCACATGGATATCGGCGACGCTCGCCCACGGGCTGCGCTGCGGCGCCCAATCGAAATAGACATGCGGCCGGCTTGATGCACCGAGCGCCACCAGCGGCGCGATGCGTGCATCCCCGGTGACGTATTCAAGCGGCTTGCCGGTGCGGCGCTGGAAATTGCCGGCGAAGAAGCGCCCTTCCCTATTCGCCGGCTGCGCGACCTGGAGATCGGTGCCCGCGATCCACGGCAGCACTGCCAGGCCGATCACGACCATGAGCGGCGGCACCACCAGCAGTCCCAGCCACGCCGACGACACCAGCCGCTCGCGATAAAGCAGCACCTGGTCGCCGGCCAGCACCACCACGGCGAGGCCGGAAAGCACGACCAGCGGCGCGATATGCCCGAACGGCCCGAGCCGCCCGCTGGCGAACACAATGGCGATGGCAATCGCTGCCGGCGCCAGCGCGAACACATAAACGAAGCGGCGCGCCAGCCGCTCGGTCGGATTACGGTCGATCTCAGGCGCGCGCTCGCGTGGGCGGCGCGGCCAGCCGCTGCCCAAAGCGACCAGCAAGATCAGACCGAGATGGCTGATAAGCAGCGCCAACAACAGCCACAGCGCGGGCGGCAGGCTGCCGGCCCTGGCGGCGGTGTCGTCAAAGCCGCCAAGGACGATATCACGCCCGCTCCAGAGCCAGGCCAGGTGCGGGAAGACAACGATGATAAGCGGCAGCACCGCCACCCACGGTTCAGGATGGAACATCGCCTCGCGTCCGCGTGCGCTGGCAGCGGTAAACAGGATCATCAATACGATGAGGATGAGGCCGGCATAGCTCGCCAGCAACAATAGGCCGAGATCGAGCGCCAGCAGGAACCAGAAGCCGCGGCGGCCCTCGCCCAACGCGCGCCAGTAATGCAACAGCGCCAGCGCCCACAATGGGGCCGCCATGACCGCCGGGCCAAAACCGGGGCTGGGCACCGCAAAGGCGGCAACCCCCACCATCAGCAGCACGGCCAGCACCGCGTGGCGGGTACCGACGATCGATCGCCCGAGCGTGAACACCGCCCAATAGGTGACGACGATGCAGGCTTGCGCCAGCGCGTAGAGCCCGAAGGCGCCGGCAATGCGGAATGCGACCTCGCCCAGCCAGAACGCCAGCGGAGGACCCAAATAGCTGCCGAGCACAAATTCGTGGCCGATGGCCAGCAGTAGCGGCACCTCGCCGGGCGGTGCGCTGTAGAACAGCGACGGCACCATGGTCCACAGGAACGCCTGCGTCAGCGCCGCGGTCCAGAACACCACCGCCGGGCGCCCGCGCAGGAATTCGATGATCAGGGAGACGTAATGCATTGGCCCGGGCGGGGTGAACTCGGCGGAAAACAGATTTTAGTCGCGCATGATCTTATCCGAAAACCGGTACCCACTTTTCGGGATCATGCGCGCGCAGCAATAAAGAAGGCGGGCTAAAGAGGCAACAAGTCGGCCTTGATCTCGTCGGAGGCACTGCCGCCCAGCGCCGCGAGCTTTTCCGCCACCGGGGCAAACGACTTGCGGTGGTGGATCGAGGGCCCAAGCCGGGCCAGCGCCTCGAAATGCTCAGGGACACTGTAGCCCATATGGCGCTCGAAGCCGTAGCCGGGATGGGTAAGGCCGAGCCGCGTCATCAGCCGGTCGCGCGTCACCTTGGCGACGATGGAAGCGGCCGCGATCGATGAAACCAGCGCGTCGCCGGAGACCACGGCGGTGCAGTCGCAGCCGCAGTCGATGCGGTTGTTGCCGTCGACGAACACCAGCTTCGGCCGCACCGGCAGCGCCCTGACCGCGCGCGTCAGCGCCCACAGCGAGGCGTGCAGGATGTTGTCGCGGTCGATGCGCGCGATCGAGCCGAAGGCCACCGCCACCTGCGCGGTCGCGCAGATTTTCTCGTACAGCTTTTCGCGCGTTTCGGCATCGAGCTTCTTGGAGTCGTTGAGGCCGCGCGGGATGCGCTCGGGGTCGAGAATGACCGCCGCCGCCACCACCGGGCCCGCCAGCGGTCCCCGGCCCGCCTCGTCGCAGCCGGCGACCGGAACGATGCCCATGTTGAGGGCGCGGCGCTCGCGCCGGAAAGTCGGGCGCAAGATCGGCTCATTGAGCGGCAGACGCTGGGCGGGTTTCGGTTTGGGCTTGCGGGCCATGATGGCCGAACAGTGCGCGGCGAACCGATGAAGTCAATTGCCAATTCAGGACCGGCAAAATGCGGTGGATAGCGCTAATCTGGCAGCGTCAGCCGGCCATCATCGCTTAGCGGAAAGCCGGGATTGTGCGCGACTTCCCAGAGATGGCCGTCGGGATCGGCAAAATAGCCGGCATAGCCGCTCCAGAACGTTTTCTGCGCCGGTTTCGGCACCGCCGCGCCGGCGCGGCGGGCGCGTTCGATCGCAGCATCGACTTCGGCCTCGGAGCGGCAATTCCAGGCCAGCGCCACGCCGCGAAACGCAGGAGCCTCAGCCGCGGCCGCATTCGAATCTTTTGCAAGCTCACCCGCCGGCCACACCGCGAAACTCATGGCGCCGGCATGGAAGAAGCCGACGCCGTCAGCTTTCATTGCTTTGCGGCGGAAGCCGAGCGCTTCATAAAACGCGATACTGCGCTTGAGATCGGATACGCCGAGCGTCACCAGCGACAGGATCGCTTCCGGCACACTCATTGATCGAACAGGCTAAGTTGCGCCGCATTCGGCTTGGGACGGCGGAAATGCTCGGTGGTGAGCGAGAACTTGCATTCATTCAAGCCCAACTTCTCGCAGGCCATCTCAAAGCGCCGGCCGATCATCCAGGCATAGGGACCTGACCCTTTCTGCCGGCTGAACCATTTCGCGTCGTAGTCCTTGCCGCCGCGCATGTCGCGGATCAGCTTGAAGACGTGTTCTTCACGATGCGGATAATTGGCTTTCAGCCATTCGCGGAACAGGTCGCGCACCTCCAGCGGCAACCGCAGCAGCACGTAGCCGGCTTCCTTGACGCCGGCGGCATGGGCGGCGTCGAGAATGCGCTCGATTTCAATGTCGTTGAGCGCCGGGATGACCGGCGCCACCATCACCGTGGTCGGCACGCCGGCCGCGCTCAAGTGGCGCAACGTCTCCAGCCGCCGCATCGGCGTGGCAGCGCGCGGCTCCATCTTGCGCGCCAGCTCGGCATCCATCGTGGTAACCGACAGCGCTACCTTGGCCAGGCCGCGCCCGGCCATGCGCGCGAGAATGTCGAGGTCGCGCAACACCAGCGCCGACTTGGTGACGATGCCGACCGGATGGCCGGCGCGGTCGAGCACTTCCAGGATGCGGCGCATCACTTGGTATTTGCGCTCGACCGGCTGGTACGGGTCGGTATTGGTGCCGATCGCGATGACCCTTGGCTGATAGCTCGCCGCGGATAATTCACGTTCGAGGAGGTCGGCTGCCTCCGGCTTGACGAAAAGCCTGGATTCGAAGTCGAGACCCGGGGACAGGCCGAGATAGGCGTGAGTCGGGCGCGCGTAGCAATAGACGCAGCCGTGCTCGCAGCCGCGATAGGGATTGATCGAGCGGTCGAAGCCGATATCGGGGCTATCGTTGCGGGTGATGATCTTGCGCGTTGAATCCACCGTCACCTGCGTCTTGAACGGCGCCAGATCGTCGAGTGAGCGCCAGCCGTCGTCGAAGGCGATGCGCGCCAGCGGCTCGTAGCGGCCGGCGCCGTTGCTCTGCGCCCCGCGCCCGCGCCGGCGCTCATGGTCGATCACCAGGCCGAGCAGACCGGTGGCGTCGTCGACATAGCCGCCCGCCGGCGCGGAGGGCCGCTCCTGCGCGCGGTCAGCAAAAGTGGGTACCGGTTTTGCGTCCGACCGCGCACCGCTTAAAGCAGGCGCGCCGTCCGGGCGGCTGACCGGTTCCCACTCAGCCTGACGGCGCGCCGCCGATGGACGTCTCCGGGCTGTGGTCGATCGAGTCATGGCGGCACCCTAGCGATCGGATGTGAACATAACAAGAACGATTTTCAGCTTTTCCGGCCGTTTTGGCGCCGCGGTCCCAGACAGTTAGTTGCGCAACTAAAATTCACGCTTGTGCGTGTTTTAGTGAACTTCTTGCATTTTTCTTCGCGAAGAGTTTCCCGGAATGAGCCACTGGCAGGCCTCCGAAGGCGCTTATGGGACCATGCCGGACCTTTCCCAACCAAGATTCGGGCACGCCGATAATTTGAGCACTCTTGGCCCCGATCTCGTGGCGCTACCCGCGAATCCCGCATGATACGGTCCAATCCTTCTCTATGGGCGGCGGTTTCATGCTGAGCGCGATCATTGCCACGCACGAATCGGAGCGCGCGCTGGTGCCGACCCTGGCGGCGCTAGTTCCCGGCGCCATTGCCGGCCTCGTCACCGAAGTGGTGGTGGCCGACGGCGGCTCGCGCGACGCCACCGCCGAAGTGGCCGAAGTCGCCGGCTGCCGCTTCATGGCCTCGGCCGAGCCGCTGGGCGCGCGGCTGAAGACCGCGGCGACAAGCACGCGCACGCCCTGGCTGCTGTTCCTGCGCGCCGGCTGCGTGCCGGAGCCGGGCTGGATCCTGGCGGCAGAGCGCTTCATGCAAGGCGCCGATCTGGCCGAGCGCGCCGCCGTGTTCCGCCCGCCGGGCATTGCCGACCTGATGCGACCGGGCCTGGCCGAGTTATTGGCCCTGCTGCGCGTAACCTTCGGCGGCGCGCCCAAGCCGGAGCAGGGCCTGCTGATCGCGCGGGGCCTCTACGATGCGCTCGGCGGCCATGACGGGAACGCTGCGGCCGAGGCCGCGCTGCTGCGCAAGCTCGGTCGCCGGCGCATCGCCATGCTGGCAAGCGGGGCGGCGCCGCCGCAGTGACCTGCCGTCCAACGGGCGGCTAACCGGTTCCCACTTAGCCTGATTGCGTGCGTGCCTTTGGCCGCCGCAGGTGCTCGTCGAGCCGCGGCAATATCTCCACGAAATTGCAGGGCCGGTAGCGGACGTCGAGCTGGTAGGCCAGAATCTCGTCCCAGGCGTCCTTGCAGGCGCCGGGCGAGCCGGGCAGGCAGAAAATGTAGGTGGCGTTGGCAACCCCGGCGGTGGCGCGGGTCTGGATTGCCGAAGTGCCAATCTTCCTCTCGCTGACCAAAAGGAACATGGTCGAGAAGCCGTCCATCTTCTTCTCGAACAGCGGCTCGGCCGCCTCCGGCGTGACGTCGCGGCCGGTGAAACCGGTACCGCCGGTGGTGATGACGACGTCGATGAACTTGTCCTCGATCCAAGCCTTCACCCGCCGGCGGATGGCTTCGACGTCGTCCTTGACGATCGCGCGCTCGGCCAGGATGTGGCCGGCCTCGCGGATGCGCTCGACCAATGTGCCGCCCGACTTGTCATCGGCGAGCTCGCGCGTGTCGGACACGGTCAGCACCGCGATCTTGAGCGGCACGAATTGTCTGGTCTCGTCGATGCCGGGCATGGTTTGTCCTGATAGGCGCCCAGAGTAAGGCGCAATGCGCCCCCGTGCCAAGCCTCCGGCGAATGACTTTACTGCCAGAATGGCTTGCGCGCCTCGCGCTCGGCTTGTTCGCGGCTCAGGTCAAGGTCTTTGAGTTGCCAATCTTCGAGATCCTTCAGCAAGCCGCGCTGTCGAGCCTTTTCGAGTTCCAGCCCGATTTGCTGTCGTCGTGACTTGTCGAGCATCGCGCCAAGCCAGACCACAACACGCGAAAGCCAATACGCTTGCTCGGCCGAGCTAAGTTTCCGCGGGAAATTTGTCGGATTGCAGGTGTTGCTGCCGCAAGACATGTCTCACCTCCATTGCGGAGCGAGACAACGCTTGACTGCTGGGCAGCTGACCGGGCGGCTGTCGATGGCCCGGAACGTTTAATCCTATAGCGCAGCGCCCGGCGATATTCAATTTGGCGGCCTATTGGCGCCGCCGGCAGTCTAAATTCGGTACGGCGCGGTACCGCTAACTCCCGGCCAAATAGGCAGAATTTGCCCAGTAACCGGGCCTCTCCATAAACCGTTTTTTCACCTTGGACGATCATGATGCCGGCCTGTCGGTTGTAGGTCCCGCGTCGCCGACCGCGTCACGT
>CAZLWN010000024.1:0-33796 GCA_964563195.1 uncultured Undibacter sp. | reverse complement strand
CCAAACCCTCCCACCGGCACAACGATAGTGGCTCAGTTTTAGGGGGCAAAGACAATAGCAGGCATTAACCTGTGCTTCGCCTTAACAAGCTCTGAAGCATTGCGAAAGAAGTTAAATAAAACCTAGCGCTCATTTTAGCGCAGGTTTTTGCGTCGTTTCAAAGGTTTCATCCTAAATCTTATTTCGAAACCGATCAATTTGCGGTGTCACTCCAAATGCCGGGGCCATCGGATTATTTTTCGACGCCGAAAAATATACGCCACCTATTGTGTGGCCGCAGGACCGTCTTCTCACTTATTGGCAATACGCTACTCGCGATAATCGTTGTTTGCGGTAGTGCTGGCCCAAGCTTTGCGCACCTGACTGCGCATGCAAACAAGGAAGTCGTCGGCGCCGCATCCTGGTATAATCCCTATCGTCCCGAATCAAAATCGCCTGAGACAGAAACCGCGTCCGGCGAAGAGTACGATCCAAATGCGTGGACCGCGGCCATCCAGATCAAACTGCGCAAAAAAGTTGGCGGTGTCCGGTATGGCAAAAACTACAAACCTAGTTACGTACTTGTTGAGCGCGGTGGCAAGAAAGTTATCGTTAGGATCAACGATGTCGGACCGCTTATGCCCGGCCGCGTTATCGATCTCAATGAACGCGCCATGCGCTATTTCGATCGGTCTCTCGAGCTGGGGGTCCTTCAGAACGTAAAGATTACTCTCTTGCAGGGAAAACACTGGACGCCGGGGCCAGTCGGCGACGAAACTCTTGTGAATAAGGCGGTGGCTTGGAATGTCGCCGAGGACAACAGCGAAGATGTAGTCGCTGATGCTCCTGCTCCTCGCGCGAAGAAAGACGCAGCTGACACGATATCGTCTTCCGCCAATGCAACAATCGCAGAAGAACTGGCGGCCAAACGGGTGATTGCCGAACCCGGTGAGGCTATCGCGTCTTATTCTCATGCGTTGCAATGTGGTGTCATAGCTCAAGACACGGGCGCGATGCTGGTCATGACAACGATAGACCGCAAAATTGAGTTGTATAGCCTCGTGTTCCTCCTGGTGCGCGAACGGCCTCGGAAAGACGGTGCTGTTCCTGAATCAATTATTCAAGATAATCTGGATCAATCGACTAGGCCGCGTGGACAAATTTGAGCCAGTAACGGGTTGAAGACGCGATGACGACACCCGCAAGCGCCGCCCACAGCCAGGCGCGGTGCCCGTTGGCGGTCAATTGCGACGCGCCCAGCATCGCCAGCGCGCCGCCGGCAAAGGCCGCATTGCTAGAATTGATCGAGCCGGCCAGTGGCAGCAGCACCGGGATGCAGACCAGCGGAACCAAATAGGCGTAGAACGCCGTGGCCGGCAGCCGCGCAGCAAGCCCGATCATTATCAAGGCCGCGAGTCCGGCGGTGACGATGGCGACATTCAACAGCTGGCCGACGAGGATCGCGCCCGGATGACCTTCGAGCGTCGGGCCGACATGCGCCAGCAGCGCCTAATAAAACGAGGGATGGTAGAGATAGTTCGCCTGGGCCGTGAATCGGAAGCTTGCCGGGTCGAGCAAGCGCAGATCTTCGAGCGCGGGCCGTAGCGCGCCGGAATGCTGGATAGCGGCGGCGTAGGAAGCATGCCCGAGCTCGTCGAAGCCCTGCGTCACGTCCTAGCGCAGCGCGCAGAGCGTGCCGGCGATGACCCCCAGCAGAAACACGAATACGCAGGCGCGCCAATTCGCGATCGTGGGTTCCGCCCCCACGCGCGGCTGCGGTGACGTATAGTGCTGCTCGATCACAGACACGGGCGCCAGTTTTGTCCGCCACCCGTTAAACGATTGCTACGCCATCGGCGCGAACCGCGGCGAGCGGCGGCAAGCCTTGAAATCCGCGAATTCCCAGTGCAAGGGATGACCATGACCCCCTCCACCAGCCCGCTCACCACCGACCTCTACGAACTCAACATGGTCCAGGCCTATCTGGACCGTGGAGAGAACAATGAGGCGGTGTTCGAGTTCTTCGTGCGGAAGCTGCCGGCGCGGCGCGGTTTTCTGCTCGCCGCCGGGCTGGAGGACACGCTCGGCTATCTGGAAACGCTACGCTATTCGGCCGCCGAGATCACCTGGCTCAAAGGCACTGGCCGCTTCCGCGACAACCTGCTCGATTACCTCGCTTCGTTCCGCTTCACCGGCGACGTGCACGCCATACCGGAAGGCACCGTCTGTTTCGCCAACGAGCCATTGCTGCGCATCACCGCGCCGCTGCCGCAGGCGCAGCTAATAGAGTCGCGGCTGATCAATATCATGCATTACCAGACGCTGATCGCGTCGAAAGCGGCACGCATGGTGCTGGCGGCGCCCGGCAAGGCGTTATCGGATTTCGGATTGCGCACCGCGCACGGCGCCGAGGCCGGACTGTTCTCGGCGCGCGCCAGCTACATTGCGGGCTTTGCCGGCGCCGCCAATGTGCTGGCCGGCGAGCGCTACGGCATCCCGGTGGTCGGCACCATGGCGCATTCATACGTGCAGGTTCACGACAACGAGAAACAGGCATTCGAGGACTTCGCGCGCGCGCGGCCCGAGGGCGTCGTTCTCTTGATCGACACTTACGACACCGAGGCGGGCGCCCGCAAAGTGGTCGAGCTTTATCCGAAACTGAAGTCCGATGGCATTGCGATCCGCGGAGTGCGCATCGACTCAGGCGATCTCGTCACCATGTCCAAGAAAGTGCGCCGCATCTTCGACGAAGGCAACCTCAAGGACGTGATCATCCTGGTGAGCGGCGGTGTCAACGAAGACGTGCTGCAGGTGATGATGAAGGAGAAGGCGCCGATCGACGGCTACGGCATCGGCGTTTCTCTCGACGTCTCGACCGATGCGCCGGCGCTCGACTGTGCCTACAAGCTGCAGGAATATGCCGGCAAGCCGAGGCGCAAGCTGTCGGAAGGCAAGGCCACATGGCCCGGGCGCAAGCAGGTATGGCGCGCCTACGATACGGACGGGCGCATGCGCAGCGACATCCTGTCGGTGGAAACCGACAAGCATCCGGGCGACACGCTGATCGTGCAGGTGATGCGGGGCGGCAAGCGCGTCGCCGCTGCCCCGACGCTGGCGCAGATCCGCGAGCGCGTGGCGCGCGAACTTGCACGATTGCCGGAACCGCTGAGGCGGCTGGCTGACTTCAGCTATCCCGTGACGATTTCCGAGGCGCTGCGTGCGCTGGCGGCCGAGGCCGACCGGCACACGGTCGCGGCGCGCTAGCTATTTTGCCCGCGGCGCTTCCTTGCTGATGCGCTCGCCATAGATTTTTGGATTGAGCCCGCAAATTTCGAAGCGCGGCAAATATCCCATGAGGAAATCGTTGACGCCGAGCCGGTGCAAGCCGCCAACATCGCCCGCCAACAGCAACTTGCGCTCCTCATCCGTGATGTCGCAGTTTTTCAGCGCCTCGGCCGGGTTCTTCTTCATGGCGGCGCGGAAGGCATGATCCCGCAACAGCTCACGCAAGAGATAATTCACGTTGTAGACCGACATAGTTCAGCTCCACACGGCGTAGGCGTGGCCGTTCGGCATCTGCGGCTGCACGGATTTGGCGGGCCCGGCATCGATGGTGCCGAGCATGGCGATCCAATTGAGCAATTCACCGGCGACATTACCCGTAGCCTGAAATTTTTCCGGCGTCGATTCCTTAATCAGCGTTTCGATGTCGCCCTTCTCCAACAGGCCGCAGACCCGCGTCACCCAATCGGGGTCCGGCACGCCGTCGCCGAAGCCGATCTTGAGGCGCGGACCCCAGACCTCAAGCGAAATGCTGCCGCTGCCCATGGTCACGACGCGCAAGCTTTCGGGGAAGCTTTCGATGGCGCGCCGGACGGCGCGGCCAAGCTCATAGCAGCGGCGCGCCGACGGCAGCGGCGGCACATGACCACTGATCCAGAACGGAATCACCGGGAACTGCATCTGCGGCGTGAGGAAATGCAGCGGCACGATTACCGAATGATCGACGGCGAAATTTTGGCTGACCGCCGGATCGTAGCCGGCCGCGACGCAGGCGCCGTGCACATGCGCGGCCAGCGCGGGATGCGACTTGATCGTATAGATGGGCGTCGCACGCACCTCATCGCAGGCGCCGGTGAAGCTGTCCGTCACCCCAATGGCGAAGATCGGCAGATTGTCGAAGAAGAACGTGTTGAGATGGTCGGTGTCGAACATCAGCAGCACGTCGGGCTTGAGCGCTTCCAGCTCGGCGCGCAGGTGCGCAAAATAGCGGGCGGTTTCGCAGTCCGGCCCGTCGCGCTCGACAAAGAATGGAAAAAACGGCGTATGCGGCACGCCGAGCGCGCCCACGATCTCGGCCAAATCGCCCCTCCCCCGTTCTTATCGGCTCGAATTCCGGGGCCTTGTCAGGCCGTGCTTCCCGCCTTGTTCCAGCCGCGCGCGCCTTCGCCGTAGACTTCGTGGCCGGTGGGCGTGACCACCGTGGTATCCTCGAGCTTGATGAAGCCGCGGCTGGGATGCTTGAGCGTGGTCTCCACCGACACCACCATGCCCGCTTCCAGCGGCAACCCGGCATCGTCGGCCGGATAAGGCACCGGGCCGCGGTCGGTGAGCCGCGGCGCCTCGTGGCTGACCATGCCCATGCCGTGGGCAAGGAATTCAATATTGTTGTGGTGCTTCGACTTCTGCACCAGCGGCTCGGCGGCGGCGTAGATAACGCTGCCCTTGGCGCCCGGCCGCATGGCATTGAAGGCAGCGTGCTGGATGCCGTCGATCTCCGCCAGGAGGTCTTCCAATTCGGCGTCCGGCTCGCCCTGGACCGCCATGCGGCAGACGTCGCCGATATAGCCGTGGTAGTTGCCGCCGGAATCGAGCGACATGATCTCTCCCATCTGCCATTTCTGGTCGGACGGCGCGCGGTTGAAGCTCAAGCCGCAGGTGATCAGGCAATATTCGAAATTGAGCCCGCGCAAGGTCTCTTCCTTGCGCAGCGTCTCGACCACTTCAGCCTTGGTCGAGCCCGGCGCGCTCTTGGCGATGGTCGCCAGCATGGCCTCGATCACCGCTTCGGAGGCAACTTTCAGCGTCTTCAATTCCTCGGGCGACTTCACCAGGCGCTGGCGTTCCATCACATAGAGCGCGTCGCCCCAGTCGGCGTCGGGGAAACCGGCGCGCAGGACTTTCGAAGCATCGTAGGGCAGGAAACCGAATTCCGTGGCGATGCGCTTCGGCTCGAGGCCCGCCTTCTTCATATGGTCGACCGCCTTCTGCATGGCGTCGACCGAGCCGTTTGACGAAGTGTCGGTCACTGGCGTCCACAGCGGCTTGGCCTGGTGCTGGAAGCCTTCCAGGCGATGGCCGACGTAAGCCGCCTTTTCCGGCTGGCCCTTCGGATAGACCAAGACCGGCAGATAGCGGGTCACGCCGGTGGCGTCCATATAGTCGAAGAAATTGGCGCGGTGGCCGCCGAGCAGGTACTGCACATTATGCTTGGAGGTGGCGAGCACCACGTCGATGCCGGCCGCGTCCATCAACCGGTCGAGACGGGCGTGATCGAACGGAATGGCGAGGCCCTTGGCGGCGGAAGCGTTTAAGTTCATCGCGCGTGGCTCCGGCTGGCGGATCAACTCATAAACGGAAAGCCTAGGCCCACAATTCCTGGCTCGCAAGCCGGGCGCCCGCGGCCAACGACTCCAGCTTCGCCCATTGAATCGAGGGATGCACGCGGCGATAGAACGGCCCCTGCGCAAAACCACAATCGGTGCCGGCGATAACGTTCTCGCGCCCCATCACTTTGGCGAGCCGCACGATGCGCTCGGCCACCAGTTCGGGATGCTCGACCACATTGGTGGCGTGGCTGATGACGCCGGGGATGAGAAGCTGGCCGGCTCCAAGCTTCGCGGTTTTCCACACCTGCCATTCGTGCTCGTGACGCGGATTGGCGCCCTCGATGACGAAGGCGCCGACCTTGGCTGTCAGCACCACGTCGACGATGTCCTTCAGCGGCACGTCGCTGACATGCGGGCCCGGCCAGCTGCCCCAGCAGATGTGATAGCGGATGCGATCGGCCGGCAGCCCGTCGATGGCGTGGTTCATGATCTCGATTTGCTTCGCGAGCCAGCGCTTGTAGTCGGCAAAGCTCGCCGGCGGCACCATGCGGTCATAGGTGACGGCGCTGCGGGCGTCATCGAGCTGCAAGAGGAAGCCGGCGTCGATGATCGTCTGGTATTCGGTGCGCATGGCGGTGGCGATGGCGACCTGCAATTCCTCGTCGTTTCCGTAGTACTCGTTCTTGCGATCGGGGATGACGCTGGCCGGCGCCGCCACCGGCAGGAAGGCTTCCTCGACTTTGACGTTTTTCAGAGCGGCCTTGAAATTGTCGATGTCACGCTGAAGCTCGCTCTGCCCGGTGTATTCGATTGGGCCGACGCAGACTGCATCCGTGGTGGTAGCGACGCCTTCCTTGGCGTCGAGCTCGGCGTAGAATTCGGCAAAGCGGCTGCGGTCGGCGCCGCGCTTGAACGGGTTGGCGGCGTCGGTCTTGATCGGCCGCCGCTCGAAGCCCGAGAGCCGCGTGAGCGCGTATTGCGCCCAGCTGATCGACTTGCCGAACTCGCCGTCGCTGATCACGTCGATGCCGGCCTGCGCCTGCTGCTTGACCACGTCGGTCACCGATTGCATAAAGCAGGTCTGATAGGCCTGCTCGTCATAGGACTTGCCACCCTGCTTCAAGCGCAGGAAATCCTGCAAGGCGGCGGGGCGGATCAGGCTGCCTACATGGGTGGTGAGAATGCGGGTCATGCTACGCTTCATCGCATACGGCTCTTGGCGTTTGCCGGCAAGGCTATGCCCGTGGCGCGCGCCAAAGGCAATGCATTTTGAAGCGTGCGCGTGGGCAACGCCCCAAAGCGCTAGGCCTTGACCACGCCAATGAGTTGATCGAGCTTGGCCGGATCGTTGCGCAGCGTCTCGCTTTCGCCGTCATAGACGATGCGGCCGCGGTCCATCACCACCGCGCGCGGCGCGATATCGAGCGCCAGCCGCGAGTTCTGCTCCACCAGGATCATCGAAAAGCCGCCGGCCTGCGTCAGCCGTTTCACCGCGCGCGCCAGTTCCTCCACGATCACCGGCGCCAGACCCTCCGACGGCTCGTCCATCAAGAGTAGCGACGGGTTGCCGATGAGCGCGCGGCCGATCGCCAGCATCTGCTGCTCGCCGCCCGACAACTGATTGCCCATATTGCTGGCGCGCTCGCCGAGCCGCGGGAACAGATCGAACACGGTCTTGATGGTCCAGACGCCCGGCCGCGCCGCCACCTCCAGGTTTTCGCGCAAGGTGAGCGAGGGAAAAATCTCGCGCTCCTGCGGCACGTAAGCAAGCCCCGCCGCCACCCGCCGGTAGGTGGCGAGCGCCGAAATGTCGTTGCCATGCAACATCACGCGCCCGCCATGCAGGGTGGTGTGGCCCATGATGGTGGCGAGCAGCGTGGACTTGCCGACGCCGTTGCGGCCAATGATCGACAGCGTCTCGTCGGCGCCGAGCGCGAGCGAAATATCCTCCAGCACCACGGTCTCGCCGTAGCCAGCATGCACATGATCGAGCTCGAGCGCGCGCTCAGCCATGGCGCCCTCCCTGGCGGTCCGCTCGGCGGTCTTCCTGGCCGAGATAGACCGCGCGCACCTGCTCGTTGTGCATGATCTCTTCGGGCGTGCCCTCGGTGAACACCGCGCCCTGCACCATCACCGTGATGTGCCTAGCGAAGCGGAACACCACGTCCATGTCGTGCTCGATGATCAGGATGGCAATGTCGGGATCGAGCGACGCGACCACATCAAGAATGAGGTGACTCTCGGACGACGGCACACCCGCCGCCGGCTCGTCGAGCAGCAACACGCGCGGGCGCTGCGTTAGCGCAATAGCGATCTCCACCAGCCGCTGGCGGCCGTAGGGCAATTCACGCACCAGCTTGAGCGCATCGTCGGCGATGCGCAGCGATTCCAGACGATCGAGCGCCTCGTCGATGACTGCGCGCTTGGCGCCGGCCGAGCGCCACATGTTGTTGCAGTTGCCGTCGCGCTCACCGATGGTCATGGCGAGGTTTTCCAGAACGGTGAGTCCGCGGAACAATTGGTTGATCTGGAAGGTGCGCGCCAGCCCGCGCCGCGCCCGTTCGGCCTGCGAGGCGGCGGTGATATCTGCGCCGTCGAGCAGCACGCGGCCGGCGGAGGGATGCAGCGCGCCGGTGATCAGATTGACTAGCGTGGTTTTGCCGGCGCCGTTTGGCCCAATCAGCGCCCGGCGCGCGCCCCGCTCCAGGCTGAGATTGATGTCGCGTGCGACCTGCAGCGCGCCGAAGCTACGGTTGAGCCGTTGCACCTCCAGCGCGGCGACGGTCACGGATTTTTCCTCTTGTTCAGAAGGGCGCCGGCGTCCTCGAGCAGGCCGAGCAGTCCGCGGCGGGTAAACAGCACCGCCAGCACCAGCAAGAGGCCGATACCGAGTTGCCAGAAGGTGGGCGAAAGCTTCGAGAAATAATCCTCCAGTACCATGTAAACAGTTGCGCCAATGAAGGGGCCGTAGAGCCGCCCGGTGCCGCCGAGAATCAGCATCACCATCACCTTGGCGGAATTGTCGAAGTCGAACACCGTGAGCGTCACATAGGCGTTGGTCTGGGTGAACAGCGCGCCGGCAACGCCGGCAAGCGCCGCCGAAATCGCGTAGACCGTTACCAGCCGGCGGTGCACCGGCGAGCCGATGGCGTGCATGCGCCGCACGTTCTCGCGGATGCCGGTGAGCGCCTGCCCAAACGGCGAGTAGACGATACGGCGCACGAAATAGAAAATGACCGCCAACGCCGCGAGCGCATAAAGATAGGTGGTATGGCCGTAGAGATCGTAATCGAAAAAGCCGAATAGTGGGGTGAAAGACAATCCCGGCAGGCCGTCGTAGCCGCCGGTGATATCGGAGCGGAGATTACCCGACTCCTGCAGCATGGCGGCAAAGGCGATGGTCAGCATCAGCAGCGTCAGGCCGCGGTAGCGCAAGATGAACCAGCCGACGACAGCGCCGACACCGCCCGCCACGAGGCCGCCGACAAGGATGCCGCTGATGGGCTCGCTCCAGCCGAGCCGGAGAAAACCGAGCGCGACGGTATAGGCGCCAATGCCGAAAAAGGCGGCGTGACCGAGCGTGACGATGCCGGCGTAACCCAGGATCAGGTCGAGCGAGAGCGCAAAGATCACCATCACCAGCAGCTGGCTGCCGAAGGTCATGCGGTCGGGAAAGACGAAATAGCAGGCAATCGCGATCAGCCACGGCAGTGCCTCCGGCCAGCGGTAATAGTGTCGCCGAATGAGATAATCCGCCGCGCGCACGCGCGTCTCGATGTCGGCCGCGTCGCGGGGCTTGGTCTCACTCACGGCCATAAAATCCTGCCGGCTTGATCAAGAGCACAATCACGGTGATGGCGTAGATGAACAGATTGCCCGCTACCGGAAAGGCGTATTTGCCGCCGGTATCGATGATACCGATGACCAGTGCGGCCAACAGCGTGCCTTTCAAGCTACCGAGACCGCCAACCGCCACCACGATCAGGAACAGCACCAGGTAAAGCACTGCGAAGCTGGGTGTGAGACCGAATAATTGGATGGCAAGCGCGCCGCCGAGCGCAGCCAGGCCTGAACCGACCGCAAATGTGAGCGTGAACAGCAGGTCGACATTGATGCCGACCGATTCCGCCATGCGCCGGTTGTCCACTGCTGCGCGGATCTTAGCGCCGATATTGGTCTTCTCGAAGGCGTACCAGAGCACGGCGATTAGCGCGACGCCGAGCACGATCAGGAAGGCGCGATAGCTCGGGAAGGCGCGGAAGCCGAGATTGACGTCGCCCTTCAGCCAATCCGGCAGCGGCACGGATTTCGGAATCG
Organism: uncultured Undibacter sp.; assembly: GCA_964563195.1. Taxonomy (GTDB): domain Bacteria; phylum Pseudomonadota; class Alphaproteobacteria; order Rhizobiales; family Xanthobacteraceae; genus Pseudolabrys. The sequence goes on along the minus strand of CAZLWN010000024.1, from coordinate 23,891 downwards.
GCCCGTAAAAGTAAGTGAAGGTGGCGATCGACATGAACGCCAGGCCGATGGTCAAGAGCACCTGCTCGAGATCGGTGGATTTGTAGAGCCGGCGGTAGAGATAGCGCTCGAACGGCACGCTGATGACGCCGACCGCGACCGAGGCGATGACCAGCGAGGGCACGAAGGCAACGCCCAGGGAGCGCGTGAGCGTGACGACGAAAAAACCGCCGCACATGGCAAACGCGCCGTGCGCCAGATTCACGAAGCCCATCAGCCCCATTGTCACCGACAGACCGACGGAGGTGATGAACAGGAACATGGCATAAGCCAAGCCGTCGAACAGAATACTGACGACTATGGTGGCGACATGCGACACGGGCCCCACCCCCTTCGCAAATGAGAAAAACGCCGCCGCGCCATCATGCGCGGCGGCGCCTCTCGCGTCAAATGCTCAGGTCACTTGCAGCGGCCGACTTTGAGAATCTTGCACTCGTCGTGCACGGCCTTGGTGGTACCGAGAATCCTTTCGCCGAGCTTGCCGTCCGGCTTGCGGTAAACCTCCATGGCGTGCTCGTCCTGGACGATGTCGCGCGTCTTGGGATCGATCATCACGTGCCCGCGCGGTCCGTTGGTCGACCAGCCCTTCAGCGCGGCAACCACTTTGTTCGGGTCCGACAAGTTGCCGTTCAGCTTCTTGATGGCGTCGAAGATGGCATGCATGGTGTCCCAGCCCGCCGCTGACATGAAGTCGGGGTTAGAGCCGGCACCATAGGACTTGTGCCATTCGGCTTTGAACATCTTGTTGGCGGCGTTGTCGAGATCGGCCGCATAGTGGCCCATCACGATGGTGCCGATGGCGGCGTCACCCATATCCTGCAGCTTGTTGTCGGGGATCAGGTCCATGGGGCCGATCAGCTTGACGCCGGCCTTTTTCAGGCCGACTTCGCCATAGGCCTTCATCAGACCGGTTGCATGCGCTCCGGACGGAATGAAGCCGTAGAGGCAATCGGGATGCGCATCCTTGATGCGCTGCATGAAGGGCGTGAAGTCGGGCACCTGGGTCGGCGGACCCATCGGGATCGACAGCGTCACCTTGCCGCCGGCCTTTTCGAAGCCTGTCTTGAAGGCCAGAACTGAATCCTTGCCGGGCGGGAAGTCGGTATAGGCGACCGCGGCAGTCTTGCAGCCGAGCTTGTCGTGGGCATAGGCGCCCATCGGATAGGCCGGATGCCACATGCTGAACGAAAGCCGCACGTAATAGGGCGACAGGTTAGTGATCCAGGCGGTGCCGGCATTGGCGATCACCATCGGCACCTTGGCTTTGTTGATCACCGGCGCCAGCGCAATCGCCGACGGCGAGAACACGTAGCCGGTGAGGAGCTGCACCTTGTCGTTGGTGATCAGTTCGGTGGTAACGGTTTTGGCCACCGCGCCGGTCGGCGGGCCCTCGTCGCGCTTGATGATCGTGACTTTGTGCGGCGCAATATCTTTGGCGTGCATCTTGACGTAGAGATCGAAGGCTTTGTCGATCTGGTGGCCGAGGTCCGCGTTAGGGCCGCTGAACGGCAGTACCACGCCGATTTTGATGTTAGCGGCTTGAGCATTGCTGCCCACCGTGAGGGCCAGGGCGGCAAGCCCAAGCCAGCGGAAAATTTTCATCTTATCCTCCCTACTTCTTGAATTAGTTTGGAATCCCACTAATTTTCGGGCCGGCATTCTGGCCCACCCGTCCTAAACTGGACTAATTTAGCGCCCTCGGTCAATCGCCGCGCGCGCGGCAGCGCGTCATACCCTTCTGCAACGCCCAAGGCGCAGGCTGGCGCCGGCTATTGCCGTATTGATGTCCTGAAGAGAAGACCCGCGGGCCGGCCGCTAAGTCAGGCAGCGGCACTCTTGGCTGCGACCGAGGCAACCGACTCCGCAGAAGACGCCGGAGCATCCGCTTTGCGATCAATAACCATATCGAGCGTTGCGACCTCGACCCGGTTGCGTCCATGTTCCTTGGCGAAATAGAGCGCCTTGTCGGACTGCGCCAGCAGTTCCGGCACGCCGAGCGCGGCCTCCTGGCAATAGGCGAGGCCAATGCTCACGATCGCGCCGACCGGGCGGCCGTCAACCTCCTGGGCGGCGTGGGCGAAGTTCTCGCGAATGCGCTCGGCCACCGCCACCGCCTTGTGGCGGCTGATGTCGTGCAGAACGGCGGCAAATTCCCCGCCGCCGAGGCGGCGCGCACCAGATGGGCAAAGCCCCACCAGCAGACGCCGTGGATCGCGGTGTTTTGTGCCCAAGCAAACAGCAGCAGCAGTCCGAGGATGACCTCGACGTAGATCGTCACCATGAAAAGGGTGTTGACGTCGAGCTTCATCAATCGATACGTCCAAACAATGCCCCGGGGGGCTCTGTTTTTTTGCACCCCGTGGTCACGGATTGACCCGGCCCGGTAAGAACTGGTGAATGTGCGGGGGTACCGTCTCGCGATGCGCCGTTATGATTTCGGGGATGTTGCCCTCACGAACGGCAATTAAATGGCGCGTCCCATAAGCGAACAGGTGGCGTGGCACGACCGGCCAATGGGCGGTCTTGTGGCAAAAACAGGGGTCCACTAGGGTCGGGGCGTCCCCAACAACACGCGGCACCGGGCATGCAGATCCGCGACAGCACCGTTGACGCTATCGGCCAAACGCCGCTGATTAAATTGCAGAGGGCCTCCGAGGCCACCGGCTGCACCATTCTCGGCAAGGCCGAGTTCATGAACCCGGGCGGCTCGGTGAAGGACCGCCCCGGCCGCCAGATGATCCTGGAGGCCGAGCAGCGCGACGAGCTCAAGCCCGGCGGCCTGGTGGTCGAGTCGACCGCCGGCAACACCGGCATCGGGCTGGCGCTGGTCGCCAACGCACGCGGCTACCGGACGCTCATTGTCATCCCGCAGACGCAAAGCCAGGAGAAGAAGGACATGCTGCGGCTGTGCGGGGCCGAGCTGGTCGAGGTGCCGGCCATCGGCTACGCCAATCCGAACAATTATCAGCATGTTGGGCGGCGGCTTGCCGAGGAGTTGAAGGCGACCGAGAAGAACGGCGTCATCTTCGCCGACCAATGGAACAATCTCGACAACCGCAAGGCGCATTACGTCTCCACCGGCCCGGAGATTTGGGAGCAGTGCAACGGCCGCATCGACGGCTTCATCTGCGCCATCGGCACCGGCGGCACCATCGCCGGCGTGTCGCAGTATCTGCGCGAGAAGAAGAAGGATATCGTGATCGGGCTGTCCGATCCGCGCGGCGCCGCCATGTACAATCTGTTCGCCCATGGCGAGGTCAAGGCGAGCGAAGGCGGCTCGATCACCGAAGGCATCGGGCTCGGCCGCGTGACGCCGATCATCGAGGGCATGAAGGTCGACAAGCCCTATCTCATTCCCGACGAGGAGGCGCTGCCGATCATATTCGATCTGCTCGAGCACGAAGGGCTCTGCCTCGGTGGTTCGTCCGGCATCAATGTCGCCGGCGCCATCCGGCTGGCGAAGGATCTCGGCCCCGGCCACACCATTGTGACAATCCTGTGCGACGGCGGCGCGCGCTATCAATCGAAACTGTTCGACCCCGAATTTCTGCGCTCGAAAAAATTGCCGGTGCCCAAATGGCTGGAACGCAAATCGAGCGTCGAGCCGCCGTTCGTGACGAAATAGCGCATGATCCCGAAAATAAGAATCGATTTTCGGAAAAGATCGTGCGCAAAGGATAACCATGCCTACCGAGTGCCTGTTCCGCGACGACGCCTATTTGAAGGAATGTGATGCGCGCGTGGTCGCCATTACCGAGCAGGGCGGCATCGTGCTCGACCGCACCGTGTTTTACGCCACTTCCGGCGGCCAGCCCGGGGATTCCGGCACGCTGACCACGGCGGACGGCCGCATGATTCCGGTTGCGACCGCCGTCTATAATGACGCCGGCAAAAGCGAGATCGCGCACATGCCGGCGCAAGATTTTCAGAAACTTGGCGCCCCTGCCCTCGAGGTCGGCGACTCCGTCACCGCGGCGATCGACTGGGACCAGCGCCACGCCCGCATGCGCATGCACACCGCGCTGCATCTGTTGTCGGCGGCGCTGCCCTACGCGGTGACCGGCGGCTCGGTCGGCAAGCGCGAAAGCCGGCTCGATTTCGACATTCCGGAAGCCGGCCTCGATAAAAATGCCATCACGGCGACGGTGAACGAGATGATCGCGCGCAATGCCGCGGTCTCCAGCCGCTGGATCACCGATGAAGAACTCGCCTCCAATCCCGGGCTGGTCAAGACCATGTCGGTGAAACCGCCGATGGGCACCGGCCGCGTGCGGCTGATCGAGATCGCAGGCCTCGACTTGCAGCCCTGCGGCGGCACCCATGTTCGAAACGTCGGCGAGATCGGCGCGGTGCGGGTCACCCAGATCGAGAAGAAGGGCAAGCAGAACCGGCGCGTGCGGCTGGCTTTTGCGGACGCATGATCTTTTCCGAAAATCGGTACCCACTTTTCGGGATCATGCGTTGATCTAGTTATTGCGCGGGCGGAACGTTTGGGTGATGGTTCGCAGTGACGACCACGCGAACGACCGGACCCCATGACCAAACCTGCTCCCGCGAGCCGCTGGCTCAAGACCACCGACTGGCTGGCCGACATTCTCGGCAAGCCGGGCGTCGTTGTCGTCGACGCCTCCTATTACCTGCCCAACCAGAAGCGCGACGCCAAGGCCGAGTACCTCGGCAGCCATATTCCCGGCGCGGTGTTCTTTGACATCAATGGCATCTGCGATCATTCCACCGACCTGCCGCACATGCTGCCGGGGCCGGACCAGTTCGGCGCGGCGGTGGGCAACCTCGGCATCGGCGAAAGCGACACCATCGTCGTTTACGACGGCGTCGGGCTTTATTCGGCGCCGCGGGTGTGGTGGAGCTTTCTCATCTTCGGCGCCAAGAACGCGTTCGTCCTCGACGGCGGCTTTCCGGCCTGGAAAGCGGAAGGCCGCCCGGTCGAAGCCGGCGAGGTCAAGCGCGAGAAACGCACGTTTAAGGCCGAGATGAATACCGGCGCGGTTGCCATGCACGCCGACGTGCAGATGGCGCTCACCGACGGCAGCGCACAGGTGGTCGATGCCCGCTCGGCCGGGCGATTTGCCGGCCGAGAGCCTGAGCCGCGGCCGGGCCTGCGCTCCGGCCACATGCCGGGGGCGCTCAACGTGCCGTTCGCCGAGATCGTCGAGAACGGCCGGCTGGTGGACACCACGCGCATCAAAAAAGCGTTCGAGAAAGGCAAGGTCGATCTCGACAAGCCGGTGATCACCACCTGCGGCTCCGGCGTCACCGCGGTGGTGCTGGCGCTCGGCCTCGACGCGCTCAGCAAGGACCTGCCGCGCATTTATGACGGCTCGTGGTCGGAATGGGCTTCGCGGCCGGATCTGCCGGTGGAAAAAGGCTAGGCCCTGTTATTGCCTCGATCGGCTCATTACATATAATATGTTGCATATGATGCAACGCATCGCCCGCGCGAGGCTTCGATGATCTTTCGCCAGTTGTTCGACAGCGTGTCCGGCACCTATTCGTATCTGCTTGCTAGCCGGCGCGGCGGCGAGGCGCTGATCATCGATCCAGTCTTGGAGAAGGTCGACCGCTATCTGCAATTGATCGGCGAGCTCGACCTCAAGCTGGTCAAGGCGGTCGACACTCATCTGCATGCCGACCACATCACCGGGCTCGGCGCGTTGCGCGACCGCACCCACTGCATCACCGTGATGGGCGAGAACACCAAGGCCGACGTGGTGTCGATGCGGCTGGCCGAAGGTGACAAGCTCACCATCGAAGGCGTCAGCATGGACGTGCTCTACACGCCCGGCCACACCGACGATTCATATAGCTTTCTCATGGGCGACCGCGTGTTCACCGGCGACACGCTGCTGATCCGCGGCACCGGCCGCACCGATTTCCAGAACGGCGATGCGCGGGCGCAATATGAATCGCTGTTCGGCAAGCTGTTGCGGCTGCCCGACGACACGTTGGTGTTTCCGGCACACGACTACAAAGGCGACACCGTGTCCACCATCGGCGAGGAGAAGCGCTACAATCCGCGCCTGCAGGTGAAGTCGGTCGACGACTATGTCGCGCTCATGGCCAATCTGAAACTGCCGAACCCGAAAATGATGGACGTCGCCGTGCCGTCCAACATGAAGGTGGGCTTTGCGCAGCAGGAGATCGAGCGGCGCGGCTGGGCGCTCGACGCCAAGAACGCCATGGCGATGGTCGGGCGGCCGGATGTCGCCTTCGTGGATTTGCGCGAAACCGGCGAGCGCCAAAAGCACGGCAGCATTCCGGGCTCGCTGCACGCGCCCTATCCCGCCTTGCAGGAAAATATCGGGCCCGGCGGCATCTTGCGCGAGCTCGCCCGCGCCAGCGCCAAGTACATCGTGTTCTATTGCGCCTTCGGCGAACGCTCGGCCATGGCGGTGCAGGCGGCGCAGGACGCCGGTCTCCTGTCGGCCCTGCATGTCGAAGGCGGCATTGATGCCTGGAAGAAGGCCGGCGGCACGCTGGCGCGCTGATCGCGAGCAAGCGTAGCCCGGATGCGCGCAGCGAAATCCGGGACAGCTAGATCCGCGCGATACCTCCCTTGCATCTCGCTGCGCTGATGCAGGTTACCGGCTCGCCAATCAGGCCATCGCCGACTCCCGCAAAGGCCGCGCCGATTGACGCGCCGTCCCCCCGCGCATTTTGCGAGGGCACGAGGGAAAGACAGGCCTGCCCCGGGTCTCGACAAAAATCGGGGCGGCGGAGTGTTGGCTTTTTCGGCCTCATCCTGAGGAGGCCGATTGAGGTCTCACCGCAAAATCTGACTGAGGAACAGCTTGGTGCGCTCGTGCTTGGGATGGGCGAAGAATTCCTCCGGCGCGTTAGCCTCGATGATCTGGCCGACGTCCATGAAAACGATGCGATTGGCCACTTCGCGGGCGAAGCCCATCTCGTGCGTGACCACCAGCATGGTCATGCCGTCCTCGGCCAGCCCCACCATGGTGTCGAGCACCTCCTTGACCATTTCCGGATCGAGCGCCGAGGTCGGCTCGTCGAACAGCATAATCTTCGGGTTCATGCAAAGCGCGCGCGCGATGGCGACGCGCTGCTGCTGGCCGCCCGACAGCTGGCCAGGGAATTTGCCGGCCTGCTCGGGGATTTTCACGCGCTTGAGATAATGCAGCGCGATTTCTTCCGCCTCGCGCTTGGGCATCTTGCGCACCCAGATCGGCGCCAGCGTGCAGTTTTGCAGCACGGTCAGATGCGGAAACAGGTTGAAGTGCTGGAACACCATGCCGACCTCGCGGCGGATCTCGTCGATCTTCTTGAGGTCGTTTGTCAGCTCCACGCCGTCGACGACGATGCGGCCGGTCTGGTGCTCCTCCAGCCGGTTGATGCAGCGGATCATGGTCGACTTGCCGGAGCCCGAGGGCCCGCAAACGACGATGCGCTCGCCGCCCATCACCTTGAGATCGATATCGCGCAACACGTGGAAATCGCCGTACCACTTGTTCATGCGGGTGATTTCCACCGCTACCGGGGTGTTGAGCTTGGTCGGCTTGAGCGGCGAGGTTGACTGGGCGGCGTCTGTCATGGGCACCATCTCATGGCTAGCGTTTGTCGCCGGTAGCAAGCCGCGCTTCCATCGCGCGCGCGTAGCGCGACATGCCGTAGCAGAACACCAGGTAGAACATGGAGGCGACCGCGTAGCCGGTGGTCGAGGTCACCGGTGTCGCCCATTTCGGATCGATACGCGAGACTTCGATGGTACGCAGAAGATCGAAAATGCCGACGATGAACACCAGTGTGGTGTCCTTGAACAGGCCGATATAGGTGTTTACGATGTTGGGGATGGTGATCTTCAGCGCCTGCGGCAGCACGATGAGGCGCATCATCTGCCAATATTTCAGCCCCACCGCCATGGCGCCCTCGTATTGGCCTTTCGCAATCGCCTGCAGGCCGGCGCGTACCACCTCCGCCATGTAAGCCGAGGCGAACAAGGCGATGCCGATCAGCGCGCGCAGCAGCTTGTCCGGTTCCAGGTGCTCGGGCACGAACAGCGGCAGCATCACGCTCGCCATGAACAACACGGTGATCAGCGGCACGCCGCGCACGAATTCGATGAACATGGTCGACAGCAGGTTGACCGTCGGCATGCGCGAGGCCCGCCCAAGCGCAAGGAGAATGCCGAGCGGCAGCGAGACGACGATGCCGACGGAAGCGACCACGATGGTCACCAGCACGCCGCCCCACAGCACCGTGTCGACCACCGGCAGCCCGACCGCCGGCAAACCGTGCAACAGCACGAACGAGCAGACTGGCACCACCACGAAGAAATAAGCCGAGCCGAGGTCGCGCCGCGGCGCCTCAAGCCACAAGAGCCAGACCACCCCGACCGCCAACATCGCGAAGAAGACGTCGACGCGCCAGCGCTCAGGGATCGGATAGGAGCCGTAGACGAAATACGGCAGCCGCTCCCAGACGAACGGCCAGCAGGCGCCGATCTCGCGATGCTGCACGATCTCGCGGCAGGCGTCGCGGTCGGCGCCGCTCCAGACCGCGTCGACCAGCAGGAAATTGGCCAGCGCCGGGATCAGCCACAAAAGCAGCAATCCGATCAGGATCGTCAGCGCGATATTGAACGGCGTCGACAGCAGGTTTTCGCGTATCCAGCCGACGGCGCCGGTCATGGCCGCCGGCGGCGGCTGGGCCTCGATCGCACGCTCGCGCACGAAGTGCAGCTCGGTGACGGCAAGATCGCCTTCGGCCATGGTCATGGCTTACGCCCTCACCGTTCCACCAGCGCGACGCGCCGGTTGTAGATGTTCATCAAAAGCGATGTGACCAAGCTGATGGTGAGATAAACCAGCATGGTGATGGCGACGACCTCGACCGCCTGTCCGGTCTGGTTGAGCACCGTGCCGGTAAAGACCTGCACCAAGTCGGGATAGCCGATCGCCACCGCCAACGTGGAGTTCTTGATCAGGTTCAGATACTGGCTGGTGAGCGGCGGGATGATGACGCGCATCGCCTGCGGCACCACGATCAGCCGCAGCGTCGGCCGCGGGCGCAGGCCGAGCGAATAGGCCGCTTCGATCTGCCCGCCTGAAACCGCCAGGATGCCGGCGCGCACCACTTCGGCGATGAAGGCGGCGGTGTAGATCGACAGGCCGAACAGCAGGGCTGCGAATTCCGGCAGCACCTCGATGCCGCCGCTGATGTTGAAACGGCCGGCCTGCGGATAGTTGAAATTGATCGGAAAGCCTTTCAGCGCCAGCACGACGAGCGGCAATCCGATCAACAGCGCAAGCACGACCCAGAACACCGGCGCCTGCTGGCCGCTGCGTTCCTGCCGCTTGCGCGCCCAGATGGCAAAGCCGATGGCGCCAGCGATGCCGACAACAATGGCGACCACCACCGCGCCGAAGCCATGGAGAAAGACCGGCTCGGGCAGGAACAGGCCGCGATTGTTGAGAAAGGCGCCGCCCGGAATGACGATGCTCTCGCGCATCGCCGGCAGCGACTTGAGCACCGCGTTGTACCAGAACAGCAGTTGCAGCAGCAGCGGAATATTGCGGATGGTCTCGACATAGCCGGTGGCGACTTTTGACAGAAGCCAGTTCTTCGACAGCCGCGAGATGCCGACGATGAACCCGATTATGGTCGCGAGCACAATGCCAAACCCCGCCACCAGCAAAGTATTGAACAATCCGACCCAGAAGGCGCGGCCGTAGGTGGAGGCCTGCGACGAATAGGAGATCAGCGTCTGGCTGATGTCGAAGCCGGCGGTCGTGTCCCAGAAGCCGAAGCCGGACGCGATGTGGGCGCGCCGCAGATTGTCGATGGCGTTGGTGGCGGCGGCATAGATCAGGAAACCGACCGCTGCGCACAGCGCGGCCTGATAGATGATGCTGCGGATCTTGGGGTCGTTGTAGAATGCGACACGCGCAGGTGCTTGCCCGGCCAAATGATCCGTCGACATTGACCCCTCGTCGCGCGCTCGACGGCGCCCCTTATGCACCCTCTCCTAGCAATCACGCCGCGGACCGGGCGGCCCGCGGCGCTTGCAACATCCGCTCAGCGGATCGGCGGCGCGTATTGGATGCCGCCCTGGTTCCACAATTTGTTCAGCCCGCGGTTGATCTTCAGCGGCGAGCCCTTGCCGACGTTGCGCTCGAACGCTTCGCCGTAATTGCCGACCGCCTTGATGATGCGAACCGCCCAATCCTTGGTCAGGCCCAATTGCTCGCCGTAGTTACCCTCGGTGCCGACGAAGCGCTTGATCGAGGGATTGCTGGACTTCAACATGTCGTCGACGTTTTTCTGCGTGATGCCGAACTCTTCGGCGTTGACCATCGCAAACAGCACCCATTTTACGATGTCGAACCACTGGTCGTCGCCGTGGCGAACGACCGGACCGAGCGGCTCCTTGGAGATGATTTCCGGCAGGATGATGTGGTCGTCGGCATTGGCCAGCCGCAGCCGCTCGGCATAGAGGCCGGAGGCGTCGGTGGTGTAGGCGTCGCAGCGGCCGGCGTCGTAGGACTTGATCGCTTCGTTGGCGGTCGCGAAGGTCACCGATTTGAGCGTCATCTTGTGGGCGCGGAAAAAGTCCGCCAGATTAAGCTCGGTGGTGGTGCCCTGCTGCACGCAGACCGAAGCGCCGTTGAGCTCAAGCGCGGAATTCACCTTCAATGCCTTGCGCACCATGAAGCCCTGGCCGTCGTAATAGGTGACGCCGGTGAAGTTGAGGCCGAGCGACGTATCGCGCGACGCGGTCCAGGTGGTGTTGCGCGAGAGCACGTCGATTTCGCCCGATTGCAAGGCGGTGAAGCGGTCCTTCGCCGACAACGGTACGAACTTCACCTTGGTGGGGTCATTGAAGATGGCGGCGGCGATGGCGCGGCAAATGTCGACATCAAGACCGGTCCATTTGCCTTGCGCGTCGGGAAGCCCGAAGCCGGCCAGCGTGCCGTTGGCGCCGCAATTGAGGATGCCGCGTTCTTTCACGGATTTCAGGGTCTGTGCGGAGACGCTCTGCACGCCGAAAACGATGCCAAGAGCGACAATAATAAAGCCAATTCGTTTCATTTGACGGCCCCTTCAAACAGGATGCGGCGCCCTTGCAGCACGGCCAAACGTGAGTGCCACCGCCGGGCTCCGCTCCCGCGGTGGAAAATCTTGACGTTCCTGGCCATTTTATCCCCGAGCTTCCTCGGCTTTTCGTATCTCAGAACGATCAGGCTGTAAGGTCAAGGGGTTGACGGTTGCGGCCGGCGCGGGGCGTATAGAGCCGGCGGTAGCGCGCCCTGCCCGACCGTTAGATCGGATTCCCAAATCGCCATGCCGAAGACGCCCAAGACCCCGTTTAAGCCAGAAACCCGGCTGGTCACCGCCGGCCGCGATACCAAAGACCAGCACGGCTTCGTCAATCCGGCGGTCTATCACGCCTCGACCGTGCTTTATCCGACCGCCGAGGATCAGGTCGCCCACCGTTCCCGCTATCAATACGGCCGCCGCGGCACTCCGACCACAGAAGCGCTCGAAAACGCTCTACGCGCCATCGAAGGCGAGGCCTGCGCCGGCGTGACACTGATGCCATCGGGGCTTTCCGCTATCGCCGCCGCGCTGATGGTGGTTGCAGGCTCAGGTGATCACATCCTGGTTACCGACAGCGTCTACCGGCCGACCCGGGTGTTCTGCGACGGCGTGTTCAAACGCATGGGCGTGGAGACCACCTATTACGACCCGCTGATCGGCGAAGGCATCGCCAAGCTCATCAAGCCGAACACGCGCGCGGTATTCGTCGAGGCACCCGGCTCGCAAAGTTTCGAGATGCAGGACATTCCGGCCATCGCGAAACTCGCGCATGACAAGGGCGCCGTCGTGCTGATGGACAATACCTGGGCAACGCCGCTCTATTTCCGCGCCTTCGAGAAAGGCATCGATCTGTCGATCCAGGCCGGCACCAAATATATTGGCGGCCATTCCGACATCATGTTCGGCTGCGTGTCAGCCAATGCCGCAGCCTATCCCAAGCTCAAGGACACCACGAACGCGCTCGGCCTCTGCGTCGGGCCCGACGACGTCTTTCTCGCGCTGCGGGGCTTGCGCACGCTCAGCGTACGGCTGGCACGGCATTATCAGTCCGGCCTGACGGTCGCGCACTGGCTCAGCGACCGGCCCGAGGTGCAGCGCGTGCTGCATCCGGCGCTGGAAAGCGATCCGGGTCACGCGATCTGGTGCCGCGATTTTTCCGGCGCCTGCGGCTTGTTCAGCATCGTGCTCAAGCCGACGCCCGAAAAAGCCGTGCACGCCTTCATGAACGAGCTCGCGCTGTTCGGCATGGGCTTTTCCTGGGGCGGATACGAAAGCCTGGTCATCCTGTTCGACTGCACAGAATATCGCACGGCGACGAAATGGGCGCCGGGCGGGCCGACGCTACGCTTTCACATCGGATTGGAAGACACCGGCGACCTGATCGCCGATCTCGAGCGCGGCTTCGCAGCGATGCGCACAGCCTGATTAGCCGGCGCCGAGTGCGCCGCGCCGCTCGCGCATGACGAAATAGAGATTGCGCACGTAAACGAACACGCCAAAGGCTTGCCCGGCAATGAACACCGGATCGCGGCGATAAAGCGCGTAGGCCAAGAGCAGCGCGCCGCCGCCGATCGACAGCAGCCAGAAGGCCAGCGGGATCACGCTTTTGCCGGCGCGCTCGGATGCAATCCATTGCACCACAAAACGCGCGGTAAAAAAGCCTTGCGCGAGAAAACCGAGCAGCACCCAGGTGTCCAGCCGGACGATGAACACGTCGTGCAGATAGCCGCCGACAGAGCGCGCGAGTTCGATCAGCATTTACGCCTCCAAAACCTCGGGTACGCTCTTTCTACGCCGGATCAGCCACCACACCCCGGCGAGATCGAGGATGCCGACCCACAGCCGGTTCCAAAATCCGTAATGCGTGCTGCCACGCAATCGCGGGCGGTCGACAACGTCGAGCTGCACGAGATCGAAGCCTTCCCGCCGCACCAGCGCTGGCGTGAATCGATGCAGCCCATCGAAAAATGGCAGCGCAAGATAAACCTCGCGGCGGAATGCTTTGAGACCGGAGGCGGTGTCGCGGGTCCCATCCTTGAGCAGCACGCCGCGAATGCGGTTGGCGATGCGCGACTGTAAGCGCTTGAAGCGCGTGTCTTTGCGCCCGATGCGATTGCTGTTCACCAGCCCTACCCGCTCGCCGCCCTGCTCGAGCGCCGCAATCATTGCCGGAATATATTTCGGATCGTTCTGCCCATCGCCGTCGAGGATGACGACGAGCGGGGCACGCGCGGCACGCACGCCGGTGCGTATCGCCGCCGCCTTGCCGCAGGCGGTCCGGTGCTTGATTTCGCGTAGCCACGGCCGCTTGGCCGCCGCTCGTTTCAACGACCGCGACGTCCCGTCGGTCGAGCCGTCATTGACGAAGATCACCTCGAAGCGGGGCCCGCCTTTCAGGGCGCTTTCGATTTCCGTCATCAGGGGGGCAATGTTGTCGGCCTCGTTGTTGGCCGGAATAACGACCGAAAAGGCGGGGGCACCCGCGGTTCTGGTTTTGACGGATTTTGCCATGGGAGGCCGGATGAGAAGGGTATTTTCGAAACCAGGCCGGTCGTTACGGACCCGCCTTTTATGCGGCGGCGCCAGCAAGAGCAACTCTCGCGGCCCGGATTTCGGCGCGCGGGCGCCTATGGCTCGTCCGCCAGTATTTCCCGGCCCAATGCCTTGATCCGCCGCCGGGACGGGCCGGGAAAAGCCGTCAGCTCGCCGCGCGAGGTTTCGCCAAAGCCAAGCCGCCGCAAAGCGAAGTAACGGCGGACCATGAGGGCGCCCACCGTGCCGACCACGGCGCCGGCCAAGACGTCGGATGGGTAATGCGCCATCACCATGACGCGGCTGAGCGAAATAAGCAGCGCATAGAGCAGCAGCACCGTTCGCCCGCGCGGCCAAAATGTGCTGAATGCCACCAGCACCGAAAACGCCGTGGTGGCGTGGCCGGACGGCAGGCTGGCATAGTCGGCGCGCCAGATGAACGGGGCGAAAGCGAAGGGATCGATGTGCCCGGTGGCGAGCGGCCGCGCCCGCCCAATCATGCGCTTGACGATGGCAACGGTGAGGCCGGGCACCGCGATCGCCGCGAATAGGAATCCGACCCTCACCATCACCGCCGCCAGCACCGATTGCGAAAATCTTGTCAGCGTCGCCGGCAGTGCGGCCAGCGCGAGAAACAGAATGCCGAGCGGCCAGAGAAACCAGTCTGACAATCCGAAGTTGGTGATCTGATCGAACGGCCAGACCGCCCATGGCGGCGCGTGGCTGGCCGCACGGGTTACGGGCCCGTCGATGAAGACCATGCAGATCAGGAGGCCCGCAAGCACGACCGCCGCCGCGATGGCAAACTGACGCGGCGTCACCGGCCAGGGCTGCGGCGGCTGGCGTTTCGGCGGGCGCATTAAAAGAGCAAATGCGGCCCCGACATTGGCCGCGCAACGCCGCAGCGCGGAAGCCGCCGGCCCGTCGCGATTAAACCTGTTGGCCGCCGTCATGGCGCTGCCATCGATCGGAACACCGCCAGCGAGACCTGCCGGCCGATGCTGATGTTATAGCCGGTCACGCGTTCGCTGAGCGCGTAGCGCAAACCGATCGCGTTGGCATACTGCACGAAATTGCGCTCGCTGCGCGGGTCGATCAGCGCAAAATGGCAAGGACCCTCGCGCAGGAATTGGGCAGCGCCGGCGCCGTCGGTGAAACGGGTGTCGGTGCCGAGTAGAAACACCAGGCTCGGCTCCTGGTAATAATAAGTCGACGCTACGTGTTCCTGCTCGCAGCCGCTTGCGCGCACGTCCGCGGCAATGAGCGCGCTCGGAAACAGGGCCGGCAGCGAAGGAAACGCCACCGCATAGACGGTGACCGCGACAAAGACCGACGCGACCATGCCGCGCAGCAGCGAGCGTTCGGCGCCATCCACCTCGTAGAGCCACCACGCGAACAGGCCGAAGATCGCCGCCGCCGCCGCGGTTGGCCAGGCGATGAGGCCGAGATCGCGCTCGATGAGCAGGAAGCCGACCGGCACCAGCACGGCGATGATGGCGGGAAACAGGAACCAGCCGACGGTGCCACGCACTAGCCAGCGCGTCTTGACCAGGCCGCCCTGGTCGAGAATGCCGGCGATCAAGATCGCGATCGCCGGATAAAGCGGCAGCACGTAATGCTGCAGCTTGGTGATCACCGCCTCGAACACCAGCCACGATGGAACAAGCCAAGCAAGCAGAAATTGCGCACCGGGCTCGCGCCGCGCCTTCCACACCATGGGCACGGCCAGCCCGGCCAGGGGCGCGGTGGGCCAGAAGGTCAGGAAGAACAACAGCAGGTAATAACCCGGCGGCGCGCCATGGGCTTCCTGGCTGCTCACGACCTTGGCCAGCATGTCGTGACCAACGGCAAGCGTAAAGAATCCCATGCCCGATTTGGCAACGATCGCCAGGAACCACGGCAGCACCAAAAGCAGCATCCAAATGATGCCGGTGAACGGACGCAGCTTCAGGACCCAGCGCACTGAGCGGTCGAGGATCGCCAACGCGATTGCGGTGAGCCCGACGAACATCAGGATCAGCGGGCCCTTGATCAGCGCGCCGCCGGCCATGGCGGTCCACAGGATCGCCGGCCAACGCCAGCCGGGTTTAGCTTCCGGCGCGCGCCGGTGGTCGAGATAGATGCGCGCCATGGCGCCCATGGCCGCCACGCAGGTAAACAGCAGCACGGCGTCGGTCTTGGCCAGGCGTGCCTCGACCCCGAGGATGATCGAACTCGCCATCATCAACGCCGCCAGCAGCGCGGCGCGCCGCGACACGAAAGCGAGCGCTGCCCAGTAGGTCAGCAACACGGCGCCGATCGCGCCGGCGAGCGACGGCAGCCGGTAGAGCCAGATGGTGGTAAGCGAGTGGGGCACGCCCACCGCCTCGCCTGCTTTCACCGCCGCCGCCTGCAGCCAATAGATGCCGACCGGCTTTTTGTAGCGCACCTCGTTCTGGAACCGGATGTCGACATATTCGCCGGTCTCGATCATTTGCTTGGTAGTTTGCGCAAAGCGCGCCTCGTCGCGGTCGACCGGCGGAATCTGGAAAAAGCCCGGCAGAAACGCGATCAGGCAAAAGGCGACGAGCAGCGCCGCCGCGCGCGCGTGTGACGCCGTGGCGCGGTCGAGCACGATGGAAAGCCCGCGCGCAGGCGCCAGCGAGGTCACGGTGTCGTCGTCGGCTGCCCTGCTCATTGCGTGATCGATGCCAATCTGCCCGATTCCGCAGCTTTTCGCGCGGACAATAGGGCGAAGCCCGGTGCGTTCATACCGGGGCTATTGCAGCCGCACCATGACGCTGTCGCTCAGACCGCGGGCATCCATCACCGTGAGCCGCACGAAACCGGGGCCGTCGGGTTGGAAGAATAATGTGTGGCGGCCGCGTCGGCTGGCCAGTGGCACGCCATTGACCATGACGGTCAACGGGCGGTGGCCGCCGGCGATCTTGAGCGCGACCGGATCGGGCGTCGTGCCGCCCGCCAGTTCGAGCCGCGCCCCGTTGGGCGGGAACATGATGCGCGGCCGCTCGCGCGCCTCGCCCGGCGTCAGATCCGGGCTGAAGTGTTGCAGCGGCGGCGGCAGCCGGTCGGGGGTGGAGAAGATCACGCCTTTGGGCACGCGCGGCAGCGGCGCCGGCGTCAGGCCCGCGCGCGCAAAAGCATCGAACAGTAGCGGCGCCGCGGCGGAACGGCCGACCAGGCCCGGCACCGGCGCGCCATCCGGCCGCCCGAGCCAGACGCCGATCGTCATGCGACCGTCAAAGCCGACCGCCCAGGCATCGCGATAACCGTAGGAGGTGCCGGTCTTGAAGGCGATGCGTCCGGGCGGCGCGTTTAGCGGCGGCGGCGCTCCGATCAGCACATTTCCGACATACCATGCGGCCACGGGATCGAGCAGCCGCTGCGACGCGGACGCGGTCTCCCCTGCCCGCTCGATCAGCGGCACCGCGGAGCCGAACCGCGCCAGCCCGGTATAGAGCATCACCAGATCGGAAAGCTTGATGCCGACGCCGCCGAGACCCATGGCAAGGCCGGGCGCCTCGCCGGTCGGCAGCACCAGCGCGGCGCCCGTCTGAGTCAGCCGCGCGCTCAGCCGATTGACGCCGACCTTGTCGAGCACCGCGATGGCCGGAATGTTGAGCGACAATTGCAACGCGCGGCGTACGGTCACCGTGCCTTCGAATGTGCGGTCGAAATTTTCCGGTACGTAGCTGCCGTAGCGCACCGGCCGGTCGTCGATCAGCGTCTCCGGATGAATCAAGCCGTCCTCGAAGCCGAGACCATAGATGAAGGGTTTCAGCGTCGAGCCGGGCGAGCGCAACGCTCGGCTCATGTCAACCTGGCCCGCGCGCTCGGCGTCAAAGAAGTCCGCGGAGCCGACGCGCGCGCGCACTTCTCCGGTCGCATTGTCGACCGCGAGAATGGCGACCGAGATATGCGGGCCGATTGCCCGCGCGCGTTCGCGGGCAAGCTCTTGCAGGCTCTTCTGCAACGCAGCGTCGATGGTGAGCCGGTGCACGCGCACGCTCGGCTCGATGGCGACGATGTCATCGGCGCTATGCGGCGCCAGCACCGGTAATGCCATGCGTGCATGCGGAACGCTTTGCGCCTTGGCGCGCGCGATCTCGTCGGGCGGCAGCAAACGCGCCGCCGCCACGCGGTCGAGCACGCGGTCGCGCGCGGCGCGCGCTGCTTTTACGTAACGATCCGGCCGGCGCGTTTCCGGCGACTGCGGCAGCGCCACTAGAAGTGCTGCTTGCGCGAGCGAGAGCTTGCGCGGCTCCTTGCCAAAGTAAGCCAGCGCGGCCGCGCGCACCCCTTCGAGGTTGCCGCCATAGGGCGCAAGTGTCAGATATAACGAGAGAATTTCGTTTTTGCTGAGCGCGCGCTCGAGCTCGAAGGCGCGCGCGATCTGATGCAATTTTGCCAGCAGGCTGCGATGCCGGCGCGGCTCGAGCAGCCGCGCGACTTGCATCGTGATCGTTGATCCACCTGAGACGATATGGCCGCTGGTGATGAATTGAAATGCTGCGCGCGCCAGCGCTTCTGGATCGACGCCGTGATGCGTCCGGAAGCGCTTGTCTTCATAGGCAAAGAGCAGTTTCAAAAACCGCGGATCGACATCCTTCACCGTCGCCGGCAGCCGCCAACGCCCCTCCTTGGTGGCGAAAGCGCGCAGCAGCCGCCCATTCCGGTCGAGCACCACGTGCGAATATTCCAGATGCCGGCCGAGCGGCGCCGGCCCGAGCGAATTGACCCACGCGGCGCCGGCAATCGCGGTCAGCGCGACTGCGCCGCCGACGCCCGCCAGGATGAGACGCCAGCGTTTCATTGCGCCGCCGTGATGTCGATTGCGGCGGTGGCGGTGCGCCCGAACCGGTCCGGCCGGTACATGTCCTCGACCTTGGCCTGCGGCAGCACGTAATGGCCGGGCGACACCGCCCGCACCACATAGGCCACCGTGAATACCGACGCGGAATCCTTGTTGCGGTCGAACGCCGCGGTGAAGCGGTCATCGCGGAATTCGGTGTTCACCGGCGTGGCCGCATCGGTGATCCAGGACAATGTCCCGGTGTCGCCTGACGACACCAGATGCGGATTGTCGATCTCGAAGCCAGCCGGCAGATAGTCGGCTACGATCACACGGCCGAACTCCGGCTGCGGCTCGGTCACCTTCAGCACCACGACGAAACGCTGGTTCTGCTTCGCCGTCGTCGGATCGGCCGGCTTGCCGTCGAGCGTGAAATAGTTGCGCTCGATCTTTAAGCCGCGTTCGCCGGCGGGTTCCGGCGTCAGCGGCGCGCCGCTCACCGACACCACCGCCTGCACGTTGCCACTGCCGCTATTGCTCACCGCAAACGGTGTTGCGAGCTCGCCGGCGCGCAGGCTGCGATAGAAGGTGCCTTGCCGCTTTTCTCCGTTCATGCTGAGCGAGATGGCATTGAGCTTCTTGGCGAGCGCGCTGGCGGCAAGCACCAGCCAGGCATCCTCCTGGGTCGAGGTGGCCTGCGACAGCGCGCGCGCCGCATCGACGCGCGCGACCGCGTCGTCGACGACGCGCGGCGCGCTGCCGCTTTCGGAGGCAAGCGTCACCAGCGCCGCGGAGTCGCGCAACATCGAACCGAAGTCGGCACGGCCGAGCTCGAGTTTCGGCTGCGGCGAAATCGCATCGAGCGCGGCGTGGAACACGCGGCTCGCGCGCGGCTTGTCACCGAGCATGGCGAGCGCGGCGGCGAGCTGCGCCTTGGCGATCGGCGTCGCCAGATCGGAAAGCTTCACGTCGGCGAGATAGCGTAGGTCGCCGACCGGAGCCGCGCCATTGCGCGCCAGCACATAGAGCGCGTAGGCGAGCTCGCGCCCGCCGTTCTTGCTCGGCTCCGGCGCGCTGCCGACATAATTGCGCAAACGGTCAAGCGCCAGCGTGAAGCCTTCCGCCGGCACCGTGAACCCGCGCTCGCGCGCGCGCGTTAGGAAATCGGTCACGTAGGCGTCTAGCCAAACGTCGTTGCCGCCCACCGACCACAGGCCGAACGATCCGTTGGAATCCTGCCGCGATAACAACCGCGCAATGGCGTCGTTCAGGCGCTGATCGGTATCGCCGGCGACCGCCAGACGCGCCTGGCCGCCGAGGTCCTTGAGATAGAGCAGCGCGATCGCGGTGCTGACGACCTGCTCGGAACAGCCGAATGGATAGCGGTCGAGCGCATTGAGCAGCGTGGCGGCGTCGAGCGAGGTTGAGATCGCCACCGATAGCGCCACCCGGCCCGTCCCCGGCACGAAATCGGCGAACATGTCTTGGTTGAGCGTGAGCGTCTCGTCGGGGGCTAGCGCGCGCACGCTGCGCCGCGTCAAGGTTTGCGTCGCCGGACGCACGTCGAGGGCGTAAGCCCGGTCGAGCGTGAAGCCGTTCGGCCCGCTCACGCTGACGTCGATGGTGCTGGCGCCTGCTGCCGAAGCCACAACCGGCACCGATATATGGGCGCGCTGCCTGGCAGCGAGTTTGAGCGGCTGCGGCTTGTCGCCGTCGATCTTAACGGCGCCTTCCGTGCTCAAGGAGACAGTGTAGTCGCCGACGGCGCCCTCGACATTGTCGAACTCGAGCTGCACCGCGCCGCGGTCGCCAGTGCGCAGGAAGCGCGGCAGCGTCGCCGTCAGCACGACGGGATCGCGCACCACCACGTCGCCGCTGGCCTTGCCGACCTTGTCCTTGCTCCAGGCCACCGCCATCACGCGCACGGTGCCGGCGAAAGCCGGGATGTCGAAGCTCACTTGCACTGCGCCGTCGGCGCCCACCTTGACGATGCCGGAATAGAGCGCGAGCGGCGCCTGCGTCGGCGGCGAGCCGGTCAGTTCCGCGCCCGCGTCGCCGCCGGAGCGGATCTTGCCCTGCACGCCCTGCATGCCGTCGATCAGCTGCCCGTAGAGATCGCGGATCTCAGGGGTCAGCCGGCGCTGGCCGAGGTAATAGTCGTCCGACGCCGGCGGCTTGTAATTGGTGAGATTGAGAATACCGACGTCGACGGCCGCCACTACCACGCGCGCCTCCTCGCCGGCTTTGAGCCGTGCCAGATGCAGCGGCACGTTGAGCGTCGAATTGGGCCGCAGCGTTGCCGGCAGGTTCATCGTGAGGCCAAGCGTGTGCGCGGCGCGGTCGATGCTGAACCATTGCACCCCAATAGCGCGTCCGGGCATACGTTGCGCCGGCGCATCGAGCGGGCGGCGTAAGGTCGCGACCACATAGGCGCCGGAGCCCCAATCTTTGCCGACAGTCAGCAGCGCATGGGCGAGGCCGGCCTTGACGTCGTAGGTCCGGCTGGCGACCAGCCGGTCGGTGAACACATTGAACGTGAGACGTCCGGCGGTGCGCGCGGTGGCGGCTACGTACATGGTCTCGCCAGGCTTGTAGTCGGTCTTGTCGAGCGCAATTTCGAGCAGATCGGGCGTATCGGTGCTCGCCGCCGCGTAGAAGCCGGCATCAAAGGAGAGCGAGGTCGTGGGACCGTTCGACTCGCCGGTCGAGATCTCCAGGCGGTAGCGGCCCCATTTCACCGGCAGCGACAGCCGCGCGGGCTTGTCGGCGGTGGCGTCGATCTTGCCGTCGGCGACGCGCTCGGTGCGCTTGACCGGCTCGAACTGCCATTGCCCGCTCTGCCGGTACCATTGATAGCTGGTCTCGACCTTGAGCAGTTCGTAGCGCAGGCCCTTCTTCTCCAATTTGCTGCCGTCGGGCGCGACCATGACCACGTCGAAGTCGGCATTGGCGCCGTCGGCGAGCGAGCGGCCGGCGAAGGCCGCCTTCACGCCGATCATGGCGGCGTCGGGCTTGATTGGTAGCGTCAGTTTTTTCTCGACCGCGCGGCCGCCGGATTCGGCCATGCTGACCGTAATTTCGGCTTGCAGCGGGCGCGTCGTCGCGGGCACCTTGTCGAGCTTGACAGGGAAACTGGCCTTGCCGGCGGCATCGGTGTTGGGAATATCTTTGAGCTCCTGGCGCACCGCGGTCACGTCATCGTCGAAAACGCCGAAGGTGTAGCCGGGAAATCCCGGCCGCTCTTTGGCGGCAGCGATCGTTACCGAGCCGCTCAGCTCCAGATCGGACGCCGTCGCGCCGTATAGAAAATGACCGTCGACGCTCACCGTCGCCGGCACATTGGACGCGATCGCCGTGGCGTTGGATGCCAGATTGAATTCGATGCGGTCGGGCACATAGTCCTCGACCATGAAGCTGGCCTTGCCGACCGGCGCGCCCTTGGGATCGGTAAAGGCACGTACCCGCCAAGTGCCGGACATGGCCGACGAGACGAGCGGCACGTCCCAGGAGCGGCCACCGAGTCCTGCGTCCTTGACCAGCGCGCGGCGGTATTCGACGCCGTCCGGCCGCTCGACCATCAGCGTCAGCGGCACCGCCGGCGCCGCCAGCCCAAGCGTATCGCGCAGCAGGCTCGTGACGTGCACGGTTTCGCCGCTGCGGTAAACGCCGCGCTCGGTATAGACAAAGGCATCAAGCCCGGCCGGCGCCGGGCGTCCGCCGACGCCGCGGTCGGACAAATCGAAGGCCGGCGATTTCAGGCTGAGAAACGCGTAATCGCCCTTGATGCTGGCGACGATGGCCGCCGGCGCCAGGCCACCCTCGCCGCGCGCAAGACCGGCGGCGAAATGCAGGAAGCCGTTGCTGTCCGTGTGGCCGACGCCGAGCACGTCGTTGTCACGCGCGATCAGCCGGACTTCGACGGTCCCAAGCGGCTCGGCGGTCGCCAACGAATGTATGAAAACGTCGACGCCGTCATGGCCGCTATAGGCGGTCAGGCCCAGGTCGGACGCAATGAACCATTGGGTGGCGAGCGCGCCATAGTCGTTGGTGATGAGGTTCTTCGGCGTGGCGGTCATGACGTAGACGCCGGCTTTAAGATTGCCGAGCGCCTTGTCGACCGGGAACGCTGTGGTAACCTCGGTGTTGAGCTTCTGCTCGACCGCTAGCTCGCCGCTCCACACCTTGACGCCGCTCTCATTGGCCAGTCGCTGCGCCTGGTAGCTGCTCAAATTGCGCTGAAATTCATAGCCGAGCACGGTGTCGAGCAGGTTGCGGTCGCCGATATGGTAGACCGTCAGCTTGACCGCACTGGTATTGACACTGAGCACCGGAATGCCGCGCTGGCCGGTGCGCGGCAGCACATAGGCCTTGCCGGAAAAACGCACGAACGGCTTGCGGTCGCGCACGAAGATCGTGAAGTCGGCCGATTTCGCCAGTGTCTCGCGCACCGTCGAGGGCAATCCCGCGCGCAGCGTGACCTGATAGCGCTCGCCGTGTTTCAAGCCCTCCACGCACAGCTGCTTGTCGCGCGCCGAGACCGCCGGCTTGCTCTGGCCCGCTACCGCGACGAAAGGCGAAAAGTCGGTGCGCCGCGGCAGCGCTTCGGAGAACTGAAAGCAGGCGCGCGGCGAGACCGCATCGGAGTCGACGGAATAATCCAAGAGCCGGAAGCCGTGCTCGACGCGCAGCCGCTCGTATCGGCCGCGCAGGTCAGCGGTCTCGCGCAAGGCAAGCGACAGCCGCATGGCATCGAGCGCCGGGCGCCAGAGCTGGCGGTCGGCGAGCGTCTGCCCGAGCAGCGCCAGACTGTCGGCTTCGACGCCGTGGTCGGCGGCGCGCTGATAGGCGATGTAGGCGGCGGTGGAGGCGCGGTTGAGCAGCAGCGCTTTTTCGTGGGCATCGCGCGGGCCGATCTGGCGCACGGTGCGCGCGAGCCGCAGCCAGCTTGCGGCGTCGTTGGGCGCGGCGGTGACCATTTGACCGAGGACGAGCATGCCGGTGCGGAAGTCGCGCTTCTGGAAGGCGGCATCGGCTTGTTGACTGAGGCTCGCGACCGATTTGGTCACCGTGCCGGCGTCGTGCTTGATCTGGGCTTCGAGCTTGACGGCGGCATCATCGAGGTCGCTGCGCTGGAAGGCCTTTTCGGCGCCCGCGGCCGGAACCAAAGCGAGGGCCATGAGTGCGGCGGCAAGCCCGGCGCGGACGATGGTGAGCATGCAGAGCCTCCGGCGGCGGCGAAGAGCTGCCACTATCATTTCAGCGGTGGATGGTGTCGAGGGCATGGCCGCGCCAATAAACGTGCGGCTGCGCCCCTGGCGGGGGCTTTGCACAATAATGGCCCATATTTTGGGGGTTTTCGGGCAGGCTCACGAGTTTTTGTGCAAAAACAATCGATTAATTTCGTGTCTAGCCCCCTTTTTCAGTACCAGTGATTTGGTGGTTGACTAAGATTGTT
>CAZLWN010000023.1:0-34143 GCA_964563195.1 uncultured Undibacter sp. | reverse complement strand
ATTGTGGGCGAGCTGGCGCAACCTGATCTGGTCGCGCGCGATCGAGAACCTGGCGATTGTGGTGACGACGCAGAACCTGTTCAGTCCTGCCGAACGCGGGCTCGCCATGGTGGCGGCGCCGGAGGAGATTTTGTTCGAGAGCACCGCCGCCGGACTTTTCGTAGTCGATGTCAGCCTTGAGCGCGCGCGCGAGATGCGCGCGACCAACGACAGCGTCACCTCCGCGGCGAATTATGGCGCCAAGCAGGGTGTGCTCGGCCCGCAATGGCAGCGGCCGGAATTGCGCGAGGCGATTTATCAGCCGCCGCAAGCCGCGGAATAGCCGGTAACTGTCGAGGCGCGTTGCGCAAAGCCTGAGGCCGTGCGAATTTCGCGACCAATGTCCCCGCGTCCCGATCTCGGTCCCAAGCCGCAACTCGGCTACACGCAGAGCCGCATCGCGCGCGCCGCCGAGCGGCGCGGCGACGAGGCCGCATTGCGCGCTTTCGCCGACGATCCGCTTAGCCGAGCCTATGTGATCGGTGGCGAACTGATCGTGATGAAGCAGGGTTCTCCCGTCAGCGATCCGCTATTCAGCTTGGCGCAGGCGCGGGCGCTCGAGGGCGCCACCGAAACGGTGTTTCTCGGCCTTCTCGACGGCGCCGCCCGCTATGGCTTCGGCGTTGCGCCGGCAACGACGGAAGCGCTGAAGACCCGCGAGGGCTTCCATGTACGCGACCTGCGCTCGATCGCGGTGCAGGGGCTGGTCGCACCCGACCATCTGCCGCCGATCGCCGAAGCCAAGGCGGTGCTGCACTGGCACGCGCGCCACCGCTTCTGCTCGAATTGCGGCGCGGCGACGCAGCCGGTGGACGGCGGCTGGCGGCGCGACTGCCCGACATGCAAGGCGCAGCATTTCCCACGCACCGATCCCGTGGTGATCATGTTGGCGGTCGACGGCGGGCGCTGCTTGCTCGGTCGCTCGCCACGCTTCGTGCCGACCATGTGGTCTTGCCTCGCCGGTTTCGTCGAGCCCGGCGAAACGATCGAGGACGCGGTGCACCGCGAGACCCGCGAGGAAGCCGGCATCACCTGCGGGCGCATCGTCTATTTTCGCTCGCAGCCCTGGCCGTTCCCGACCTCGCTGATGATCGGCTGCCACGGCGAGGCCATCACGCGCGACATCGTGGTCGACCGCGACGAACTAGAGGATGCCCGCTGGTTCAGCAAGGATGAAGTGATCGCGATGCTGCTGCGCCGGCATCCGCAGGGCCTGACCACGCCGCCGCCGGTAGCGATCGCGCACCACATCATCCGCGCCTGGCTGGAGGACGAGATCAGCTTTGACTGAGCGCGCCCCAAAAATCCTGTGCGCCGGCATCGCGGTGCAGGACATCGTGATGCGTGTAGAGCGTTTCCCCGCGCCCGGCGCCAAGGTTTCGGCCTCTGAATTCATCATCACCGGCGGCGGCTGCGCCGCCAACGCGGCGCTGGCGGTGGCGCGGCTGGGCGGACGCGCGGCCTTCGCCGGCCCGCTCGGCGGTGCGGCCGACGCCGTCAGCAGCCGTATCCTCGCCGATCTTGAGGCCGAGGGCGTCGATTGCGCCGACGTCAAGCGCGTCCACAGCGGCAGCGCCTCGGTGTCGCTCATCCTGCTCGACGGTGCCGGTGAGAAGACCATCGCCACAAGACGCGGCGTGGGCTTGGGCCAAGTGCTACCGGACGATGCCGGTGCGCTGGTGAAGGACGTAGACGCCGTGCTGGTGGACAATCGCTTTCCCGAATTCGTCACCGCCGTGTGCCGCGCCGCGCAGGCACGCAAGATTCCGCTGATCATCGACCTCGATCTGGCCACCAGACCGGACGACCCTCTGCTTGCGCTCGGCACACATGTGATCGCGTCGGCGGAAGCCTTGCGCGGCACGACCGGCCTCGACGACAACGGCACCGCGCTCAAGCGACTGGCGGCGCATGTTGCCGGTTTCCTCGCCGTCACCGACGGTCCGAACGGCGTCATTTGGCTGGAGGATGGCAAGCTACGGCATAGGCCGGCTTTCGCGGTGAAGGTGGTCGATACGCTTGCAGCCGGCGACGCTTTCCACGGCGCTTTCACGCTGGCGCTCGCCGAAGGCCGACAGATCGTCGACGCGCTGCGTTTCGCCAGCGCCACCGCCGCGCTCAAATGCACGCATTTCGGCGGCGCCGCCGGCGCGCCCCGGCGCGCCGAGGTCGACACCTTCCTGAAATCGCAAAGCGGCTAACGCGGCGCGGCGAGCGTCGCGAACGGGCAGACGCTTTCATAGGCGCGCGCGGCCCGCAGCACCAGCGCGTCGTTGCGCGGCGGCCCGACGATCTGCAAGGCGAGCGGCAGGCCGTCGGACGAGAAGCCGCACGGCACCGAGGCCGCCGGCTGCTGCGTGAGATTGAACGGATAGGTGTAGGGCGACCAGTTGATCCAGTCCTCGCCGAAGCGTCCATCCGCCGGCGTCACGCGGCCGGCTTCGAGCGCGGGGATCGGCATCTGCGGCGTCAGCAGCAGGTCGTAGCGCGCATGAAAGCGCCGCATGTGCTCGGCCCGCTGCGTGCGGCGCACATGCGCGGCGAGGTATTCGGCGAGCGAGGTACGGCGGCCGACCTTCGCCATGCGACGAAGGCCGGGATCCATCTTCTCCTGCTCGGCCGGCGGCACCTCGTCCACTATGGTGGCCGCGACCGCATCCCAGACCGCATGCAGGATATCGATCGGCTCAGCAAAACCGGGATCGACCTCCTCCACCGTGGCGCCGAGCTCGGCAAAGACCCGCGCGGCCTTGCCCGCCGCCGCTTCGACCTGCGCGTCGAGCTCTTTGACGTAACCGAGCCGCGGACTCCAAGCCACGCGCAGATTGCGCACGCCGTCGTCGAGACCGCTGCGGAATTCGGGCGCGGGCGTGTTCCAGGCGGTGGTGTCGCGCGCGTCGGGGCCGCCAATGACGCTCAGCATCAGCGCGGCGTCGGAGACGGTGCGGGTGAGCGGGCCTTGATGTGCCAGCACGGTAAAGGGCGAGGCTGGATAGGCCGGCACACGGCCGTAGCTTGGCTTGATGCCGAACACGCCGGTGAAGGCCGCCGGAATGCGCACCGAGCCGGCGCCGTCGGTGCCGAGATGCAGCACGCCGAGATTGAGCAGCGTCGCCGCCGCCGCGCCGCCAGAGGAGCCGCCGGTGGTGCGCTCGCGGTTCCAGGGATTGCGGGTGATGCCGGTCAAGGGCGAATGGCAGACGCCGATCCAGCCATATTCCGGCAGCGTGGTCTTGCCGAGGATGACGGCGCCCTGCTCGCGCAGCCGCGCCACCGCTGGCGCATCGGCCGCGGCCGGCGCTGCGCTCGTTGTGGCCGAACCCTTGCGCGAGGGCAGGCCTTGCACGTCGATATTGTCCTTGATGGTCGCCGGCAAGCCGTCGGTCAGGCCCATCGGCTCGCCCCGGTGCCAGCGCGCCTCCGAGGCGCGCGCGGCGGCGAGCGCGCCGTCCTTGTCGACCACAACGAAAGCGTTGATCTGCGGCTCGAAGCGGTCGATGCGCGCGAGCGCCTCGGTGACCACCGTGACCGGCGACAGCGCGCGCGAACGATAGAGGCGGAGCAGATCGCTCCCGCTCAACTGGGAGATTTCGGCTGCTTTGGTCACGGGACGCGGTCCGTCGGCTGATGGGACCGCCAGTCTAGAGCGTTATGGGCATGGACAAAGCGCGTTGGAAGCGGCGGCGAAAGAACGGGCTTGAAATAGAATATTTTTCTATATATAGAGATTTGTCGACCAAAAATAGTAAAAATATTCCTTATCGGGCCAAATCGTAGGGTTTCGTCCTTATCCACAGGGGTACAGGGAATGGATGCCGTCGATCGCAAGATCCTCGCCGTGGTCCAGCAAGACGCCTCGCTCTCAGTGGCCGAAATTGGCCAGCGCGTGGGCCTGTCGTCGACGCCGTGCTGGAAGCGGCTGCAGCGGCTGGAGGCCGACGGCGTGATCATGCGCCGGGTCGCGCTGGTCGATCCCGACAAGATCGGGCTCGGCACAACCGTCTTTGTGTCGATCGAGACCGGCGACCACTCGCAGGAATGGCTCAAGCGCTTTGCCGAGGTGGTTGGTGCCTTGCCGGAAGTCATGGAATTCTACCGCATGGCGGGCGACGTCGATTACATGTTGCGTGTCGTCGTGTCCGACATCGGCGACTACGATGCTTTTTACAAGAAGCTGATCGCGATGGTGCCGCTGAAAAACGTCACCTCCCGTTTCGCCATGGAGCGGATCAAATCGACCACCACGCTGCCGATCGCCGAGGTCGGCGCAGCGTTGCGACAGGTCGATGTGCGACGTTAAAATGCGTTAACCGATCCGCTTAATGCTTGTCACTTTGCTGCCAGCCGCTTTGATGTGGGCAAGCGCGTCTTCCGCCGGCTCGATCGCCACCATCATGTGATGGGCATTGGCGTGAACGATGTTATCGGGATCGCGCGCGATGGCAACGTGGCCCTTCCAGAACAAGAGGTCGCCGCGCCGTAACTCGCCGAGCGAGACGAGCTTGCCGAGCGAAAGCTCCTGCATGTCGCTGTCGCGGGGACAGGCGTGGCCGGCCGCTTGTAGCGCGACCTGCACCAGCCCGGAGCAATCAATGCCCAGCGAGGTCTTGCCGCCCCACAGATAGGGCACGCCGAGAAATTGCTCGGCCACAGCAACGAAATCGTGCTGCTGCACCTTGACCGGCGCGAGATGCACCTCCGGCACGTGCCAGCCCGAAGCGGTCACGGCGAAGCGCTCGTCGTGCCGCGCGATGGTCAGCACTGCGCCCATCGGCAGCGCGGCTAGCGGCGGCAGCTTGATGTTCGGTGCGGGGAAGCACAGCGTGCGCGGTACGCACACTTTATGGGTTGGCGCCGGCCCCGGCTTGCCCAATACATTGGCCGACAGCCAGCCGACATAGCCGTCGCGTTCGAGCTGGCCCCAGGCCCAGCCCTCCTCGGTGATTTCGTAAACGACAACGCGTTCGCCCAGCAGCGCCTCGCTATGGAACCGCGCCTCGTGCGAGGCCGCCCGCCGCAAAGGTGTCGCCGGCTCGATCACCTCATAGCGCGTGCCTTCGACGAAGCGCTCAGCCTCGACCTGACCCTTCAAATAGCGCGCCGCGATTTCGGGCCGGAACGCGTGGATGCGGGGATCAAGCGCGACCATCTGAGCCGTAACGCGTCTTCAGCAGCGCGTACAACGCGCGCGCCGATTGGCATTCGCCGCCTTCGGGGCGGCCGGGTTTGGCCGACGGCGTCCAGGCGAAAATGTCGAGATGCAGCCAGCACGGCGCGCTCACGAACCGGCGCAAGAATAGCGCGGCGGTGATGGCGCCGCCCTGGCCGCCGGTGGCGATATTGTTGAGATCGGCCACCTTGGAGTCCAGCATGGAATCGTAAGGCCGCCACAGCGGCAGCCGCCAGCACGGGTCGTTTTCGGCCGCGCCAGAGCGCATCAGTTCGCCGGCAAGCGTGTGGTCGTCCGTGAAGAAAGGCGTCACCTCGGGGCCGAGCGCCACGCGGGCAGCACCCGTCAGCGTGGCGAAGTCGATGATCAGCGTCGGCTTGTCCTCGTCGGCGAGCGTGAGCGCGTCGGCGAGAATCAGGCGGCCTTCGGCGTCGGTATTGCCGATTTCCACGTTGATGCCTTTGCGCGACCTGTAGATGTCGCGTGGCCGGTAGCTGGCGCCGGAGATCGAGTTCTCCACCGCCGGGATGATGATGCGCAGCTTCGCCTTGAGCTTGCGCGTCATGATCATGTAACCGAGGCCCAGGGCGGTGGCCGCCCCGCCCATGTCCTTCTTCATGTTGAGCATGGCAGTGTCGGATTTGATGTCGAGGCCGCCGGTGTCGAAGCACACGCCCTTGCCGACCAGCGTGATCTTCGGATCCTTATCCTTGCCCCAGGCCAGATCGATCAGCCTTGGCGCGCGCGCCGAGCCGCCCCCGACCGCTGCGACCAACGGGAATTGCTTGACGAGAGCGTTGCCGCTCGTCACCTGCAGTTTTGCACCATACCGCTTGGCCATGGCCCGGGCGGCGGCCTCCAGCTCGGCCGGCCCCATGTCGTTCGATGGCGTATTTATAAGATCGCGCGCCAGCGTCACGCCCTCGATGATGCGGCTAAGATCGTCGCCATCGACGCCCTCGGGCAGCACCAGTCGCACATTGCGCTCTTGCGGCTTGCGGTAGCGGGCGAACTGGTAGCTATCGAGCGCAAAGGCGAGTGCGGCGAGTCGCACATCGCGCGGCGCGCTGCCGAAGCGATAAGTGCCCTCCGGCAACAGACCGCGCAGCGCCCCTGGCCGGAACAGGTCCTTGGCCGGATCATCGGCCGGTTCGAGGCCGAACAGCACCGCCGAGAGCTTGCCGGCCGAGTCCGGCACGAACAGATGCTTGCCCGGCTTCGGCTCGAAGCTGGCGGCGCGGATAAAGCCGCGCGCGCGCGCGTCGAGGCGCTTGGAAATATCCTCGAAATTGCCGGCCGTGACAAACAGGATCGGCACCGCCTGCTCACCAGGTTTGGCGAAAACCGGATGCATGCCTACTCTACGGCGTCGCGCAGCGAGCACTTCGGCGCATAACCATCGCGCCTCTGCGGCAGCTTCCAGCCTAGCATCTTAGAGGCGACCAGTGTGCGCAGCACCTGCGCGGTGCCGCCACCGATGGTGAACATGCGCACGTCTCGCGCCATCCGCTCCAGCGGAAGCTCGCGCGAATAGCCGCGCGCGCCGAACAGTTGCAGCGCGTCGTTGACGATGCGGATGGCGGTCTCAGAGGCGAAGAGCTTGGCCTGCGCCGCCAGCAGAGGATCGGGGAAGACGCTGCCGCCCTGTCCGCGTGAGCGCGCCGCCTGATAGAGCATGAGGCGCGACGCTGTCAGTTGCGTCTGCGCATCGGCCAGCATCCATTGCAGGCCCTGGAATTCGCCGATCGGGCGGCCGAACTGTTCGCGGGTCTTGGCGAAGTCCAAAGCGAGTTCAAGCGCGCCGGCAGCGACGCCCATGGCCACGGTGCCGGCGCCGACCCGCTGGCTGTTGTAGGCGTTCATCAGGTTGGCGAAGCCTCGCCGCAAATCGGACGGCGGCAGCACCGCCATATCCGCCGGTACATCGAGATCCTCGAAGCTGAGTTCGCCTTCGGGCATGCCGCGCAGGCCCATGGTCTGCTCGCGCTTCGTTATCTTGATGCCCTTGTGCACGCCGCGCACGGCGAGGAAGCCGCCGATGCCGTGCTCCTTGCCCTGTTCGTCGAAGACGCGCGCAAAGATCAGGTGCAGGCGTGAAATTCCGGCGCCGGTGATCCAATGTTTCTTGCCGTTGATGACGTACTTGTCGCCGCGCTTATCGGCGCGGGTGGTCATGGCCGTAGCGTCCGAGCCCGCGTCCGGCTCGGTGATGCAGATGGCGGGCTTGTCGCCTTCCAACACCAGGCGGGCGGCGAGCTTCTTCTGCGTCTCGCTACCAAAGGCCATCACCGCAGAGAGCGCGCCCATATTGGTCTCAACCACGATGCGGGCGGTGACGGTGCAGGATTTAGCCATCTCCTCGATTACCAACACGGCGTCGAGGAAGCTTGCGTCTTGTCCGCCCAGTGCCTTGGGCATGGTCATGCCGAGGAAGCCAGCCTCGCCAAGCGTCTTCACGATATCGAACGGGTATTGCTCGTCGCGGTCGATTTGGGCCGCGCGCGGACGCGCCACCTCGCGCGAAAAGGCGCGAGCGCGCGCTTGAAGGGCGAATTCGTCCTTCGTGAGGCCGAGGTCCATTGCTCAATCCTAAACCAGGTGGCGGATAGTGCACCATCATGGCCGCTCCTGTCGCGGGCATTGACCGCCTGAAAGGCCGGGTCTGTGTCAAAAACCCGAGGTGGTCGGGGTCCGACCGAGGACGTTGGGCCGGTTAACCAATCGTTAGGGTTAACGTTCTATTGCTCAAGGATTCCGTTGGAACGCTAGCCACTGGGGTCTCATGCGTCCGAACATGCACCCGAGCACCGTCCGTGCCGTCAACCTCATTGCCTCGGCGACCGTCGCTGGCCTGCTGGCCCTGTCGGCAGCCGGCTGCAAGACAACCGGCGACGATGTTACCGGTTCGGTGGGTTCAATCAGTACCCCCCGCAATGACTCCGACTGGCGGCGCGAGCTCGCGCTCTGGGCTCCACGCTATCACGCGAACCCGAGCGACGCCGAGGCCGCCATGGCCTATGCCCGCGCTCTGCGCGCCACCGGCCAGCACGCTCAGGCCGTCGCCGTTCTTCAGCAGGCTGCAATTCGCAATCCGCAAAACATGCAATTGATTGGTGATTATGGCAGGGCGCTTGCCAACGTTGGCCAGTATACCAAGGCACTCGATGCACTCAACCGCGCTCACACGCCCGACAATCCGGACTGGCGCATACTCAACGCGGAAGGGGCGGTGCTCGACCAGATGGGTCGGCACCGGGAGGCGCAAGCGCACTACTCCGCCGCGCTCAAGATCGTGCCGAACGAACCTTCGGTGTTGTCCAACCTTGGCTTATCCTACGCGCTGGAGAAGAAACTGAAGCTTGCCGAACGCACGCTGCGCAAGGCTGTAACCCAGCCTGGCGCTAAACCGAAGATGACACAGAACCTTGCGTTGGTGGTCGGCCTGCAAGGCCGCTTCGCCGAGGCTGAAAAGATCGCGAGCGCCGATCTGCCCGCGAGCGAGGCCGAGGCCAACGTTGCCTATCTTCGGCAAATGCTAGCGCGGAAGAGCGCGTGGAAGAAGAAAAAAAAGCACGAGGTGTTGTCCGACGCCGGCTCCTAATGCATTTCCCCATTTCAGGGTGCGAATGCAGCTCACAAACCCGGACGGCAAAAACGCTCGCTAGCGTTATCTGGATTGCGGGTACCGTGCTGCCGTCGTCTCGCAATGACAATGCAACTGCCAAGGCCGCCGCCGGCGTCAATGCAAAATCGCCATGAGCCTCATCGCGGCCGGCCCGCCGACGACTATGAACAGCACTGGCAGGAAGAACACGATCATCGGGACAGTCAGCTTTGGCGGCAAACCAGCTGCTTTCTTCTCGGCTTCCGCGATGCGCATGTCACGGAATTCCTGCGCCATTACGCGCAGCGTGCTCCCGAGCGACGTGCCGTAGCGCTCCGCCTGCTGCAAGGCCATGCAAATCGCCTTCACGCCATCTACATCGGTGCGCTTGGCGAGATTATCGTAGGCTTGGCGTCGTTCCGCCAGAAAGGACAACTCGGCCATAGTCAATGTGAGTTCTTCGGCGAGCGGCAACGAGTGCTTGCCGATTTCTTCACTCACCTTGCGAAACGCCGTCTCGATTGATATGCCAGCTTCCACGCAGATCAACATCAGGTCAAGCGCGTCAGGGAAGGCCCGCTTGATCGAGAGCTGACGGCGCTGAATCATGTTCTTCAAGATAATCAACGGGAGCTGCATACCGACATAGGCGGCCGCGATGCAGATGCCGATCTTGATCACAATCGGCTGCTGCAGGTGAAGCACGAAAAACACGTAAACCACTGCGAACAGGAAAAGAAGTATTGGCGCCAACATGCGGAAGAACAAAAAACTGATGTAGGGCGTCTGACCTCGATAGCCCGCCTGCACGAGTTTCAGTCGTGCCTCTTCCTGGCCGATCCATTTCTTCAAATTGAACTGGTCGACGACGGTTTGGATAAACGGCTTCGACGAACCGCGCAATGTGATCTTCTGCTGCTGCTTCGCCATGCGCTCGCGTTCTCGCTGGCGGATCTTCTCGCGCTCCAGGGCGACCGCCTTCATGCGCTTGCCGAGGGGATCCGCGAATACGAGCGGCGTCGCTAGTGTCAAGACCGTCGCGACCGCGGAGATGGCGGCAAACACCATCGTCAGCATCCTAGGGTTGATCGCATCAATTATGAAGTCGAGCATGCGCCACTCAGAAGTTGAAATTGATCATCTTTTTCATCACCAGCACGCCCAAGGTCATCCAGACGGCACCGGCAAAGAGCATCACGCGGCCGAGCGGCTCAGTCCACATCATCGAGATGTAGTTCGGGCTGGTAATGTAGACGAGAAGCATCACCACCAACGGCAATGAGCCGATGATAGCCGCGGAAGCCTTTGCTTCCTGCGATAGCGCACCGATCTTCGCCTTCAACTTCTTGCGGTCGCGCAGCACCCGCGAAAGATTGCCGAGCGCTTCCGCTAGGTTGCCGCCGGACTTTTGCTGGATCGCTATGATAATGCCGAAGAAATTTGCTTCGGGCACCGGTATTCTGTCGTACAACTTTAAGGCGGCCTCAGCCAGCGGCACGCCTACAGCCTGAGTTTCCATGATCTTGCGGAATTCCGATTTCACCGGCTCCTGCGATTCGACCGTGATCACCTTTAAGCAGTCGAGTAGCGGCAGTCCGGCCTTGGCGCCGCGAACGATAACGTCGATCGCGTCGGGAAACACGTTGAGGAATTGCGCCTCGCGCCGTTTCTTCAAAAACGACAGCAGCCAGCGCGGCAGGCCGAAGGCACCGACAAAGGCGAGCACGGCAGCGGCGATGAGGCCGGCGCCGAAGAGGAGTCCGGCGAGAAACATGGCGACGGAGACGCCGGCCGAGACCAAAACGAATTGCTGCTTCGACCACGTGAGGCCAGCCTGCGAAATGCGAACCGAAAGCGGTATATGCTTGCTCTTCTTTTGGCGTTCCTCGAACTCTTCGAGCGTGGCTTCGATATTGTCGCGTCGGGATTTTTGTTGGCCGCGCCCGATGTGCGCCGGTTCCCTCTTGGTAATGCTTGCCACGCGTTGCTCGGCTTTACGCTCTCCGGACAAGATCGGGTAGAGGAAAACCCACACGACGCCACCGACCGCGAGGCTCGCCAGAAAGAATGTCGCTATCAATTGCATGGCGTTTCCCGCGTCAGGCGTATAGCTCTTGGCTGAGTTCGGCCGCGTCGAGCGCGGCAGCCAAGCGGTGCTCTTCGCCGTAATAACGGGCGCGATCCCAAAACCGCGGGCGGCCGAGGCCGGTGGAGTGGTGGTGGCCGAGGATTTTGCCCTTGCCGTCCTCGCCTATGACATCGAACAAGAATAAATCCTGAGTGATAATGACGTCGCCTTCCATCCCCACAACCTCGGTGATGTGGGTAATTTTGCGCGACCCGTCACGCAGGCGCGCGGCGTGGACCACAACATCGATTGAAGACACGATCATCTCGCGGAGGGTGCGGGGAGGCAGCGCGAAGCCGCCCATGGTGATCATTGATTCCAAGCGCGAGAGCGCTTCGCGAGGACTATTGGCGTGCACTGTGCCCATCGAGCCGTCATGGCCGGTGTTCATGGCTTGCAACAGGTCGAAAGCCTCAGGACCGCGCACCTCGCCAACGACTATGCGTTCTGGCCGCATGCGCAGGCAATTGCGCACCAGATCGCGCATGGTCACCTGACCTTCGCCTTCGAGGTTCGGCGGCCGCGTTTCGAGACGCACCACATGCGGTTGCTGGAGCTGCAGTTCGGCGGCGTCTTCGCAAGTAACGATGCGTTCGTCATGGTCGATGAATCGGGTCAGACAGTTAAGTAACGTGGTTTTGCCGGAACCCGTGCCGCCCGACACCAGCGTGTTGACCCGGCAACGGCCAATGATGCGCAGGATTTCGGCACCCTGCGAGGTAATGGTATTGAACCTGACCAGCTGGTCGAGGGTCAGCTTATCTTTCTTAAACTTGCGGATAGTCAGCGCGGGGCCATCGATCGCCAGCGGGTGAACGATACAATTGACGCGCGAGCCATCGGGTAGGCGCGCGTCGCAGATCGGTGAGGATTCGTCAACACGGCGGCCAATCTGGCTGACAATACGCTGGCAAACATTCAGCAGTTGCTGGTTGTCGCGGAAGCGGATCCCAGTCTTCTGAATCTTGCCCAGC
This sequence comes from uncultured Undibacter sp., assembly GCA_964563195.1. Lineage (GTDB taxonomy): Bacteria > Pseudomonadota > Alphaproteobacteria > Rhizobiales > Xanthobacteraceae > Pseudolabrys. The sequence goes on along the minus strand of CAZLWN010000023.1, from coordinate 22,228 downwards.
ACTTCGATATAGACCGTGCTCCAGCCGTTCACCATGATGTCAGAGATGTCGTCACGCGAGAGCAACGGCTCGAGCGGCCCGAGTCCGAGCGCGTCGTTGCAAATATCATTGAGCAGCTCTTCTTGCTCAGAGATCGACATCGCGATGTTCTTGATCGCGATGATCTCGTTGAGGATGTCGCGGATTTCCTCGCGTGCGGAATCGGCGTCAAGCCGCGCCAGCTGGGCAAGATCGATGGTCGCGAGCAGCGCATCGAAGATGACGCTCTTGGTCTTGTAATAGGTTTCGGAGCGGTCAGAAGCGATCGGCGACGGCACCGTATCAACCGTCGCGGAGGCCTCCGCCAATTCGCCAAGCGACGCTCGCGCTGCGTCGGATTCTACGGCAGGCGGCTCTGCCGGCTGCGGAGCAAACGTCGGCGGGAGGTCCTTTGCAGTGGCACTACGCTTACCGAACACGACTCATCCTCCGAATATTTTCCACTTCGTACGGTTCGACCTGCATCAAAACCAAACCGCATGATCTTTTCCGTGGTTCGCGCACTTCAAAATCATCCGTTATCCCGCCCGCTTCATGAGCTTGGAGACTAGAGGCATCAGCCTTCCGCGGCGCACCCGTTTGGCCTCGGTGCGGCCAACCAGGATTTGTGCCAAGTGGAGGAACATTTCTGCCGTCTTGTGTTTCGCTGATACCTCGGCGATCATCTGCCCGTTGTTGGCCGCGGTGCTGAACAGCTGCGGATCGAACGGGATGACCGCCATCGGCGGGTCCTCCAGCGCCTTGGCGAAATCCGCCGGGGCAATCTCCGCCCGCTTAGGCACGCCGACTTGGTTGAGACAATAGTAGGGGCGGTTGTCGTTCGGGCGTGCGTTGCGCAGCATATCGACCAAATTCTTGGCGTTGCGCAGACTGGCAAGGTCCGGGCCTGCGACCACCAGAATGTCGTCAGCGCTTACCAAAAGCTGCTTGATCCAGCCGGACCACTGATGCGGGACGTCGAGGATGACACAGGGAGTCGAGGCACGTAGCGTGTCGAGAATCGCGTCGAAGGCGTCGGCGCCGAAGTCGTAGACCCGTTCGAGTGTCGCTGGTGCGGCCAGCAAACTCAACTGATCGCTGCATTTCGACAGCAGGCGGTCGATGAAAGCGGAATCGAGGCGGTCCTGCGAGGACAACGCGTCGGCGATACCCTGCGGCGGATCCTGATTGTAGTCGAGCCCGGCGGTGCCGAAGGCGAGGTCGAGATCGGTCACGACCGAATCGAGCGCGAGATCGCGGGCGGTCGCCCATGCGACGTTATGAGCGACGGTGGAAGCGCCGACGCCGCCCTTGGCGCCGATGACAGCAATAATGCGGCCGACCGGCTGGGCGTCCGACGCCGAGAACAGCCGGCAGATGGCGCGCACAACGTCGATCGTACCGACCGGCGCGATCAGATAGTCGTTCACGCCGCGCCGCGTCAAATCTCGGTAGAAGGTCACGTCGTTGAAGTGGCCGAGCACGATCACGCGTGTGCCGGCATCACAGACCTCGGCGAGCTGGTCAAGCCCGGCTATGACACTTTCAGCGCGGTCGCCTGCTTCAAGTATGATGACGTTCGGTGTCGGCGAATTGCGAAAGACCTCGACGGCGGTGATGATACCGCCCCTCTGGACTTTCAAATGCGTCTTGGCAAGGCGGCGGTCCTGGTGGGCCGTCTCAACGACGTTCGCGGTCTCAACCGTCTCGCAAAAAGCCTGCACCGAGATCCGCGGCGCGGGCGCGATATGTTCGGTGACTGCGGCCTTGTCGGTCAGCTGCGCAGGCGCTGTCTCGGGTCCAGTCACTGCGATTTGATGAGGGTGCTTTATCATTATTATTTTCCGAGATCGTTGATTTTGGCTTTGTTTTCGCTGTAGGTGCCGGAGGGATTCTGACCGTGCACCCACTTGTCGATCGCAACTGAACGGCGCGCTTCGTATGCCGGCGTTTCGCCGCGCGGTTGCACCAGATCGGCGGGATTGTCGACCATGGCGGCAAGATTATTCTGGGAGGCACAGCCTAGATTCCAGAATGGCAGATTTTCGTTGTAGGTTATGTCGAATGTCGGACCGAGGTCATGCGGCCACAGACCGCAGGGCTCGGCATGAGCGACCAGCTTCGAATAGTTGATTTTTATGCTCGCCAGCGACGTGCTGGACAGACGATAGTGGCGCACATAGATGGCGCGCCGTGGCACGCCGGAGGCGACAAGAATAGCCTTGATGTCGCGCAGCGAATCAGCGGCGGCGCGATCGATCTGCCGGCCGCGCGGAACGTTAATGATGAGCCCGCTGGTCGCCTCGCGTCGCCAATTTTGCACAAACGATAGCACGTCGGCGCGCTGGCTCGGATTCAATCCGCCCCGGTTGGGGCCGATGAAGACCTCGACCGCGTGTCGACCTTCCTTCAGCGTGATCGGATGACGCTCGCGGTAATCATCCGGATAGATCGGCTGCTGGTAGCAGCCGCCCAACAGCGCGGCGAGGCTGGCGATCGCCAACAGGCGCCGCCCTGGCCGGCTGCGGTGCTCCGTGGTCGCCGTATGAAGTTGTGTCATCACCTGTTCCCCTGCTCAATCCAAAATGAACCCGTAGTTGCCGTAATAATTGGCCGAGGTCTTGCCAGCAACGCCGTAGATACGATTGAGGCTGCCGAGAAAGACGCTTGACGGATCGTTTGGATCGGAGAACCCGTCATCCGGGCGCGCCAACTTCTTCTGCGCCACGGCGTGCACCACGTAAGGTGTGACCAGTATCATCAGTTCGGTCTGGTCGTTGAGGTAGTCGCGGCTCTTGAACAGCGCGCCGAGGATCGGCAGCTGCATCAGGCCCGGAAAGCCGCTGACCGCGTGCTTGGTCTGCTCCTGGATCATGCCGGCCATTGCCAGCGAGCCGCCGGACGGAATTTCGACAGTGGTCTCCGCGCGACGCACTTGAAGGGATGGGATCGTAATCCCGTTGAAGCCATTCGTGTTGCTCGACGCGCTGATCGGGCTCAGCGAGCTGAGCAGGCTGGCCAGGCTGCCGCCGCCGCCCAGGTTAATGGAATTTTGATTCGAGATATTGGAAACCTCGGTCTTGACATTGAGGCTGATGCGGCCCGCCGACAGCACTACCGGCGTGAACTGCAGGCTAACCCCGAATTTCTTAAACTCGATGCTCGGTTGGCATCCTCCTCCGTTGCTCGAGCATTGCAGGCCTGTCGGGACTGGAAATTCGCCGCCGGCCATGAAATTCGCAGTCTCACCGGAGATCGCGGTCAGATTCGGTTCGGCCAGCGTACGGATCACGCCCGCGCGTTCCATGGCTTTCAGGATGGCGTTAACGTTTTTGTTTCCTGCCCATGACCAGTCGCCTTGAAGAAAAGAGCTCGGGATTTGACCGGATGCGGCGAACGGGTTCAAACTGGCCAAACTTACCACCGCGCTGCCGGTGTTCAGGGCAGCGGAAATATCGATGCCGAGCTGCTTGAGCACCTCGCGCTGCACTTCGGCGACCGTTACCTTAAGCATGACCTGGTCGCGCTCGCGCACCACCATGTTGTTGACCACCTTGGTATTGCCACCAACCAGCCGCGAGGCGAGATCGAAGGCTTGCTGCGACTCGGCGGGGCTCGCTGCCGTGCCAGTCAGCATCACGGCGTCGCCAACGCCCTCAATGCGAATGTCGGAGTCCGGCAGACCCTGTCGGAGCGCGGCGCGCACCCCGTTGAGGTCGCGTGTTACCGCAATGTCGAAGCCGGCGATCTGCCTGCCCGCGGCATCGAAAAAGAACATGTTGGTCTGTCCGACTTTGACACCGATCATATAGACGCGGCGGGAGGTGCGAACCACCGCATTGGCGATCTTCGGATCGGCGACCAGCGCGTCCTTGATGTCCGTGGGCAGGTCGATGGCAACCGACTTGCCAACTCCGAGGGGGACGAATCGCGAGGTTGCCTCGCTTGCGGCAACCTTGATTACCGGGATGTGGGCATCTGCGCCGATCACCGGGGCGGTCGGCGCCAGCGCTGCGGCAGCGATCAGTGCCGCCAGTGCGGCTATGCGGATCAGTGTCCTTGTCGCCATGATGTTTATCCCCCCTTTTTCACGCCGAAGCGGATGAACTCGACGCGGCCGCGGCGGCCCCCATCCAAGTCTTCGTCGGTCTTCGTTTCATCATTGCGCGCGTCGCTCATGCTGCGAAGCGACAGCGACAGCGAACCGAGCTGCTGCGCCAGTGCCAGCTTCTCGACCCCGCGCGGCGACAACTCGAGCGTTGCGGTCTTGCCGACCACGACTTTCTGCCCATGCTTCTCCTCAACGGTCTGGTCGATCGCCAGCACGCGAATATTGCTGAGAATGGTTTCGCTGTCGTTTTGACCTTTGCGCGTGAGAATGACGTCAACATGATCGTTCGGCAGAATAAATCCGCCAGCGCCGGTCTCGGGCGAAATCCGCGTCGACACCGCTCTCATGCCCGGCGGCAGGATTGCCGCCATGTACCCAGCGCCCTTTGCGTTCACCAATTTGGATTCGCGGATCGGCTCGCCGGCCACGAATGGAATGCGTACGGTCAGGCCGCTCACCTGGTTGATGGCATCGGGGCGGTTTTTCTTGTGTATGAAATTTTCGCCCGCCGCGGTCGCGGGCCAAGCCTGCCACTGTACGTCCTGCGGTGAAATCTTGTTGCCGGTGTGGATGTCGGATTTGGCAACAAGAATTTCGGCGCTATCAGCGTTTCCCGCGGCCGGTTGCTGGACCGGCCCTGATTTATGGCCCGCGAGCAGCGCGGCAACGCCACCTGCTGCAACGGCAACCGTCAGCACTACGATACGTGCACCTTTCATGCGCTCACTCTCTGACCTTATCGACCGCTGGCCCGGCCGCCCAAACCACATGGCGGCCGGATCAGCCGCTTGCGTCAGATTTGACCACTTAAAGGTCAAGGCATGGTTAAAGAGCGGTATCTAATTCGAGTTAATATTCTATTTTGTGCCAAAGTTACGCTCGCGCACGAGCTCGCGATCATGGGCGGGGGTGCGGAATTATGGGCCGACGTCGAGCATCCAGCCGGTTTTGGGATAGATGAGCAGCGCTGCGGCGGCGAGCGCGATGCCGTAGGGCACGCCGTCTGCTTTGTGCAAGCGGACTATCCAGCTCTGCCGGGCGAGCACGCCCGGGAGCCGCAGCTGACGGAACGAGATCAAAAGCAGCGTCAGCGCCCCGCCAAACAACGCGGCATAGAGGAGATAATCCAGCAAATAGCCGAAACCGAACCAAAGTGTAGTGGCGGCCGCCAGCTTGGCGTCGCCGCCGCCGATCCAGCCCTGTGTGAAAAGCCCGAACGCGAATAGCAGAACCACCGCCGCTGCCCCCAGATGCATGCCGACAGCGGCCAGGCTCACGCCTGTGACGATAGTGAGTAGGAAAAACCCACCTGCAAGTACCAGCGAAATCCTGTTCGAGATGGTCATAGTCAACAGGTCGCTCGAAGCGGCAAAGACCATTAGCACGGGGAATAACAAGAGCCTGATCGCATCGGTCAGCATGATCATGATCCCAAAACGCACCCTCCGCCTCAATTTAGATCACGCAACCTTGCTGTTCCGTTAGCGGTAGCGCGCAGAGTCTTTACCGTTCGTAAATCGCACAGCTACCTACGGCCCAAACGTAAAAGCTCCAGCCGCCGGCTGGAGCCAATGTTTCGCACTCGCTCGGCCCGATTACGTCAGCTAGTCCGAGACGCTCTGGAATGTGGCTTAATGATTGACAAGGCCGTGCATGATCATGATGATCGAGAGCGAAATGCCCGCCGCGATCAGGCCCAATTCGAGGGCGGTCGCTCCGGAGTAGTCCTTCATGAAACGCACGAAGAGGTTTTTCACTGCTAGCTCCAAAAGATCCGCGCACGTGCGCTCGAGGCGACTTCACACCTAAGTATATGACCGGTGGTTAATGGATAATCTTTGAATAAAATAATAGTTAACAAGCTATTGACTGACGGGCAGAAGATTTTCTCCAGACATCGGATAAAGTGGTAAAGCGTATTCAGCGAGAAAATCGGCTGCGGCGATCGACTCCGTTCACTGAGGGCCTTGACGTGCCGGAGGATGACCGCTTCGCCGACATTTTTTGCATGATCATGCACGTGCTCAACCTGAGCGCATTTTGATCGTGGCGGAAATGGTCGGCAGCGGCCGCACGATGCTGCACTGCCATCGCCTACGCCACCAAGTGCCAAGTGTTCGGCCGCCAATGGTCCGAGCAGGCCCCGCAGCACCCGCTGGCAAAATGCTGGATGCCGTTGGAAAAGTGCGCAATTTATGGTGCTGACGGCCGCACAATGCTGGTGAGCCATGCGGGTCTTGACGCCAATGCCGCCAAATATCTCGCCGCTGAGGGGATCGCGAATCCGCCGTGCCTGCCTTCGCGGCGCGGGCTAGACGACCGAATATCACATCCAGCCCTATTTGGAAAAACGCCCCGAAACACTCGGGAAATGGGGAGGAAATCCGCGGTGTCTTGATCGTTTGCCGCAAGGTCGCCTTAACCGTTGCCGTTCTAGACTACCGCCATTGATCCGCGCGGAAATGTCTAAATGGTGGCCGATCCGAAACGCATTACTTACAGCATCATCATCCCTGTGTTCAACGAGGAGGCGGTGCTGCCGGTTCTGTTGCGCAGGCTGAATCTCCTACTCGACCGATTCGATCGCCCGGCCGAAGCGATCTTCGTCGACGACGGCAGTAGCGACACCGGCCCCATCGTGTTGCAGGCGCTCGCCCGCCGAGATCCGCGCTTCCGCTATATCGGCCTCTCGCGCAACTTTGGCCACCAGGTCGCGATCACCGCCGGCATGGACGCCGCGCAAGGCGACGCTGTCGTCGTCATGGACGCCGATCTACAGGACCCGCCTGAAGTCATCGATGAGATGATCGCCAAATGGAAGGAGGGCTACGAGGTCGTTTATGCGCGGCGGCTCTCGCGCGCCGGCGAAAGCCGCTTTAAGCGGCTCACCGCCCACTTGTTCTACCGCCTGCTCGGCCGTATGTCCTCGGTCGGAATTCCCGCCGATGTGGGCGATTTCCGACTGATCGACCGCAAGGTGGTCGATGCGCTGGAGCAGATGCCAGAACAGGACCGCTTCGTGCGCGGCATGATTGCCTGGCTCGGCTTCAAGCAGACGGAAGTCACCTTCCACCGATCGGAGCGCGTCGCCGGCGAAACTAAATATCCAGTTTGGAGGATGTTGCGGCTCGCCGTCAACGCGGCGCTCGGCTTTTCCGACGCTCCTTTACGCCTCGCGATCTGGTGCGGCCTTGTCGTGTCGGGTTGCGCGCTGCTCTATGGCACCTATGTGCTGGCGCTGTGGCTGAGCAATGACAGCCACCTAATTGCCGGCTGGTCGTCGACCATCATCATCATCTCGCTCTTGTGCGGTATCAACATGCTGATGACCGGCATCCTCGGTCTTTATGTCGGTCGCATCCATGCCGAGGTGAAGCGGAGGCCCCTCTATGTCGTCGCCACCAAATTGGGCTTCGAGCGTGACAAATCCGCGCGCCGCACCATCCACGCCGCAAGCGAGTAATGACCGAGCTGTTTGATAGTTATCGCGACAATTACCGGGACGTCGTCCAATCCTCGATCAATTTCTCCGGCCGACCGCATGATTTCTTCCTGCGCGCTAAAACCGCGCTGCTGCGCGAATTGATTGTGGAAAAGCTCGGCACCGTCAAGCCCGCCATGCTCGATGTCGGCTGCGGCGTCGGCAGCTTCCACCCGCTGCTGCGCGGCATAGTCGGTCACATCTGCGGTATCGACGTGTCGGCGCAAAGCGTCGCGCAGGCACGCACCGACAATCCGCAGAATGAATACCGCGCCTTCGACGGCAAGCGCATTCCCTATCGTGGCGCGAGCTTTGATCTGGCGACCGCCGTCTGCGTGCTGCACCATGTCGCGCCTGATCAATGGCCGGGTTTCATCGCTGAAATGCGCCGCGTGGTGCGGCCTGGCGGACTCGTCTGCATCATCGAACACAATCCGCTGAATCCGCTGACGCGGCTAGCTGTCTTGCGCTGCGAATTTGACCGCGACGCGTGCCTCGTGGGTGCCGGCAAGATGCGCAAACTGATAGCGGCGGCCGGCCTGCGCCTGGTCGGTTCACGCTATTTCCTGCTGCTGCCCTGGGAATCAGCGCCCGCGCGCCAGATCGAACGCGCCTTGCGCCGTCTGCCGCTCGGCGCGCAATATGCGAGTTTCGGCGTTGCCTGAGCTATTGCGGCGCGGGTGCGCGCCGCTTGTGCACCACCGCCACTCCATCGCTGTAGACCCGCTGCCAATCCGGCAGCCGGTCGAGCAGCTTCACCGCCGGCGTACCGGGCGCAAGCAGCGTCGCGCGGATCTTATATTGGTCGAGCAGCTTCAGGAAATCCGGCAAGTCCACCAGATTGAGGTCGCGATAGACGCGCGAGATAAATTCGCCGCCGTAAAGCTCACCGCGGCCGTCGATGAAACTAGGAATGCCGGCGAAGATCAGGTAGCCGCCGAACTGGTAATCGTTGAGTACGGGCCCTGCGTCGCGCAGATCGGCGGCAGCAATCGCCGTCCGCGGCCCCTCCATATACAGCGGCCGCACGAGCGCGAGCACGGTCGCCACGGCCATGACAACCGTCGCCGCCAGGCCGATGCCGCGCCTGCCGGCGGCGGCTTCCCCGTTGGGTTCTGCCTTGAGCTGCCGCGCCAGTGGCGCCGCTAGATAGAGCGGCGCCAGCATAGCCAGCAAGTCGGCATTGCGCGCCTGCGCGAGGGCGAAATGCAACAAACCGAGCAGCACCAACACCCGCACCGGGGGCAGCTTCATCCCACGTGACAATCCGAAAATGCCGAGCAGCAGCAGGAGCTCGAACGTGCCGAAATGGCCGAAGTCCTGCGGCCGCCATTCCACAATGGTGTTGAGCGCATTGCCGAGGCCGAGCGTGGTGAGCGGAACGAGCAGCGGGCCCGGACCGTAAGGCGTCAAGCACGCGGCTAGCGCAGCCAGCACGCTGAACACGATCCATTGCCGGAGGACATGCGGCAAGCCGCGCTTGTCGTCCCGCAACAGCGCTTCCAGCACCGCCGGTCCGATAAGGCCAATGGCCAGCGCGACGCTGCCGTGCAGGTTGGCCCATAGCGTCAGCAGCGGCAGCGCCCAATAGGGCGGGCCTCGGCGTTCGTCCATTGCGCGCACGAGCGCCGCCGTCCATGTCACCATGATCGGCAGCGTCAGTGCATGCGGGCGTGCCAGCATATGCGGCTCAAACAGCGTCAAAGCCGCCAGGACCATGAGCAGCGCCGGCGCGGGTGCAAGCTCGCGCAGCAGGAAGCGCGTCAACAGCGCGAAGGCGAGTGCAATTGCCGCGGTCGCCACCACTACAACACCGGGCCAGCCCGCCGCCGTGAACGCGCCGGCATAGATCACCTCTGACAGCCATTCGAAAGCGATCCAATGCGCCCCGTGCATTGAAAACGAGAACGGATCGGTCACCGGCACGGTTGCATGCGCGATGATCCAGCGCCCGATCGCAACATGGGAAAAGCAGTCCGGGTCGTTAAGCAGCCGCGGCCCCACTGCCAGCACCAGCACATAGATGCCGGCACCGGTCAGCCACGGCAGTGCCGCCCGCGATGGGAACGGTTTGGCCACGCTGCGGATCGTCTGATCGCTCATGGCGCGGCAGCGTAAGGATGCGGCGTTAACTCTTCTTTACTAGCTCGCGCTCAGGCGGCTCCGCGGCCCGGCCGGGAAAGGAGCTCCGCCCATGAACAGCGACGCAGGCAGGTGCACGGACGGTCCGATCATGACCCATGAGCTGAAACCGCTGCCCAGCCAAGGACCCCGCGAGCCGGGGCGAACATCGGCTCGCTGCGACGGTTGTTAAGGTTTCGGTCACGGGCGTAACCTAACGTCGCGCAAAAGCGGGTCTGTACTGCAAAGCCGCGAGGGATGTTTTGTCTATGAGCATGGAGCACACTTCGATACGGACCGCGCCCCGCAAACGAGCCCCTGCATTGCAATCATTTAGTGCGGTACACGGACTGACGCGCAAAGCAATAGTCCTCGATCTGTGTGAACGAGCAATCGTGTCGACGACGTACTTGAGCTTCGTCTATCGGATGTTCTCGGACTTCTCCGGCAAACCCAATCTCATAACGGTCCTGCTGATCCTGGGCGAGACATTGCCCCTTTTGTATATCGTATTGCGAGCGCCATCAATCACACTATCGCAAATGCCGAGCGATTGGGTTTTTGCCATCCTCGGTACCGTCATGCCGCTGATGGTAAACTCAGCCGTCGGCGTGGCGCCGATTGTTCCGGTAGCGGTGTGCTTCAGTCTCATGATCGCGGGCTTGTCCCTGCAAGTCAGCGGCAAGCTGGTGCTCGGGCGCGCCTTCGGCATTGTCGCCGCCAATCGCGGTATCAGAATGCAGGGGCCTTACCGATTTCTGCGTCATCCGATCTATGCCGGCTATACCTTGACGCATATCGGTTTTCTCTTGGCTGCCCCGTCATTCACCAACGCCCTCATTTATGCAACTGCGTTGGCGATACAGGTCATCCGCATTTCCCGCGAGGAACGTGTGCTTATGCAAGATGCCGGTTATCGCGGTTTTGCAGTTCGTGTTCGCTATCGACTGCTGCCGGGCGTTTTTTAAAAATTGGACCGGAGCGTATGGTGTTACCCAGCTCCACCTTGCATTTCAAGGCTGCGCGGCAGTCACCGCGCCTCGGCATTTACCGGGTGTTAAGGACCCAATTACGTTCTCAATTTTGCAAAACGAAATTCATATTCTCGAAAGGAGGGCCCGCTAGTTTGCTCTTTGCAAACAGGGAAAGCTTTCCCCATTACAGGAGTCACAGATGCGTAAACTTGTTCACCTCTTCTGGCAGGACGAATCTGGCGTGACCGCGATCGAATACGGCCTGATCGCCGCATTGGTTGCGGTTGTGATCATCGGCGCCGTTACTCTGACTGGCGGGGCCGTTAACAACACCTTTACCTCAGTGTCGAACGCCCTCAACGGCTGACGCGTCGCTGCTCAGTCGGGACTTAGTAGCTCAGTCATCGACTGCGTAGCATCATCGATCCACACCTGCACCAGAGGGCCCGACCGCGAGGTCGGGTCCTTTCCTTTTCACGCCCATTGGCGCGGGTGTTTTTCAAAAAAAATCCAGATAGCATTGACGAAAACAAAAGATCAGGAAAAAAAGAAAATCAAAAAAGTCTAACGCAAATTAATAAAATTCAACACTCGAGACGCCCTCATGGATCGTCTTGATGCGGCTTAACTTCGGCAGGACCTACCCTTGACCGTGCCTTGCGCGTCCATCTCGCCGTTGTAGTCAAAGGCTCAGTGTTGACCTTGGGGTTTTATGCCAGAAAGAATTTCTCACTCGTAGCTGATATGCTTTTTGCCAACGAGGCTAGCGACGGTAGGCTATCTCCGGCGTCTGCTGATCACCGAGGCTGTCTGACAAGGGCAGTTGCTAGATAGCCCGGCAGTTTGCCCCCGAGACAAGGCTGGAGCCGAGAACGATGTTAACTGGAGACCCACAGAGCAATGGGATAGCTGAGGCCTTCGTTTGTGCCATTAAACCATCAACCGGGACTATGCCCGCGTCACCCCGTGGCTAGACACGAAAACGACGATTTAACAACGGCCCGGTTGGAGCCACGACTACAAAGGCTTTGCACAACACAAGAGCGCCCCCTGCAAATTCATCGCAGCTCGCGGAATTACCATGCCCGGTCATTCCACGGCGACGCCCGGCAAGCGGCTATAATGCGGCCGCAAGGGACATAAAGGTATTGTTTAGCACGGTGCCAGCGGTGGTTACGGCTCCTATAATTACTATCGAGATGATACCCGCAATTAGACCGTATTCGATGGCAGTTACCCCACCATCGTTTTTAAAGAAGCGCAGAATGAGCTCGCACATGGTGGGCCTCCGGTGTACGCCAGCACGCTTTCCAGACAAACATACTTCCGATTTATTTCTGCACGCTTAATTTAATAATTAAACTTTTTCGAAATGAGAGGATCGAAATCTACGACAATTGGTCAAGCCAAGTTGTTGACCATAGCGACTGTACGACCTTTGCCGGTCACATGAGATATTTGAGGAAAACAAGCTGCGGGCTTGATTGGAACGTACAAAAAGCAAATAGCGCGCGTCCGCGTTAGAACGCGAACACTACTTTGGTAGGCACATTTCCTGCTCAACCAAAGATATGACGAGACATCTGCAACTTAGCAAAATGTTTCATTCGTTCTTAACCGCCTGGATGCTATCTAAGTCTTAGCATCCTCAAGATAAACCGCTTTCTATGCGCCGATCCGTTGCCATCACATTCAGCCCCGCTCAACTATTCGCCGGAGCGCCAACTGTAAAGCGCATATGCACTTCTCAAAGCGCCACTATGGCTGTTTTCGCGTTCCTGTGTGTGGTCGCGTTCGGGCCTGTCCTGTGGATCAATATTCCTGCGGCTATGGTGGACTATCCAAACCACCTCGCGCGGATGTTCGTTATCGCTCGTGACGGTACGGCGCACGCGAGTCCTTTCTATCAGGTCAATTGGACTGTCATTCCGAACCTGGCAATGGACCTGCTGGTTCCGCCGCTCGGTCGCGTGATCGGGGTCGAAATGGCTACCCGGCTTTTCTACCTTCTTAGCCAGATTCTAATTGTTGCCGGAGCAATGGCGATTGAGCGCGTCGTCAAAGGCCGGGTTCATATCGCGGGTTTTGTCGCCCTGACGTTTCTTTACAGTCTGCCGTTCGCGTGGGGCTTCGTGAATTTCGAGTTCGGACTTGGCTGCGCGCTCTTCGGTATTGCCTGCGCGCTTGCCGTGCTTGAGCGGTCATGGCTCGTACGCCTGGCTGCTCATACCGTGATTATTGGCTGGCTGTTCGTGGCACATTTTTTTGCGTTGGGCGTCTACGGCTTCACTATCGGGCTGCACGAACTATGGCGCGGTTGGTCGCGACGCGGTCCCGTGACTGAGATCTTCGGTCGGCTCGCCACGCTGGCGTTGCCGACACTCGCGCTGCTTGGGGTGATGCTCGCATCCGAGAGCTCCGTCGGGGGCAGCGAAACACGTTGGTTTTTCGCCGTCAAACCGCTTTGGTGTTTCCAGATCATGAGTGGCTACAGCTTGACCGCGTCTGCTGCTAGCGTGACTGCGGTGCTGACCTTGGTATTCGTGCTCGGGCGACGTAGAAGCCTGCGCTTTGAGCAATCCGGCGTCTGGCTCGCGGTCGGATATGCACTTCTTTACATGGCGATGCCGTCCAAGTTGTTCGACACTTCGTTCGTCGACTTGCGGGTCATAGTCGCCGCAGCACTCATTCTGCCAGCCTTCATTTCAGCGAGGTTTCCGAGTCTGATATGGGCGCGTGGCACGCTGGCGCTCGTGGCCGCAATTGTAATTCTCAATGTTGCCATCGTGCTGGGTGTGTGGGTTTCGTATCGGGCGGACTACACTGCTGCTAAAGAGTCATTTCGGCACTTGCCCAAAAGCGCAATGGTGCTGATCGGTCATAATGGCGCTGCTGCCGACCCTCCATTGTCTAACCTCAGCGAATATCCGATCTACAGCGTACCAACACTCGCGGTACAATATGCCGATGCTTTCGTGCCTAACCTCTTCACGGAGCCGGGCAAACAACCGATCACGGCTCGCGCGCCCTGGCAGCGGCTGGATATCCCCTATGGCGGGCCGGCTCCGATTTCACTGCTCAAAAATATAGCCGAACGCGGGGCGCCGGCGGGTATACCCTCTTTTATTCGCACGTGGCCGCGCGATTTTGACTATCTCTACTTGGTTGGACCGCCAATAGCGAACCCAATGCCCGGTCGACTTGTCGAGGTATCCCGCGCGCCCCGTTTCGTGTTGTACCGGATTCGCAAATAGTTTAAGCCGTAATGACTTGCGTCCAAAGAAATGGTCGGTACTAGTCGTTCAATCCCGTGGTGTGGCGAAGCGGATTTAGCCTGAACCGATTTGGTTCAATCGTCCCGACTTTGCAGATGTGTTCGTAGGCTGAGAGGCCCCTGAGGGTCTTGAGCCGCTTGGCGAAGTTGTCGGCCATGAGGAAGGCTTGAAGGAGCGCCTTGAGCTGGGCATGAGTGCCGTAGTGGTAGCGCTGAACGGTCGCTTCCTTGATGGTCCGGTTCATCCGCTCGACCTGGCCGTTGGTCGAGGGATGGTTTGGTTTGGTCAATCTGTGCTCGATGCCGTTCGCATTTTGCGGGCGTTTTCACGAATTGGCAACCAAACAGCCCTAAATTCCAACGACAAGAGCGGCTCCGTGCAACGGTTGCGTCCGGAACAAGAGACACGAACCGCAAACGCGAAGGATAGAAAGCGATGGGACAGGCAATCGCGTTCGACGCGAATTTGGCAAAGGCTGATTGGATTAGCGTCACGCGTCCACAGCGGCGCTCCGATGTCGGCTCGACCTTAATGCCGATGGTGGCGGCGACCCGCACGAGTCCGCTACGCATCGCCTTGGATTTCGCCCGTCTACGATATGGGCCAGGCAAGGTCTCATTCTGGGACTACAATCAGCTGAAGCTGTTCGACCGGGAATTCTGGGCCGACGACGACCGCCGCAACGTCGTCGGCCAGCGCCGCAACTTGGAGATATCCATCACAGTCAATTGGCGGCTGGACTGGTGGGGCTTCTTCGATAGCAAGCTGGCGAGCTGTAATTATCTCGCCGCGTTTGGTTTTCCGGTCATTAGCAATCTCACGATCTATTGTGAGAACGTCACGACAGCCCGCAGCGCTCAAGTTTTGAGCGACAAGGAAGCGCTGCGCCACTTCTTGCAGCGTGCCGATCATTATCCGCTGTTCGGTAAGCCCGCGAACGGCACACAGAGTCTCGGCTCGCTCGCGCTGCGCCGCCATCGACCGGACGACGATGGCGTCGAGACGTTCGACGGGCGTTTAATCAGGCTTGACGAGTTGTCAGCCGAACTGGAAAAGCATTATTCAAATGGCTATCTGTTTCAGCGGCTGATTGCGCCCCATAACGCCATCCGCGCCGTTTGCGGCGAACGACTGGCGACCGTCCGCGTGCTAACCCTGCGCACCGGCAGCGAAGCGCCGCAGGTCTTGCGCGCCTGCTGGAAGATTCCGGTCGGCAGCAATGTCGCAGATAACTACTGGCGCAAGGGCAATCTGCTCGCGAAGCTGGACAAGAACACCGGCGAGGTCAAGCGAGTGATCTCTGGCACCGGCGTCGATCTCGCCGCGCACAGCAACCATCCAGATACCGGCGCCAACCTGATCGGCTTTCAGCTACCGCATTGGGACAGAGTGGTCTCGACAGCGCTAGATGCTGCCCGCGTCATGGAGCAGGCCCCGCTCATCGGCTGGGACATCGCCGTCCTCGACGAAGGGCCGGTGATTGTCGAGATGAACGAGCGCCCGGATTTCATTTTGCCGCAACTGGCCGACGGCCGCGGCATTCTCACCGAGAGGCCGTTGCTGGATTTCATGACGGTGCAAAAGAAGAAGGCGACCGAGCACCGCACGGAGCTGCAGCGGGAGATCAAGACCTGGTAACGTTCGCATTCGGTGTTCACTTGCGCTGGCCATAATTGCTATGTCGGTTGGCGCAGGAAAGCCTTGATGAGGGGGTTCATGCTGCGCACATTGTGCAAAGGAAAAATCCACCGCGTACGGGTAACAGAGGCCCATCTCGATTACACAGGAAGCATCACCATTGGTGAAGAGTTGATGCGTGCGGCGGATATCAAGCCCTACGAAATCGTCCACATCAACAATATGGCGAATGCCGTGCATTGGGAAACCTATGCAATTCCCGGCAAGGCCGGCCAAATCTGCTTGAACGGCTGCCCCGCCCGACTGTTTCAGCCCGGAGACGAGGTCATCATTCTATCGCTCGGTCAGTTCGACGCGGCGGAACTGTCGACATTTTCCCAGAAAGTTGTATTCGTCGACGACAAGAATGCCGTGGTTTCAGTGGAGACGCACAAGCTGTCGAGCTAGAAGCCAACGTGAATAATGCGGCTCATACGGCCTCGGTGCGACGTTCGTGGCTTTGCAGCTCGTCGAGGCGATCCAACAGGAATAGCAGCTTTTCGAAAACAATCCGCAATTTGGCGATATTCGATCGTAGACGTGCAGTTGCGTTCTCCTCGTCGCCTCCCGACCAGCTTTCTGAAACGAGCCTTGCATCGGCACTGACCCGCAAAGCTCCAGCGTTCCCCCCCGCGCGCCGCGGAATTTCGACCGGTTGCCCGACATGACAGCATTGGGAGAATACCCGACGCTGGTTGGGCCCGCCTGCGGCTGAGATAGCCGACAGATCTTCGTTCATAGCTCGGTAGAGCAACATTGCTTCCGCAAAAGCGCATGGCTGCCCGTCACGCAACGGCAAAAATGGAAAAACGGTCGGCACGGAGAACTCTTCGTCCTTATCGTCACCAAAGCAGGGTTGGTCCAGCAGCCGCAGGTTCGACCGGTCGCCGATGCAATTCGTGACAAACGTCGAGAACTCGCGGATCGCGACGCTTCGGAAATGGGCCGGCACTTTGAAGTAGCTTTCCATTTCCTCGATGGCTGCGGCCCAACGCAACGCCTGCCCAATATTGACCGTCGGCGGTAGCTTTGCACGTAGACGCTTAAAGCGCCGAGGCCAATCGGATGCGCAGGTATATTTGAGAAAGCCCATCGGCACATCGGCGCTCGCCGCGGCGCGCGCCGACAGTGCCGCGGGCACCAAGACGGCCCCGCTGAAAGCGGGCCCGGTGAAGAATTTCGAACCCGTAATCAACACGATTCTGTCTTGCGCCAGATCGGACCGAATCTGGGCGCGGCTGATACGCGCTTGACAAGCATCATCGATGATCTGAACCGAACCACCCCAGACCTCGCGTATTCGATGCAAGCATTCCGGCGTCGGCGCGGAAGTGCCGAGTTTCGAATAAGTCATGACGTGCAAAATAACGGTGTTTCCGCCCGCAATTGCAGCCTTCACGGATTCAACGACCGCCCAATCGACCTCACGCGATGGTCGCGCGTGACCGTCGGCCGCCCGCGTCGGAATTAAGCGCACATTTACGTTCTGAGCCAATCCATGAATTGGCTCGCCTTTGACAACCTGAAATCTATTGGAGGTTTCCGAATTGAAGTGGCATCCGGCGGCCGCACACGGCATACCGGAACCGGTCTCATCGGAGCTGACGACGATACTCACCACCGGCGGCGGCAAGACGCACTTTGCAAGAAACAGCGCCCGCAATTCGGCGTCCGTTCCGGACGGTGCGAAGACGACATCGGTCTCCTCGCCGAGGCCCAATACGATTTTCAATTTCGATCGCAGTTTTTCAATGAACGATTCGAAATCGCCGAATTGGTTGTTCGATTGTAAGTGCCTGACGGCTTTCCCGACCACCGCATAGGCTCGTTCCGAGATGGAACTTGCCGTCGAGGAGGCAAAGCTGAGGATGTCGGGCTGCGGCAAAGGCCTGCAGCCATAGGCGTTCAAATTGCTTCTCGATTTCAGCTGAATCCGTGAATCGCCACCCGCAATTAGCAGCTCAACAAGAACACTCTGATCATCTGCCCGCGCACGATAGAATTCGTTGCTACGCTTTACGACTGTCTTGCCATGATCCATCATTTTATGGTTGCCGCCAGGACGGTTGCATCTGTTCGGACATTTCCCGATTTGCGTTCTTGTACTCTGCGCATTTGCGTTGCTGGACCGGCATGAAATTCATCAGCTCCGGCTGCAAGATGCCGCAGTCGTAGGCGACGTTCGGTTTGCTAACCGGCACCAGGGGTGCTGGCTGCATAGACTTTGGAAAAGTCAGCGCCGATCGGCTTGTTGTTGCGGTCGACCAGGCCATGCGCGAGAGCAATCCACAGCACAGCGGCGACCGCATAGGCCATGGTCGCGTAGCCGAGCAGGCGCGCGGCCGTGAGCCACTCCCCTGTCCTGATTCCCCGCCAGATGGAGGCCATGTCGGCTCGCTGCCAGCTAAAAGTGCGAAACGAGCTTACTACGGCGGATTTAATACTTGGTTAGCCTCTGTTACCCACCCGAACGGAGACTGGCCGAGGCCCGCATTCAGGGAAGCCGTCGGAACTCGGTCGGCGGGCTATCGGTCTTGATGGAAGAACACACATACTAAGCCGCACTGCTACCCGATCGTTGGCAGACCCCGCGCACCGATGGCTTTGCATGCTTTTGGTCTTGGGCACCGTTGGCGGTCTTCCAGCATCATTAACTGTAAAAATAATCGGGAATTACCTGCGGCCTGCTAGGATTGGCAGGGCGAGCCTTAAAGCATCACCTACAATTTTCCAAAATTTTTTGTCGAATCCAACCGAAAGCGCTTCCGAGTCTTTAGAAAATTTATGAGAACAAACGATCTACAACAGCGAAGATGAGCCAACATGACATGCAAACTCTCGCGACCTAGCATCATTTATTCAAGGCTAGTCGATGCCTTGGCTCGCCTGCGGGCGGATCAACGCGGCACCATCGCAGTTATAATGGCTATACTGCTTCCTGTCCTGATCGGAGGCTTGGGTCTCGGATTCGAAATTTCCGACTGGTATTTGCGAGGCCGTGCGATGCAGAACGCGGCCGATGCGGCGGCGACTGCGGCGGCAAGTAACAACGGTTCCAGTTATGTTTTGGAGGCCAAAGCTGTTGCGGCACAGTATGGCTATGTCGATGGCAGTAATAATGTCACCGTCACTGCATCCAATACCGCCGCATGCCCCACGGGCGGAACTAATGACTGCTACAGCGTGACAATTACTAGCATTGTACCGCTCTATTTGTCTCAGGTCCTGGGTTTTACAGGTGACGTTACAGTGAATGGTTCGCAGCAGAAACTTGTAAGCAGCACCGCGATTGCTAAAAACGCTACAATACAAACGCCGATTTGCCTATTGGCGCTTGACCAGACTGGAGGAGACGCTATCCGCACCAATGGCGCACCGAATTCGGATCTTTCGGGTTGCACGGTCATGTCGAATTCGGACAGCGATTGCAATGGCTCGGATCTTGAAGCCGCCTGGGGTTTGGCAGCAGGGACGAACACCGGCTGTGGGATCAATCAAAGGTCAACCGTGCCGGTTGTGCCCGACCCTTATGCGGCCATGGCAGCGAATATTCCGCCGGATCCCTGCGGGGGTGTTTATGATGGGCGTTCAGTTGATGATGGCCTTCAATTGACGGCGGGCGTGAAAACTTGGCCCATCGTTGCCAATCCAGATAACATTGTGAAGTATTGTGGCGATGTGGTGCTGCCTGGGGATGTGACTATTCAGACCCCCGACGACCAAACTGGAGCCACGCTTGTCATCTACAATGGACGGCTGGACGTTGACGGCCATAAACTGCTTGTAGACTCCGGTTCGGGGCTGACCGTCGTTTTTTCTGGTGATAACACCGGAAGCTACAGGCATTACCCGGATGATAGTGGCCACGGCGGGGTGTTCGACATCTCGTCACCAAAAGGGTCGTCGGCACCATTTCCGGGCATGGCCATTTACCAAGACCCGGCTGTGACACATAACGTTGACTTTGATTTCAGAGGCAACAATCCCCAATGGTTTATGTCGGGCGGGGTTTATCTGCCGAATGCCAACCCCAGGGTCAGGGGCGATGTCTCCCCGGCAACCAACGGCGAAGATTGTTTCGTGTTGGTGGCGAATACCGTTCGGTTCGATGGAACAATGAACCTTTATCAGCAAACCCCCGACGGCTCCGGCTGCCAATTGCAGGGACTAGACCAGCCGCTCGCAACTATCGATGACCGAGGCCACTTGGTCTTTTGAGGTGGGGGATACAATCAAAATGTCGACGCCAGCAAAAACTTTCATCGCCATGATCAGGATGATGACTGCGAAGGTCGAGGCGATACGCGCGGATCAAAGGGGCGTATCCGCCGTTGAATTCGCATTGTTCGCTAGCATGCTTGTGTTCGCCCTGATCAATACCGCTGACGTTTCAATCTATATCTACAAGCGGATGCAGGTTGAGAACGCGACCCAAATGGGCGCCCAAGCCGCTTGGAAAGCCTGCGACTTGACTCAGATCCCGGCCACAACGAATTGCCCCAATTTTACGACCGCAGTTCAAAACGCAATACAGAGCACCTCGCTCGGAGCACAGGTTTCCCTGCAAGCTGGCTCTCCGTCCGAAGGATGGTACTGCGTAGATGGTTCCGGTGTGCTTCAATGGGTTAGTAATTATAGCACGAAACCCACCGATTGTTCTGCAGTGGGAACCACTTTCGATCCTGCAGACTACGTCACAATACAAACGACTTATACCTATGCGCCACTGTTCGCTGGCATAAGTGTCGCCAGCGTGCTCACAACGCCAATCACAAGAACATCAATGATGCGGTTGAATTGACATGCGCAATCAAATCCATGCATGGAATGACGAGCGCGGGACAACGGCGGTTGAATTTGCCATGGTTGCGCCGGTCTTTTTTGTCCTCGTTATTGGGATTCTATATATGTGCATTGGATTATTTACAGTCGGCAGCTTGCATTATGCTGTGGAAGAAGGCGCGCGCTGTGCCTCCGTTAAAACCACGGTGTGTTCCGATGCGTCGACCACCATCGCCTATACCAGTAGTCATTACTTTGGGCCTGGCACTTCGCCAACTTTCACTTATGCTGGCGCGACGGCCTGTGGTCAGTCCGTGAGTGGATCGCTAAATTACGTAATGAATCTTGGTCTAAAGCGACTTACTATTCCGATCTCGGCTACCGCGTGTTTCCCCTAAGCGGCTGACATATCCAACATGCTGAAAACAATACGATCGAGTCGATACTCGTAGCGAACGTGGTTGACCGGCGTTGGCGGTGGCGGCGCCATCCACAGTAGAAGCACCGGGCGCCCAACAGCTCTACAGAAACATCGCCCCGCCGGGGTCTCTCCGAAATCCGATCAGGTGTTTCGATCAGGCAGCTGGTTTGGAACCACCGCTGGGGGCTGCCCTACTAAAATGAACTCCAAGTTGGTGGTCGCTTCGCCTAACGATCCGACACGGCCGTTTGACGTTTTCGCCTTCTATCACAAGAAAAATACTTTGTGGAATTCCGAAATGACTGCCAACCTGAAGGCACGCCCCGGACCGCGACAGGTTGCGGACCACGCACCTTATTTCGCTACCGTTTGTCAGTATGATTCGTCCAGCCGCTCGGGCCTCCGCCCTTTTGGCTCGTCGCTGTTCTAACGGGATCATAAAAAGTCTCCGGCCGTTATACCCAGAGCCTCCATATTGCGGTGCTTAAAGTTAAATTACATTTAATCTCAATCCGTAAGCGGCAACTGAGTGGGCTGATCGAGCGGGAACCCTTCGACACAGGTAGCGAATCATCGCTGTCGATCTCGCGACGCAGCGCCTTAAAATGAAAGCGCCTATTGGCAGCATAGATTTGGGCGTCGCTAGTGTCGCAATGGTCCGATTCTGTTGAAAAAGTCCGCGCGTCGACGTGATCAAAACTTTTAGCCTCGTAGGTGCGTTTCTAAAACATGGACGCGGGGGACCTTATCTTCTGCGGCCCAACAAATGTAGCGAGCTCTGAATGGATTTGCAGTGGCCATCTGAGTCGATCGAAGGTGTCGATGTCATTTAGGCGGTTTTGGAACGAGCCTAAGCTTCGGACTTTTTCAGCAGCATCGGCCATGTGTGGACGGCTACGGTTTGGCAAGAGCTTTCTTCGCGTTGCAGCACATTGGTTGGTGCGGCCATATGTTTGGCCTTTTAGCGCGGCACTCATGACTGCTGCTCGAGAATATATTCTTCCCAGAAACCGCCGCCGGGAATGGCATGGAAAAAACTGCAATGGATAGGCCGCCGGGATCAGCGAGCCTTACTCGACTTCTTGCCTTTCACCTTGGCGCATATTTCTTACGCGCCTGCTCCTGGGCGTCTTCCCCAAAATAGGACATCAACAGGACGGCGCTTATAGTTAGAGCGAGCAACAACAGTTTCACCGGTTTGGCTCCGAGATTTCGACGCGACCACCGAGTTAGCCGTCGATTGTTAACAAGAGGTTATGTTTGTCCGTTCGGTGCAAATTCGGGGGCAAGTTTGGCATTATCTTTCTACGCCTGTGTCTTTGCCCCCTAAAACTGAGCCACTATCGTTGTGCCGGTGGGAGGGTTTGG
>CAZLWN010000022.1:0-36455 GCA_964563195.1 uncultured Undibacter sp. | reverse complement strand
CTGGCACGAAGTTAGCCGGGGCTTCTTCTGCGGGTACCGTCATTATCTTCCCCGCTGAAAGGGCTTTACAACCCTAGGGCCTTCATCACCCACGCGGCATGGCTGGATCAGGCTTGCGCCCATTGTCCAATATTCCCCACTGCTGCCTCCCGTAGGAGTCTGGGCCGTGTCTCAGTCCCAGTGAGGCTGATCATCCTCTTAGACCAGCTACCGATCGTCGCCTTGGTGAGCCATTACCTCACCAACAAGCTAATCGGACGCGGGCCGTTCCTTCGGCGATAAATCTTTCCCCGTTAGGGCGTATCCGGTATTAGCTCAAGTTTCCCTGAGTTATTCCGAACCGAAGGGCGCGTTCCCACGTGTTACTCTCCCGTCTGCCGCTCTCGTATTGCTACGAGCGCTCGACTTGCATGTGTTAGGCCTGCCGCCAGCGTTCGCTCTGAGCCAGGATCAAACTCTCAAGTTGGATGAGAACTTTTGATACCGGCTAAGTCACAACGTTTGACGAGGTCCCTACACGTCTGACCGTTTGCACGGCCAGCAATGTAGAAAACCTTGAAACGTAAGACCGCCGAAGTCTCTTCCAAAGCCACCTCTCTTGAAGAATTGCTTCTTCACGAGAAAGCGGCCCGCAAGGACCCCGCCGTCCACGTTTCTCTTTCTTCCGATTCACTTTTCAAACAGCCCGGGAACCATGGCGGTCCCCGCCCCCCGGTGAACCGGAGAGCCGTCGAAGCCCATGCATCCGATACGATCGGATGCTGTTTCACCATTCCAGTGAGGAGCTTCAGAGGCGCGCAATCGCGCCGTAAGCGGACGGCGCGCCGGAACGGTTATATAGGCTTCGCCCTGAGCAACTGTCAACCGAAAAGCCCCATTTTGCGCACACAAAATCGCCTATTCACGCGACCGTATGCGGGCGCCGGCGCGGGGCCCCGAAACGCAATTTAGGGCCTGCTACGCCGCACTGAGGCCATATTCATGGGCCGTTCTTACAGGTAATTGAGAGGGACGGATTCGCCATCGGGGGCATCCTGCCACCGGAAACAGCCCAATTCACCTGCCAGGCACCGTCACATTGACGGGTCCTGGGTCAACCGGCATCGTGCCGGCACGTTTTGACGGGTCTGTCGACGGGGATTGGGGCTGTTTGAGTTACGGCGCTCCATGTCCGATCGCAGGCGCAGGGGACGGCGAGCTTGGACCACCACTCACGGTCACGCAGCGCAGATCGATCGAGGCAGGCCGAGGCCATCGAGCTCGGCAACGAACCGCCGCTGTCCGTTGACCGCGGCACCGGTGGCTTCGTCGACCGCCGCCGCGTTTCGGTACAGTGGTTTGCCGGCACCATTCTGACCGCGCTGTGCGGCGCTGCCCTCATGGGCGGCGCCGTTTTCACATCGCTCGACGGCGAGACCAACTTCGCGGCGTTGCCGGAACGTGTCGAGGTCGCGCTACGCGGGGCGTTCGGCGCTGCCGGCGACAAACTCGGCGTATCGCGCAAGAGCGACCGGCTGCCGACCGCCGAAGAGCCCTCCTATACGCGCCAGCTTATTCGCGTCTCCACCATCTCGCATCAGGGCAACCACGAAGTTGTCCGCGTGCGGCCTTTCCTGCGCGTCGCCGGCAATTTGTCGCTCACCGCTTCCAATCTCACCGCCGATATCCCGCCCTTCAATCCGCAGCGCCTGCTCGCCGAATCCGCGCCTGGCGGGGCTACCGCCGAGAGCCCGCCGACCGCCCAGCCGGATGCCGAAGTTTCCTTCGTGATGCGCGATCTCGCGCCGATGATGCTGAAGCTCAGGATTGCGCTGCTCACGCCGAAAGATGAAGTGGTGGCGCGTGTAAAGGAGACCGCCGAGTGGAGCGCGAAAACCGCTAGTCAGGTGCCGCCCGCGACCAACGTCACCGGCATCAAGCTGGCATATGCAGGCGCGTCGAACGCGGACCCCTATGCCGGATTCGAAGCGCGCGTCGTGCCTGAGAACATCACGCTGCTGGCGAAGACTACCGAAGAGACGACCGGCGGCAATCCCTTCAACGAACGGGTGATCGTGGCCAAGAAAGGCGAAACCGTCGGCAGCATACTTCGGGATCTCGGCGCCATGCCGGAGGAAATCAAAGCCATCAACAAGGCGCTTGGACGCTACGCCCAGGTCGGTGGCATCACTGAAGGCCAGAAGCTACGCGTGTTGCTCTCGCCGGTGCCCAATTCCAAGCGCTTGCAGCCGGTGCGCGTGATCGTCGCCGAAGACGCAATGATTGATGCCGTCGCGGCGTTGTCCGATACCGGAAATTACGTCTCGGTCGACGCCAGCAACGTCGACCACGACGTGGCCGAGGGCGACGAGCGCGGCTACGAACAGACCGTCGGCACCGGCGTCGACCTCTATCACAGCATCTACGAGACCGCGTTGCGCGACCAGGTGCCGCGCCCGATCATCGAGGATTTGATCCGCATCTACTCGTTCGACGTCGATTTCCAGCGCAAGGTGCAGCCGGGTGATTCCTTCGAGGTGCTCTACGCCGGCGAGGAAGAGGGGCAAGGCACCGACCACCGAAACGACGTGCGGTTCGCGGCCCTCACGCTCGGCGGCGAAACCAAGAAGCTCTATCGCTTCCAGACCCCGGACGACGCGCTCGCCGACTATTACGACGAGACTGGCAAGAGCGCGAAGAAATTTCTGGTACGCAAGCCGGTGGCGGAAGGCATCATGCGCTCCGGCTTCGGGCTGCGCCGGCATCCGATCCTCGGCTACGTCAAGATGCACACTGGGGTCGATTGGGCGGCGGCGAGCGGCACGCCGATCTACGCCGCCGGCAATGGTGTAGTCGAAAAGGAAGGCTGGGAGAGCGGTTACGGCAAATTCATCCTGGTGCGCCATCACAACGGCTACGAGACCGCTTATGGTCACTTGAGCGCCTATGCCACCGGCGTACATGAAGGCGAGCACGTGCGCCAGGGCCAGGTGATCGGCTTCATGGGCTCCACCGGCCTGTCGACCGGCTCGCACCTGCACTTCGAAATCCGCATCAACGGCCGCTTCGTCGATCCCATGCGCATCAAGCTGCCGCGCGGCCGCGAACTGCAAGGCCCCATTCTGACCGCCTTCGAGCAGGAGCGCGAACGCCTCGATGCCATCATGGCGCGCAAGCCCGCGCGCGTGGCGACGCGCTGATCCAAACTCCGCTCATTCCCGCTTACGCCGCCTGCGCCAGCTTGCCGTTGAAGGTGAGGCCCTGCTTGCCGGCGGAGATGGCGACCTTCTCGCCGTCCTTGACCTGGCCGGCGAGGATCATCTCGGCAAGCGGATCCTGCACCGACTTCTGGATCACCCGCTTCAACGGCCGCGCGCCGTAGGCCGGATCCCATCCCTTCTCGGCCAGCCACTCGCGCGCGCTTGGCTCGAGCGAGATGGTGATCTTGCGATCATCCAACAGCTTCTGCAGCCGCGCGATCTGGATGTCGACGATGCGGGTCATCTCCGTCTTCTTCAGCCGGTGGAACAGGATGATTTCGTCCACGCGGTTGAGGAACTCCGGGCGGAACGCCGAGCGCACCACCGTCATCACCTGGTCACGCACCGCGTCGGTGTCTTCGCCCTCCGGCTGGTTGACCAGGAATTCGCCGCCGAGATTCGAGGTCATTACGATCAGGGTGTTACGGAAGTCGACGGTATGGCCCTGGCCATCGGTCAGACGACCGTCGTCGAGCACCTGTAGCAGGATGTTGAATACGTCTGGATGCGCCTTCTCGATCTCGTCGAACAACACAACCTGGTAGGGCCGGCGCCGCACCGCTTCGGTGAGCGCGCCGCCTTCCTCATAACCGACATAGCCGGGCGGCGCACCGATCAATCGCGCCACCGAATACTTCTCCATGTATTCCGACATGTCGATGCGGATGAGCGCGTTCTCATCATCGAACAAATAGGCCGCCAGGGCTTTGGTGAGCTCGGTCTTGCCGACGCCGGTGGGCCCTAAGAACATGAACGAGCCGATCGGCCGGTGCGGATCCTGCAGCCCCGCGCGCGCGCGCCGCACCGCGGTCGAGACCGCTTGCACCGCTTCCTTCTGGCCGACGACGCGCTTGGAAAGCTCGTCCTCCATGCGCAGCAGCTTTTCCTTCTCGCCTTCCAGCATCTTGTCGACCGGTACGCCGGTCCAGCGCGAAACCACCTGTGCCACGTGATCGGCGGTCACGGTCTCCTCGACCATGGCGCCGCGGCTCGCTTCGACCGCCTCGATACCCTTGAGCTTCTTTTCCAGTTCGGGGATGCGGCCATAGGCCAATTCGCCGGCGCGCTGGTATTCGCCCTTGCGCTGCGCATTGGCGAGTTCGGCACGCAAGCCATCGAGCTCGGTCTTGAGCTTCTGCGCTTCCGACAGTTTTTCCTTTTCCGCCTTCCAGCGGCCGGTGAGATCGGCCGACTGCTTTTCCAGCGCCTTCAATTCGGTTTCCAGGCGCTTGAGGCGATCCTTCGAGCCGGGATCGCTTTCCTTCTTCAGCGCCTCCTGTTCGATCTTCAACCGCACGACCTCGCGGTCGATGGTGTCGAGCTCTTCCGGCTTGGAATCGACCTGCATCTTCAGCCGCGCCGCCGCCTCGTCGATCAGGTCGATGGCCTTGTCGGGCAGGAAGCGGTCGGTGATGTAGCGGTTCGACAGCGTGGCGGCGGCAACGATCGCCGAATCGGCGATGCGCACGCCGTGATGCTGTTCGTATTTGTCCTTGAGGCCGCGCAGGATCGAGATGGTGTCTTCGACGCTCGGCTCGGACACGTAGACCGGCTGGAAACGGCGCGCGAGCGCGGCATCCTTCTCGACGTGCTTCTTGTATTCGTCCAGCGTGGTGGCGCCGATGCAGTGCAACTCGCCGCGCGCCAGCGCGGGCTTCAACAGGTTGGAGGCATCCATGGCGCCATCGGCCTTGCCGGCGCCGACCAGCGTGTGCATCTCGTCGATGAACAGGATGATGCCGCCGGCCGCGCCGATGACCTCTTGGAGGACGGCCTTGAGGCGCTCCTCGAACTCGCCACGATATTTGGCGCCAGCGATCAGCGCGCCCATGTCGAGCGCGAGCAGCTTCTTGTCAGCCAAACTTTCCGGCACGTCGCCGTTGATAATGCGTTGCGCCAGGCCCTCGACGATGGCGGTCTTGCCGACGCCGGGCTCGCCGATCAGCACCGGATTGTTCTTGGTACGGCGCGAGAGCACCTGCACGGTGCGGCGGATTTCCTCGTCACGGCCAATCACCGGATCGATCTTGCCGTCGCGCGCGGCCTGCGTCAGATCGCGGGCATATTTCTTCAGCGCGTCATAGGCGTTCTCGGCGGAAGCCGAATCCGCGGTGCGGCCCTTGCGCAGGGCCTCGATGGCGGCGTTGAGATTCTGCGGCGTGACGCCGGCGCTTTTTAGGATCTTGCCGGCCTCGCTGTCCTTCTCGAGCGCCAGCGCCAGCAGCAGCCGCTCGACGGTGACAAAACTGTCGCCCGCCTTCTCGCCGGCCTTCTCGGCAACGTCGAACAGGCGCGCCAGCGCCGGATCGAGGTAGATCTGGCCGGCGCCGCCGCCGGATACCTTGGGCCGTTTGGCGAGCGCCGCCTCCACCGCCTGCAGAGCCTGGCGGGAATTGCCGCCGGAGCGGTCGATCAGGCCGGCCGCCAACCCTTCCGGGTCGTCGAGCAGCACTTTCAGCAGATGATCGGGGGCGAATTGCTGGTGCCCCTCACGTAGGGCCAAGCCCTGCGCCGATTGTACGAAACCGCGGGCGCGGTCGGTGAATTTCTCGAAATTCATGCGTCAACTCCCTCGGCCCATTTTGGCACCGGTATTAATGACGGGCCCCCGGAGGCGGCCCGTCCCGAAGAATATATTGGGGTTCCTTATGGCAGTTTGAAGAGCCCGGCCGCTTGATATAGGTCAGCTTTTTGGGCCCTAACCTGCCCGCCCGGACGCCCATGGCCGAACAGCCCGCCGTCAAAAGCCTCTACCGCTACCCGGTCAAAGGCCTTTCGCCGCAGGCCTTGACGCGCACCTACCTCGGCATCGGTGAAACGGTGCCGGCCGACCGGCTCTATGCCATCGAGAACGGGCCTTGCGGCTTCGATCCGGCCGCGCCCGCCTATTTCCCCAAGCAGCGCTTTTTGATGTTGATGCGCAACGAGCGCTTGGCGGCGCTGCGCACCGAATACGACGAGGCAAACCATGCCTTGGTGATCCATTGGCAAGGGTGCGAGGCCGCGCGCGGCGACCTGCGCACGGCAGAAGGGCGCACGGCGATCGAGCAGTTTTTTGCAAGCTATTGCGCCGACGAATTACGCGGGCCCCCCAAGGTGCTGTGCGGGGAAGGCCACAGCTTCTCCGACGTGGCCAAGAAGGTGGTGTCGATCATCAACCTCGCCTCGGTGGCAGCGGTAGAAAACGCCGCAGGCGCGCCAGTCGATCCGCTGCGCTTCCGCGGCAATATCTATGTAAAAGGCTGGCCGGCCTGGCACGAGTTCGATCTTATCGGCCGCGAGCTCGGCTTGGGCGGCGCGCGAGTCAAAGTCGTCAAACGCATCGTGCGCTGCGCCGCCACCGAAGTCGATCCCGACACTGGCATCCGCGATTTGAGCATCCCGCGCACGCTCATGCAGAGCTTCGGCCATGCCGACTGCGGCATCTATGCCGAGGTGGTGGCAGCCGGCGACGTCGCCGTCGGCGACCGACTCGCGGAGACGTGACAAACCCCCGGCACTTTGTGGCCGGCCAATCGCATCGTGGCTAAAAAAATGCGCCCCGCTTTGCGGGCGGGGCGCAAGCTTTCTCAAGTCTTATTTGCGTCAGCCGCCGGGCATCACATAGGCCGAGATGCGCGAGCGCGGATAGACCGATTCCGCGACCGTGTGATTGTGGTTGCCCGATACGATGATCGGATTACCGTTGGCGTCGATGCCGCTGACCACGCCGACATGGCCGCCGCCATGGCGGCCCATCACCGCGATGGCGCCGACCTGCGGGCCGGATATGCGGTGACCGTAGTGCGAATAACCGCGCGCCAAATTGCCGCCACCGGGATGACCGGTGCGCTTGAGCACCATGTCCATGAAGGCGCCGCACCACAGGCTGCCGCGCCCGGTCGGATTGGTGCCGATATATTTGCGCGCTTCGGCCACCAGCGAACTATTGGTGAAGCCGCCATAGGCCGAGTTCGAATGCGACTGCGCCGCGGCTCGTGCCTGCGCCAGACTATGCCGGCTGCGGCTTTGGCGGCGGACGGTTTTAGCGCGCGGCGCCTGTGGCGCGACAAACAATTTGCGCAGGTCCCAGCCGGCGCCGATTGCCATGGCTGGGCCCGCCATGCCCGCGGCATGATGGCGATGCATGGGTCTTGCGATGGCGGACCCGGCGAGCGCCGCCACCGCCACCGAACACAACAATAGGGTCGCCCGTTTTTTCGTAAGTCTCATCAGGTTTAGTCCCCGTTTCATACTAGCAACGCCGCCAACCCGGATAGAATCAGAGGCGCGTGACGAAGCCTAAAGGCCGTCAGAGCGTGGCCGTTTCGTGATGAATGAAAGGTCATTTTATGTAATGCATGGGGATATGCCGTGTAAATGCATATGAGCGAGGGGCCTAATAGTGCCGTTACGCGGAGAATACTTTATAGTACTTAAAATACACAGTAAATTATGTCGTAATTACTGTAGTAACAAGTTGTTGTGCAGTTGCAGCAAAGTTAAGTTGCAGTGCAATAATGCGGCAGCCCCGCTGAGCCGCCAAGGCCAGCGCGTCAGGCCTCGCGGCTGAGCAGAAAAACCGCCTGTTCCCCGAACAAGTTCCAGAACCACCAGGGCGCATTGAGCCGCAATGGCGAGCCCCAGGCGTTGAACGCCACCGCCTTCTCCATCTTCACCCCGATCTCGGCGCAAAGCTGGACGAAGTCCTTGATGGTGCAATGGTGGATGTTGGGCGTGTCGTACCAGCTTTGCGGCAGGATATCGGTGCGCGGCATCTGCCCGTGCAGCAGCAATTGCAGTCGCACCCGCCAATGGCCGAAGTTCGGAAACGACACGATGGCACGGCGGCCGATGCGCAGCATGTGCTCGAGCACCACGCGCGGATGGCGGGTCGCCTGCAGCGTTTGCGACAGGATTACGTAGTCGAAGGCGTCATCGGGATAGTCGGCGAGATCGGTGTCGGCGTCACCCTGGATCACGGCCAGTCCCTTGGCCACACCTTCGTTGACGCCCTCGCGCGACAGCTCGATGCCGCGGCCATCCACGCCGCGGCTCTCGCTCAAGAGCCGCAGCAATTCGCCGTCGCCGCAGCCGACGTCGAGCACCTTGGCGCCACGCTCGACCATGTCGGCGACCAGCACCAGGTCGACGCGGGCGCCGCCCGGCGTGCGCGCGATATTGGCGACCGTCAGGTTGGGATCGGCGCGCTTGAGCATGCTCATTTCCCTTCGGCCCTGGCCACCAGGCCGCGCGCCTTGCCGGCGCCGTCGAGAAAGCCGCGCACGATGTCGAACAGTTCAGGCTCTTCGAGCAGGAACGCGTCGTGGCCCTTGTCGGTGACGATCTCGGCGAAAGAGACGCGCGCGCTACCGGCGTTGAGCGCGTGCACGATGGCGCGCGATTCCACGGTCGGGAACAGCCAGTCGGAGGTAAATGAGATCACGCAGTAGCGCGTCGGCGTGCCCTTGAAGGCGTTCGCCACCAAGCCATCATAGTCGGCCGCCAGGTCGAAATAGTCCATCGCGCGCGTGAGATAAAGATAGGAATTGGCGTCGAAGCGCTCGACGAAGGAAGAGCCCTGGTGGCGCAAATAGGATTCGACCTCGAAATCCGCGTCGAACGAGAAGGTCGGATTTTCGCGGTCCTGGAACTTGCGGCCAAATTTCCGGTGCAAGGCGACGTCGGACAGATAGGTGATATGCGCGCCCATGCGCGCGACCGCGAGGCCGCGGCGCGGATTAGTACCTTCCAGATGGTAGCGGCCGCCGCGCCAATCCGGATCGGCCATGATCGCCTGGCGGCCGACCTCGTGGAAGGCGATGTTCTGCGCCGAATGGCGGGTGGAGCAGGCGATCGGCAGCGCGGAGAATACGCGATCCGGATAGGAAGCGGCCCATTGCAGTACCTGCATGCCGCCCATCGAGCCGCCGGCCACGGAGAACAATGACTCGATGCCGAGATGATCGAGCAGCATGGCCTGCGCCCGCACCATGTCGGGAATGGTGATGACGGGAAATTCCAGACCCCAAGGCTTGCCGGTCGCAGGATTGGTCGAGGACGGGCCGGTGGTGCCCATGCAGGCGCCAACCACATTCGGGCAGATCACGAAATAGTGTGTCGTGTCGATCGGCTTGCCGTGACCGACCATGGTTTCCCACCAGCCCGGCTTGGCGGTGACCGGGTGCACGCTCGCCACGTGCTGGTCGCCGGTGAGCGCGTGGCAGACCAGCACCGCATTGCTGCGTTCGGCATTGAGCGTGCCGTAGGTCTTGTAGGCGATCTGAAACGGGCTGAGCGCGACGCCGGCGTCGAGCGCGAGCGGCTGGTCAGCCCCGAAACGGGCGACGAGCGATTCGCGCGGATTGTCGGCTTCACGCGGCGCGCCGGTCCTGCTGCGCGGGCTGCTCAGATTGGCCTCGACCATTTAGCTTTTGCGCTCCCGGCGCGCTTGCATGCCCGGAAAAGCCGTATCCGGGACCGCGGGCCGTTTAGGTACACGTTACCACACTGTCAATGTTTTCTTTGATTTCAAGCCCCGGCCCTCCTATCAATGCCGACATGGCTAAACGCCCGGAAACGCCCTCGCTCACCGATCTGCGCAAGGAGATCGACCGTATCGACGAGGCGATGCACCAGCTCCTGATCGAGCGCAGCGAGATCATCGACCGGCTGATCGCGGCCAAGCGCAGCACGGAAACTGGCTCGGCGTTTCGACCGGCGCGCGAGGCCGAGATGATGCGCGAGCTGGTCAAGCGGCACAAAGGCATCCTGCCGCTCGATACCGTCGAGAGCATCTGGCGCGTCATCATTTCAACCTTCACCTATGTCCAAGCGCCATTTTCCGTGCATGCCGACCTGTCGGCGGGCGACGCCTTGATGCGCGATTCCGCCCGCTTCCATTTCGGCTTCACCGTGCCGTTCGTCGCGCACATGGGCGCCGCCGCGGTGGTGGCGGCCGTCTCCACCTCAAAAGGCGATCTCGGCCTGGTGCCGGCATTGCCGGTGCCCGGCGCCGGCGCCTGGTGGAGCGCGCTCGAATTCGACTCCGCGCCCAAGATCATCGCCCGCCTGCCCTTCGTCGAGCGCGCCAATCACCCAGCCGCCATGCCGGTATTCGTGCTTTCGCGCGTTGCCGCCGACGCCATGGCGACGGAAGCGGCGGTGTGGAGCGTGCGCGTGTCGGGCTGGGGCGCCACGCCGGCCGAGGCGCTTTCGATGCTGGCGGACTTCATCGCGGTGCCCGACCGCGCCTTCGACGGCGCCGCCCTCCTTGTGACGCTGCCTCAGGGCATGAGCCTCGACACCATCTGCGCGGCGCTGGTCAAGGCCGGCGCTACGGTGCGTTCGGCGGCCCTCGTCGGGAGCCACGCAACCCGCTATACGGTTGCCGCCGAGAAGACCTGACCGTCTGGAACTGCCGATGACCGTGACCCGACCGCAACCGCGCCCCGGCGTGCTCCATATCGCCCCCTATATTCCGGGCAAGAGCACGGCGCCCGGCGTCGACAAGGTGCACAAGCTGTCCTCCAACGAGACGCCGTTGGGGGCGAGCCCGAACGCCGTTGCGGCCTATCGCGCGGCCGGCGATCACCTGCAAGATTATCCGGACGGCTCGGCTTCCGAATTGCGCGAGGCAATCGGCGAGGCATTCGGCCTCGACCCGGACCGCATCGTCTGCGGCGCCGGCTCCGACGATCTGCTCAATCTGCTGGCGCGCGCTTACCTTGCCGACGGCGACGAGGCGATCCACACCACGCACGGTTTTCTGGTCTATCCGATCGCGACACTCGGCACCGGCGCCAAGCCAATTGCCGCACCGGAGACGAATTTCACCGCCGACGTCGACGCGATCCTCAAATGCGCGACACCGAAGACCAGAATCGTGTTCCTGGCCAACCCGAATAATCCGACCGGAACTTATGTTCCGTTCGATGAGGTCAAGCGATTGCAGCGCGCGCTGCCGGGGAACGTGCTCTTGGTGCTGGACGCGGCCTATGCCGAATATGTCCGGCGCAACGATTACGAATCGGGCATCGAGCTGGTCGCCACCACCGACAACGTGGTGATGACGCGGACCTTCTCGAAGATCTACGGGTTGGCGAGCCTGCGGCTTGGCTGGATGTATGGGCCGGCGCCGGTGGTCGACGCAATCAACCGCATCCGCGGACCGTTCAACGTCAACGGGCCGGCGATCGCGGCCGGTACCGCCGCCATCCGCGACAGCGCGCATATCGAGCGCGCGCGCGAGCACAATACCAAGTGGCTCGCCTGGCTCACCGAGGAGATCGGCAAGCTCGGCCTCGACGTGACGCCGAGCGCGACGAATTTCGTGCTCATCCATTTTTCCGACGAGAAGACGGCCGAAGCGGCAAATGCCTTCCTCATGAAGCGCGGCCTGGTGCTACGCCACGTCGGCGCCTACAAGCTGCCGCACGCGCTGCGCATGAGCGTCGGCACCGAGGAAGCCAACCGGCTGGTGGTGAAGGCGCTCGAGGAATTTCTCGGCCAATAATCATGCAAAGGCAACGCAACGAACTCCGTTCACCTCCCCCCTTGTGGGGGAGGTCGGCGCGCAAAGCGCGCCGGGAGGGGGGTATGCCGCTGGCGCCGTGCATGCAGCTTACCCCCCTCCCCAACCCTCCCCCACAAGGGGCGAGGGAGCGCGTAGTACGCGCGGCGAGGTTTGCGTGAACCCGCACTCAAAGACTTTATACAACCGCCTCGCCCTCATCGGCGTCGGGTTGATCGGCTCCTCGATCGCGCGGGCGGCGCGCGCGCAGGGCGCCGTCGGCTCGATCGTCGCCACCGCGCGTTCGCCCGCCACGCGCAAGCGCGTGGCCAAGCTCGGACTCGCCGACCAGGTGGTGGAAACCAATGCCGCCGCGGTCGCGGGCGCCGATCTCGTCATCCTGTGCATCCCAGTCGGCGCCTGCGGCGCCGTCGCCAAGGAGATCGGTCCGCATCTGGCGGCGAACGCGACCGTGTCCGACGTCGGCTCGGTGAAGGGCGCCATCGTGCGCGACATGGGCCCACACATTCCCAAGGGCGTTCATTTCGTGCCGGCGCATCCGGTGGCCGGCACCGAATATTCCGGGCCCGACGCGGGCTTTGCCGAATTGTTCGTCAATCGCTGGTGCATTCTGACGCCGCCCGGCGGCGTCGAGCAAACAGCGGTCGACAAGCTCGCTGCGTTCTGGTGCCTGCTCGGCGCTCAAGTAGAGTGCATGGATGCCGATCATCACGACCTGGTGCTGGCCATCACCAGCCATCTGCCGCATCTGATCGCCTACACCATCGTCGGCACCGCCGACGAATTGCAGAACGTGACGCGCTCGGAAGTGCTGAAGTTTTCCGCCGGCGGCTTCCGCGACTTCACCCGCATCGCGGCCTCCGACCCGACCATGTGGCGCGACGTGTTCCTAGCCAACAAGGACGCCGTGCTCGAAATGCTTGGCCGCTTCAACGAGGACATTTCGCTGCTCACCAAGGCGATCCGCAACGGCGAAGGCGACAAATTGTTCGAGCACTTCGCGCGCACCCGCGCCATCCGCCAGGGCATCGTCGATATCGGCCAGGATTCAGCCTCGCCCGACTTCGGCCGTCCGCATCCGGGGCTGCCACACACGGCCCTGCCGAAGCCCTATGCGTCGGACGATTAGCCAAAATAGAAAAACTCGCTATGGGTCATGACGAAATAAAACAGCAGATGATATGGGCCGGCAAAGTCCTGGTCGCAGAAGGCCAGGATGATTTCACGCGCGGCCATATCTCGTTTCGGCTGCCGGACGATCCTTCGCGCTTCTTCATGAAAGCTCACAGCCTGGGCCTCGACGAGATCACGCCCGACAACATCCTCACTATCGATCTCGACGGTAACGTCGTCGCCGGCACGGTACGCCGCCACAGCGAGGTCTACATCCACTCGGAAATCTTCAAGCAGCGCGTTGACGTGCAATGCGTGGTGCACACGCATCCGCCGTATTGCGTCGCGCTGTCGGCGACCGGCCGGCCGATGCGCTGTTACAGCCAGCCGGGCGCGTTGTTCCACGAGGCGCTCGGCCTCTACACCGACACCATCAACCTCATTCGCACGCAGGCGATGGGCGCAGGGGTCGCCAAGGCGCTTGGCCCGCACCGCGCCGTACTGCTCAAGAACCACGGCATCGCCGCGGTTGGCGCCAGCACCGCCGAGGCGGTCGTCACCGCGATCATGCTAGAAAATGCCGCGAAAGTGCAGATGATCGCCGAGGCGGCCGGCGATCCGGCGCTGGAGTTCCCGCGCGCCGACATCGAGAAACTCAAGGCCGACATTGGCCGGCCCGAGCAATTCGCGGTCAATTTCGATTATCTGGTGCGGCGGGTGCAGCGCTGCGAGCCATGAAACGGCGCTTGCCAGCAATAGATTAGTCCCGCACACTTGCCGCGGGCCGCCGGCAATAAACATCAAAAAAGCTCGCAGGGCGCCCTCTCGCGAGGAGGAAACGCGTCATGATGACTGCAAGGGGCCGGACCTTCGGCCAAACTATCGGCGTCGCCACGATTGTTGCTGCCGCAATCGCTTTCACCGCGGCCCCGTGCGCCGCGCAGGAGAAGGTCTGGCGCCACGGTCTGATCAAAGCCAAGGCCGACGCCGGCATCTTCCTGATGATCACCACCCGTGACTTCGCCAAGAAGCAGGGTCTCAAGCTCGAAACCAAAGAATTCCGTAACGATCAACTCGCGCTCAAGGCGATGATCGCCGGCGAGCTCGACAGTTACGAAGGCGGGCCGGGCGGCGCTTTCTCCGCCGATTCCAAGGGCGCCGATGCGAGAATCCTGGGCTGCCATTGGGTCGTGGTTCCGCACGGCATCTACGCCAAGGACAGCATCAAGACGGTGGCCGACCTCAAGGGCAAGCAGATCGCGGTGTCGGCGCCCAATTCCATGCCCGACATGCTGGCGCGCGCGGCGCTGGCGAAATACGGCGTCCCCATCAAGGACGTGAAGCTCGCCGCCGTCGGCGGCGACCATGACCGCTATCAGGCGCTGGTCGGCGGTGTGGTCGACGCCGCGGTGGTGTCGAACGAGGTCGAACCGGTCGCGCCCAAGACCATCCATCTGCTGGTCGCCGGCCGCGACGCGGTGCCAAACTTTCTGCGCGTCTGCCTCATCTCGAACGCCAAGACGCTAGCCGCGCGCGGCGACGACGCGGTCAAATTCCTGGCCGCTGAGATGAGCGCGCTGCGCTACGCGCTTTCGCACAAGGCCGAGACGGTGGCGCTGACCGAGAAGATTATCCACAGCAAGCCCGGCGATCCGCGCCCCGCTTTCGTCTATGACGACGCGGTCAAGCACCACGCCGTCGATCCGACGCTGCCGCTGCCGGCGGAGAAGCTCAATTGGCTGCAGGCGCAGCTGGTCAAGGCCGGCAAGCTGAAGGCGCCGCTCGATCTGAAGACCGTCACCGCGCCGGACGTTCGCGGGAAGGCGCTGAAACTGTCCGGGTCGTGATGGTCTCTGTCATTCCGGGGGGCACTCAGAGGCGTGCAATCCCGGAATGACGCACGAGCGGAGACCCTGAATGGGCGAGGTCAGCTTCCTCGACGTGTCCAAGCGCTTCACCTTGCGCGTGGACGGCGACGTGCATCACGTGCAAGCGCTCGAGCGCGTCAGCTTCACCGTGCACGACGGCGAGATCGTGGCGCTGATCGGCCCGTCGGGTTGCGGCAAGACCACCGCGCTGCGCGTTGCCATGGGGCTCGATCCCGCCAGCGGCGGCCGCGTCACCGTCGACGGCCACGAGGTCCACGGCTGCGGTCATGACCGCGGCATGGTGTTCCAGCACGCCGAGCTCTTGCCCTGGCTTAACGCCCGCCAGAACGTGATGTTCGGCCTGGAGATGAAGGGCATGCGCGGGGCCCTCTTGCGCGACACGGCCGAAAAATATCTCGAGCTGGTGGGTCTGACCGATTCGCAGAACCGGCGCCCGCATCAACTCTCCGGCGGCATGAAGCAGCGTGTCGGCATCGCCCGCGCGCTCGCCATCGATCCATCGGTGCTGCTGATGGACGAGCCGTTCGGCGCGCTCGACGCGCAGACGCGCGAGTCCATGCAGGCCGAATTGCTCGATATCCAAGCACGCACCGGCAAAACGATTTTGTTCGTGACCCACGATCTCGACGAAGCGGTGCTGATCGCCGATCGCATTGTGGTTATGAAGAACGGCCGCGTGCAGGAAATCATGACCGTGCCGCTCAAGCGTCCGCGCGGCGATCTTGGGATCGTGCGCGGCAGCCCCGAATTCACCGACACCCGTTACAAAGTCTGGCGCCTTCTGCACGACGCGCCGACTGTTCACTAGCAGACCATGGTCGATATCGCCGACATCCAGAAAAAGGCCGGCGCACCGCCGCATTCCGACGCCGCCGAGCGGCGACCGGTTCCGCGCTGGGCGATCACGACGGCGTCGATCGTCTGCGTTCTGATTCTTTGGGAAATCTTCGGCCGCGACATCAATCCGGTGTTCGGCTCCTACCCAAGTGCGATCGCGGTGGCGTTTTGGGATCTGCTGGTCACCGGGCAATTGCAGTCGGCGCTCTACGAGAGCCTGCGGCCGTTCGCGCTCGGCTATTGCTTGGCGATCGTCGTCGGCATTCCGCTCGGCCTCGTGATCGGCCGTTTCCGCGTGGCGGAGGCGGGGCTCGGCATCTACATCACCGCCGGTTACGCCATGCCGCTGGTGGCGCTGGTGCCGCTGTTGATCCTGTGGCTGGGGCTGGGCTTCAAGGTGAAGGTCGCGGTCGTGTTCCTGATGGCGCTGTTTCCAATCTGCATCAATACCTGGCTCGGTGTGACCGCGGTGCCGAAGACGCTGATCGAGGTCGGCAAGTCGTTCGTGGCGCCCGATGTCGTCATTCTCCGCCGCATTATTCTGCCGGCGACCTTGCCCTATATCATGGCCGGCATTCGGCTGGCGGTCGGCCGCGCGGTCGTCGCCATGGTGATCGCGGAATTCTTCACCACCATCTCCGGCCTCGGCGCCGTGATCATCAATTCCGCCAATAATTTCGACACCGCCACCATGTTCGTGCCGATCATCGTCCTGATGGTGATGGCAATCGGGCTCAACAGTCTGATCGGCTTGGTCGAGCGCAAGGTCGCGCCCTGGCAGGCTGAGATTGCCGGCAGGGACCGCGAATAGCTCGCCGCGCCTCACTTGAGCCTGCAACTCCCGCCAAAGCGGCTATTGCCCCAACCGCCGCACACAAATCTCAAGCTATGAAACGACGGCTTAAAATAACGCCGGCGTTGAGCCGAGCGGGATCGGGCCGAGATAGGCTGTGCCCTGCTTGAAACGCAGCGGCAAAGTAACGGCATGGCGGCCTTCGAGCGAGGCCGGTGTCCCAAGCATGTTGATGCCGAGCGAGAGATTGGCGCCGGCCTGCTCGCGCGCGACGTCGCCCAAGCCCGGCACCAGTTGGTCGAGCATGCCGGCGACTTTGTCGATGTTCGGCGATTTCTGCACGATCTGCGCCGCGCCGATGGCGATCAGGAACGGCTCGAGTCCGGCGACGGTGACGCTCAGCTGGCCGTCGAGTTGGCCGCTAGAATCGATTGACAGGCTGCCGCCGCCAACGGCCAGCGTGTCGCCTTGCCTTATGCGCGCCTGCGTGATGTCGATGCGCCCGCCCTTCTCCTGCAATTCGCGAAAGCGCTCCCGCCACGGCTTGGGCGAGAAATCGCCCAGGCCCCTCAGGACGCCGGTGATTTCAACATCAACCGGCTGCACCGTCGCCGGGTTGAAGCCCGGCGCCGAGGCATGATCGAGCCGCAGCACGATTTCGATCACCGGGTTATTGGCGGCGGAGCCCGCCGCGATGCGGCCGTGCACTTCGATGCGCTTGGCGCGCAGCATATTTATTTCCTGGTCGCCGCTCACCAAGTTGATCGCCGGCTCGTCGAACACCAGCGAGACTCGCTCCGGCGATTTTGGCGTGCCGCGCACGCTCGACTGACCGAGCTTCCAATTGGCGATGATC
The DNA here is from genome assembly GCA_964563195.1 of uncultured Undibacter sp. Classification (GTDB taxonomy): domain Bacteria; phylum Pseudomonadota; class Alphaproteobacteria; order Rhizobiales; family Xanthobacteraceae; genus Pseudolabrys. The sequence goes on along the minus strand of CAZLWN010000022.1, from coordinate 19,216 downwards.
TTCGGCGCGTGGCCAATATCAGCAATCGTGAGCGGGCCGTTGATTTCGCTGATCAGCAGGTTCGGCTGGTAGACCTGCACCGCCACCAACACGCTCGCGGTCTTGACCTCGACCGGCGGTTGATTGCCGCGCAACAGCGCCGAGGCGCGGTCGCAATTGACTTCGAAGCGGAAGGGATAGCCGCCGATGCTCTGCGAGCCGCATTCATAGACGCGGCCAGCTTTGGCCTCGCGCGCGCGCCAGCCCTCGACCGCGGCCTGCGCCTGGCCCGCCGAATATTTCCAGACCCAAGTCCAACCGGCAATCAGCGCCCCCACGATGAAAAGCAGAATCGCGTAGCGGCGCCCGGTTCGTCGGCGTGATTGCAGACTTGTCGGTTCGCGGATCATTGGAATCCAAAAACCTGCGAAATGCGGCGTTTATACGCCCGCCGCCCGCGGCCGGGTTGCGCGGGAACTGAGGCCCTGTTAGGCGGACGCCAGTCGCCGGGCCCTGTCCAGGGCACGGGCCAATTTCCAACGCCGATGACGACCATAATCGACCAAACCGGCGCCGACCTGTGGGTCTTCGCCTATGGCTCGCTGATGTGGCGACCCGGGTTCGACTACCTGGAGCGGCGCCATGCCCGCCTAGTCGGCGCCCACCGTGCGCTCTGCGTCTTTTCCTTCGTCCATCGCGGCACGCCCGAGAAGCCCGGCCTGGTGCTCGGTCTCGACCGCGGCGGCAACTGCCGCGGCGTCGCCTACCGGGTGGCCGGCGAAAAGCGCGCCGATACGCTTCGCTACCTACGTGCGCGCGAGCAGGTCACCTTTGTCTACCGCAAGACCTGGCGCACGGTCTGGCTAGACGATGACCCGCAGCAGGGCGTGCACGCGCTCTGCTACATGGTCGACCGTGGCCACCGCCAATATGCCGGCCGCCTGACGCTGGAGAAGCAACTGCACTTCGTGCGGCAAGGCCACGGGCGCTCCGGCAACGACCGCGATTACGTCCTGGCGGCCGTGAAGGAAATTGAGGCACAGGGCTATCGCGACGAAGCGCTGCACCTGCTGGCCGGGCGGCTCAAAGGCGCGCACGAGAGCGCTTAACGCTTACCGCCTTCCGCGAGCAGCCGCGCAGTGGCCGTTTCGATCTCGTCCTGCAAGCGCTTGAAAAACACGTCCTTGTTCAGCCCGGGCGCGATCGGATCGAGAATTTCGACGATCACAGTTCCGGGCCTGAGCCTGATCGAGCGCCGCGGCCAGAACAGCCCGGAATTGAGTGCGACCGGAAGGCAAGGCGCGCCTGCGGCCGCGTAGAGCTGCGCCACGCCGAACTTGTAGCGTGGCTCGGCACCGGCCGGCCGTCTCGTGCCTTCCGGAAAAATGATGAGCTGGCGGCCACGGCTAAGCTCGACGCGGGCGCGCTCGGTCATGTCGATGAGCGCCTGCGACCCGGCACCACGGTCGACCGGCACCATGCGGCCTTTGCGCATGAGCCAGCCGAAGATCGGAACCCACATCAGTTCACGTTTGACGATGAACAGCGGGTTGTCGAACAGCGGCAACAGAGCGAAGGTTTCCCAGGCCGATTGGTGCTTCGAGGCCACGATGATCGACCCGCGCGGGATTTTTTCGCGGCCGCGCACATTACAATCGATGCCGGCGACAACGCGCAGCAGCACCAGATTGACGCGGCCCCAGGATCTCGCGATCCAGATGGTGGCGCGATAGGGCATGAAGAAGGCGGGCAGCCCCAGGATCAGCCAGGCGAGCGTGTTCAGGTAGAACAGCGCGTTGAAGATGATGGAGCGCACGAGGTTCAGCATGACGGCGCGCTCCGTCAACTGTCGCTATCGAAGTTCATGCGGGTCAGCGCCACCAGGTATTTAAGATATTCCGCGAGCAGCAAGCGCGCGGTCGGAAGGTTCGACCACCACGGATCATCTTTCAACTTCTCCGAAATCACCGGATAGGCAATCAGCTTAACGTCCGGCAGCTGGTGCTCGAGTTCGGCCATGGCCCGTGGCATATGCCAGTTCGAAGTCACGATGATCAATGAATTGAAGTTATGGTCGCGCGCCCAGCGCCTGGCCTGGAGCGCGTTGCCGAAGGTGTTGAGGGCCGAGCGGTCGAGATCGATGCAGCAAGCAAAATATTTAGAATAGAGTGGCGTAATCCGGGCGATTTCGCGCGAAGAGGTGGCGCGGTAAACGCCGGTGATTAGCAGCCGCTTGCCGCGCTCGTCCGCGAGCAATTCGATGGCGTCGGGAATGCGCGCGGCGGCACCGGTCAGCACCACGATGCCGTCGGCCTTGCGGTCGAGCTGTACTTCCTCGCTCGGGATGCGCATCGCGAACCAGAAGAATCCGACTGCCATCAGCACGGCGCCGGCGGCCGCAGCGGCCATTGTGAGGAAGCCGATCCAGCGTGCGACCCCCCCCAGCATGTTAATCTATCGCCTCCAGCGTGCGGTTGACGGTATGCCGCGAAGTCATTGCTGTGACCACTGCGATCAGCACGATCTGACCCAGCACCGCGAAATATCCGCCGATGCCGATCGCAAACGACCCGAATAGCGCCGCCGTCTGTTCGGCCCCGGCGCTGCCGGTGAACCAGCCGCTGATGACGCCGGCCAGCGCAAATATCAGAATTGCGACGCCGCCACCGACAGCCCCTCCTTGCAGGCCAAGCAACAGGAAATGCCGCTGGAAATGCCCGGCGATGTAGCCGTTTTTGGCTCCGACAAAATGCAGCACTTCGATGACCGGCTTGTTGGTCGCAATCGCGCCCCGGGTCGCGAAGGTGACCGAAAGCATGGTGGCGGCCACGACCAGGATCAAGATGAACACGCCAACCGCCACCGCGGTGCCAGCCATGGCGCGCATGCGCTCGATCCAGCCGCGATGGTCGTCGAGCACGGCGCCCGGCACCTGCTCGATCAGCATGCGCCGCAGCTGCGGGATGTCGGGCGCAGCGCCGGCGGCGATCCGGACCACGATCAGGCGCGGCACCGGCAGTTCATCGAGCGTAAGACCACTGCCGAGCCAGGGCTCGAGTAGCTTGGTCGATTGCTCCTTGGAATAGGGCCGCACTTCGGCGATGCCGGGAAACGCGCGTGCGACCGAGGTCGCCTTTTCCACCGTGGCGTCCATGGCACGCCCGGGCGCCGGGATCACCTGGATGGTAACTTCGCGCGCCACGTCCGACTGCCATTCGCTGGCCGCCGTGCCCACCAGGATCACCGCGCCGGTGGTGAGCGAGGCCAGAAACGTCATGATGGCGACGACGGCGATCAGCGCGCGCCCGGAGATCGAGTTGCGCGGCACCAATGCGGTTTCGAAGCGCGGCATGGGCGCGCCCGGCATGCGCGGCGGCGCCGTCATTTCACCCTTCGCGGTGTCCGTCATCGTCGTTCTTTTCCCGCACGCAATAATCTTTTGCGCTAATCGTAGATGTGCAGCCGGCCCTCGTGCAGCACCAGCCGGCGCGCATCGTACTGGTCCATCAACGCGATGTCGTGGGTGGCGATCACCACCGAAGTTCCGGATTTGTTGAGCTCGATGAACAGCCGCAGTAGCCGCTGCGCCAGGCTCGGGTCGACGTTGCCGGTCGGCTCGTCGGCGAGTAGCAATTGCGGCCGCGCGATCACCGCACGCGCGATCGCGGCGCGCTGCTTCTCGCCGCCCGAGAGCACCGGTGGCAGCGCCCACATCCGCTCGCCGAGGCCGACCCAGCTCAGCAGCTCGACCACTTCCTCGCGATAGCTGTCCTCGGGCCAGCCCATCACACGCAGCGGCAGCGCGACGTTCTCATAGGTGGTCATATGGTCGAGCAGACGGAAATCCTGAAACACGATGCCGATCCGGCGGCGCAGCGTCGCCACCGCGTCCCTCGACAGGGTGGCCACGTCGTGGCCGAACTGGGTGATCAGTCCGCGCGTCGGCCTGAGCGAGAGAAACAGCAGGCGCAGCAGCGAGGTCTTGCCGGCGCCGGAGGGACCGGTGAGGAACTGGAAGGAATGCGGCTCGATGCGGAACGAAAGGTCGCGCAGGACCTCCGGCCCCAGACCGTAGCGCAAGCCTACGTTCTCGAATCGGACCACTCCCGTCTCCGATAAATCGCCTCCGGCCCGTGGGTGATCCTGACCGGCAACCCCCGCGGATTCGCTCTCGAAAGCCGCCCGCGGCCCGCGCCGGGCCGAGAACTGCGCTTTTACAGGAATATTACGGCGCCGCCATAGCCGGAAGGGCCGGAAAACGCGAGTTTTCCCCCAGCCGTGGGGGCGGCCATGGTTTCCGGTCCATTAACGGACGGCTGCTAGGTTTGCGGCACCACATGCCGCAGATGCCATGTTGATTGTCTGTCCGAGCTGCGCCACGTCCTACATGATCGATCCGGCCGCGCTTGGCCCGGCCGGGCGCGCGGTGCGTTGTGCGCGCTGCAAGGTGACTTGGTTTGCCAGCGGGACCGAGGCGGCGCACGAGTTGACCGAATTCGTCGACGGCGTGTCCGCGGAAGCTGAAACGCAGACGATCGGCGGCGGTCCGGCCGCGCCGAGTCAGCCCGCAGCCGATGCCACGCCACCGCCCGCTCCGGCTTCGGCCGCTGAAGACGATTTCGGCGCCGAATCCGAGGTGCCGATTGGCGCGGTCGAGCCCGAGCCTGTCGTCACGCGCGAAACCACACTGCCTCCGCCACCAGCGGAAGCGGAAGCGGTCTTCGATGCGCCCTCATTAGTGCCGCCGGCCGAGCACGAGCCGCTACCCGATGCTTTCAACGACGAGACCGACTCCGAAGACGTCGAAATCTACGCCGCCCGCCGCCAGCGGCTGCAGGCGCGCCGCAAGGAAAAACGCCGCTCATCGCGCTGGACCGCGATCGTTCTGGTGCTGATTGCCGTCAACGTGGCAGTGATCGGCGGGCGCGAAGAAGTGGTGCGTGCCCTGCCGCAGACCGCTTCGTTTTTCGCGGCCATCGGCCTGCCCGTCAATCTGCGCCATCTCAGCTTCGAAAATGTCAAGATTTTGAAGGAGGTGCAGGACGGCGTTAATGTCTTGATCGTGCAAGGAACGATCGCCAGTAACGCCAGCAAGCCGATCACGGTGCCGCGCCTGCGGTTCGCCGCGCGCGACGCCGCCGGACAGGAAATCTATACCTGGTCCGCGCTACCGAGCCGCAGCATCCTCGGCCCCGGCGAACACCTGGAATTCCGCAGCCGGCTCGCTTCGCCGCCGGCGGACGCACGTAACATAATGGTGCGTTTCTTCGATTCGATCGACGCCACCACCAAAACGGAATGAGCCATGGCGAGAATCCTGATCGCCGAGGACGACGACGCCATCCGCAAACTCGTCATACGCGCGCTCAGCGAAGACGGTCATGAACTGACCGTCGCCGTCGACGGTGCGTCGGCGTTCGATTTGCTCAGCCGCCACAACGGTGAACTCGACCTGCTGCTGATCGACGTCAAGATGCCGAAAATGGACGGCATCGCCCTGGCACTCGCCGCCGGCCGCCATCATCCGGATGTCGCAATCATGCTAATGACCGGTTATACCGATCAGCGCGAGCGCGCGCATGACCTCGACGCGCTTGTGCACGACGTCATCGCCAAGCCATTTTCGGTCGAGCAGATCAAGGGCACCGTGCGCGAGGCGCTGGTGACGCGGCACTGACCGGCGCAAGATCCCGAAAAGTGGGACCCGGTTTTCGGATAAGTTCATGCGCCAAAAAAGGCGCGCTCAGAAGCCCTGCAGCAGCCGCTCGATATAGTCGAGCTCGAGCTGCGGGCGATAGCTTTCGCCATAGCGCTTGCGCAGCTCTTCCAGGATGCGGCGCGCGCGCTGAGCGTCGATCTCGCCCGGCACTTTCACGGTGACGTCGTCGCCGTATTCGCGGCCGCGCAGCGGCCGGCCGAGCGGATCGGTATTTCGTTGCGCGCGCTGCTGACCGCGGCCGGGCCGGCCATTGGGGCCGGGGCCCATGCCATTCTGCTGCATCTGCTGGGCCAGCCCCTGCGCCCCCTTGCGCATGGCTTCCAGCGCGCGACCTTGGCTGTCGACCGCGCTGTCGGCGTCGCCCTCGCCCAGCTCGCCTTCGGCCTCGCCCATGGCCTTGCCCGCCTCGCCCAGCTTGCCCGTCTGGTTGCCTTTTTTGCCCTGGCCGTCCAGGTTCTGCTGCGGATTGCCTAGCCCGTGCTGGCGCAATTGTTCGAGCAGCCTGTTGAGCCGCTCGCGCAGCGCCTGCTGACCCTGGCGCAGATCGCCCAAGGGTCGCCGGCCGCGCTGGCGGTCGCGCCGCATGTCCTGGCCCTGCTTGAAGGTCTTGTCGCGCAATTGCTGCTGCTTGCGGATCATGTCGCCCAACTCGTCGAGCGCCGACATCATGTCGTCGTCGCCCTCATCCATCTGGCCGGGGCGCGCCATTTGCAGGTTCTCCAGCATCGCCTGCATTTCCTCGAGCAGCCGGCGTGCGGCCTCCTTGTTGCCCGAGCGCGCGAGGTTTTCCAGCCGATCCATCATGTTCTTGAAGTCGCGCTCGGTGAGCGTGCGGGTGTTACGGTCAAGCGGACGGGAAAGTTGCTGCGGATTCTTCCGCAACTGCTCCGCCAGCGCCTGCAGAAACTTGTCCATGGCGGCGCGTAGATCATCCATTAGTTTTTTAAGCTCTTGGTCGCTGGCGCCGCGTTCGAGCGCCCGGCGCAAGGCCTCCTGCGCCTGGCGCAAGGCCTGCTCGGTTTCGGCCATGTTGCCGTCCTCGATATGCACGGCCATGTCCCACATCCGCGCCACCACCTCGCGCAGGGCATCGTCGCTCTTGGCTTGCTTGAGGTCGTAGTAGATCGCGCGCAAGCCGAGATAGACGCTCGCCTCGGGCGAAAAATGCTCAGGCGCGATTGTCAGCGCGTCGAGTGCGGTAAGCACCAACGGCTTCTTATTGGCGTCGAGCGCCAAGTTGCGACGCTGCTCGATCAGCGCGCGCGCCAGCGGCTTGGCAAAAATGCGCTCCGGCAAGGTGAACTCGTGCGGCTTGCTGCGGCCCTCGTTGCCGGCCTCGTCGCGCGCGATCAGTGTTATGGAGGCGTTGGCGCCTGCCCACGGGTGCTCGGTGAGATCATGGATGGTCCGCGCCGCGCCGCTGCGGGTGCGCGCCTGCGGCAGCGTGAGACGGAATTCGGGGGCCGAAAACAGCGGATGCGCCTCGTCGGAAGCCGCTTCGTCCTTGAGCGCGAACGTGGCTTTGCCCTCGATCACGCCGTAGTCGTCGGCCATCTTGTAATCGACCCGCACCGAACCGCGCGCCTGCCGTTCCGGCGGCTTGATCAGCGTGATCGTCGGCGCGCGGTCGAGAATGGCGACGAAAGCCCAGCCCAAGCCGGCGCCGACCCCGCGCAGCGTTGCCGAACCGTCACCCTTGATCACGAAGCGGCGCTCCGACGTGCCTTTAGGCAGCGGCGCGCGCGGATCGGCGGGCGCAATCTCGAGCGCGCCCTTGCGCGCCACGTCGAAGTTGACATTTCCGGTGCCGCGCACCACGAGCTGGCTGCCGACCGGCACCGCCACCGGCTCTGAAGCCTCGGTCACCTCGCCGGGGCGCAGCCCTTGCAACATCACCGGAGGCCGGCCGGTATAGACCGGCGGCGTGACCCAGGCATCGATGCGGAAATTCGCCGGCGCCACCACACCCTGCCAGTCGAAAGCGGCAAGGATGCGCTTCGTCCGCTCGCCGGTGGCGGCGAAGAAGCTGGCGGTCACCAAAATGAGCACGAGCGCGCGCAGCGCGATCGGGTCGCGCAAGGCCAGCCGCGGCGCGGGCCAGCCGGCCTTGAGCTTGCGCGCCGCTATCAGCGCGCGCTCGACATGGGCGCGCCAGAGCGCCTGCGCGACCGGATCATGCGGGTTGGCAGCGATTTCGTCCGCCACCGCCGTGGCAGGGCGGTGGATTTCGCCGCTGCCGCGGTCGAGGCGCCGCAAACCGTCTGAGACGCTCGGCAGCCGCAGCCGGATCAGCGGCACCGCCGCCGCCGCGGTGATGACGAAGAAGAAGAACAGCCCGATGGCGCGCGCGAGCGGCGGCAGCACCAACCAGAGTCCGGCCCAAGAGAATGCCAGGAACAGGCTGAGCGCAATCGAAAGCAAGGCGAGCGCCGGCCACAGCCGCTCCCAGAGCAGGCTGCCGCGCGCGCGCTTGAGCGCCCGCGCAAGCACGGCCCGGGGGGTCTGTTCCCGCCTGTGTGGCCGCTCGCGCGACATGTCCAAAAGCCGCTCCGTCGCCTAGGCTAAGAGAATCTGCCTGTTAACACGCTAACACGCGCCGAATTCCCGGGCCACGCATGTATTTATGCATCTACAGCCAAGCCGGCATGCGATCGAGCGCAATCAATTGGTCAACTTCAAGGCGGGGTCGGACGGTGGCCCATTCCGCGCCTTTGACCAGCACTTCCGGCACCAAAGGGCGGGAATTATAGGTGCCGGCCTGTACCGCCCCGTAGGCGCCCGCCGACATGACCGCCAGCAAGTCGCCGCCGGCCGGCTCGGCAAGCTCACGCGCGCGCGCCAGGAAGTCACCACTCTCGCAGACCGGGCCGACCACGTCGACGCGGATGCGGCGCCCGGAACTGGCGGCCTCCTTGACCGGCCAAATCTCATGGTGCGCGTCATACAACGTCGGGCGGATCAAGTCGTTCATCGCAGCATCCACCACCACGAAATTCTTGGCCTCGCCGTGCTTCACGAACAGCACGCGCGTCACCAGGATGCCGGCATTGCCGACGATCAGCCGCCCCGGCTCGAAGATCAGCCGGCAGCCGAGATCGCGCGTGGCGCGCTTGACCACGTCGGCATAGGCTTCGGGATGCGGCGGCGGCTCATTGTCGTCGCGGTAGGGAATGCCAAGCCCACCGCCGAGATCGATGTGCGAAATCGTGTGACCGTCGGCGCGCAATTCACGCACGAACTCGGCCAGCAGCGTGAATGCATTGCCGAACGGATCGAGGTCGGTGATCTGGCTGCCGATATGCATGTCAACGCCGGCGACCGTGATCCCCGGCAGCTTGGCCGCACGGGTATAGACTTCACGCGCACGGCTGATCGGGATGCCGAACTTGTTCTCGGCTTTGCCGGTCGCGATCTTGTGATGGGTCTTGGGATCGATGTCGGGGTTGACGCGCACCGAAATCGGCGCGGTCCGTCCCTTGCCCACCGCGATCGCGGACAACAGTTCGAGTTCAGACTCTGATTCGACGTTGATGCAGAGAATACCCTCGTCGACCGCGAGCGCGAGCTCGGCCGCTGCCTTGCCGATGCCGGAAAACATTATTTTCTCGCGCGGCACGCCGGCAAGCCGGGCGCGCATGAGCTCGCCGCCCGACACCACATCGGCGCCGGCACCGAGCTTCGCCAGCGTCGCGATCACCGCCTGGTTGGAATTTGCCTTCATGGCGTAGCACACGAGCGCGTCCACATCGGCGAAGGCGCCGGCGAACACGTTGTAGTGCCGCGTCAACGTCGCAGTTGAATAACAGTAGAACGGCGTCCCCACCGCCGCGGCGAGCGCGTCGAGACTAACCGCCTCGGCGTGAAGGACGCCGTCGCGATAAGCGAAGTGATGCATCGGGACACGCGCGGCGTTAGTTGAGCAGGGCGTCGAGCGGAATGCGTTTGTTCGGACCGAGCGGCGCAACCGGTCGGCCCTCGCGATCCATTACCGGCGCCGCGCTGTCGCTTTGGGCGGCGCCTTGATCGCCGGCGAGCGAGGCCGCGGGCGGCGAATCAAGCGGCCCTTTGCGCCCGCAGCCGGCGAGCGCAAACGCAGCGACAAGCGCCACAACCACTGCGAGGCGGAGACAGAGGCAGGTAGAAAAACGGCTCAAGGAACGCTCCTCAGATGGGCTACCTTAGCAAACGGCACAAACAAGGCGAAGTCAGGATTTGTCTTTTTCAAGCTTTCTCAGCCATTTCCTGGCCTGCGCGCGCACGTTTTTCGGCGCGGTCCCGCCATAGCTGGTGCGGCTCTTCACTGAGCGATCGGCCGACAGCACGGAAAACACATCGTCGGTGATTCGCGGCTCAACCGCCTGCATTGCGGCAAGCGGCAACCGGTGCAGCGCGACGCCCTCATCCGCCGCCTTGGCGACGATCTGGCCGGTGATGTGGTGCGCCTGGCGGAACGGGATCTTCAAGCGCCGCACCAGCCAGTCGGCGAGATCGGTGGCGGTGGCGTAGCCCTCGCCGGCCGCCTTCTTCATGCGCGCGGCGTCGGGCTCGAGATCACCGATCATGCCGGTCATGGCCGCGATCGACAGCGACAGCGCGCCGAGCGCGTCCATGGCGCCTTCCTTGTCTTCCTGCATGTCCTTGGCATAGGCGAGCGGCAGCCCCTTCATCACCATCAACAGCGCGTTGAGCGCGGCCGTCACGCGGCCGGTCTTGGCGCGCACCAGCTCGGCGGCATCGGCGTTGCGCTTCTGCGGCATGATCGAGGAGCCGGTGGTGAATTTGTCCGACAGCCGCGCCAGCCGCGTGAGCGACGAGGTCCAGATCACGATCTCCTCGGCCAGCCGCGACAGGTGCACCGAGGTGATGGCCGCGGCGGCCAGCGTCTCCATGGCAAAATCGCGGTCGGAGACGGCGTCGAGCGAATTGGCCATCGGCCGCTCGAAGCCGAGCGCGGCCGCGGTCATGTCGCGGTCGAGCGGAAACGGAGTGCCGGCGAGCGCCGCGGCGCCGAGCGGCGACTCGTTCAGCCGCTTGCGCGCGTCGGCAAAGCGGCCGCGGTCGCGCGCCGCCATCTCGACATAGGCGAGCAAGTGATGGCCGAAGGTCACCGGCTGTGCGGTCTGCATATGCGTGAAGCCGGGCATAACGGTGCCGGCATGCGCCATCGCCTTCTCGGCTAGCGCGTGCTGGAAGAGCGCGAGCGCCGCATCGATCGCGTCGATGGTGTCGCGCATCCACAGCCGGAAATCGGTCGCCACCTGGTCGTTGCGCGAGCGCGCGGTGTGCAGCCGGCCGGCCGCCTCCCCGATCAATTCGCCAAGCCTGCCCTCGACATTCATGTGAATGTCTTCGAGCGCGCGGCTGAAGGAGAACTTGCCGGCCTCCATCTCTGACAGGATCGTGTCTAGACCGTGAGCGATCTTTTTGGCGTCATCCGCCGTAATGATGCCTTGCTTGGCCAGCATCTCGGCATGGGCCTTGGACGCGGCGATGTCCTGGCGGTAGAGATACCGGTCGAAATGGATGGAGGCGTTGATCTCCTCCATGATGGCATCCGGGCCGGACGTAAAGCGCCCGCCCCACATCTTGTTGCTCATATTCCGTCTCTTGGCACAACCACCGGGGTTTTGCCGACCATGACTGATCCCACGCGTCCTTCATCCAGTTCGGGCAAAAAGCGGCTTGCCTTGATCGTGGCGGGCGGCATCGCCGGCCTGGCCGTCGGGCTGGCCGGGGTATACGGGGTTTCGACCCTGACGCGCAATGCGGGCGGCGATCCGGCCTGCCGGCCGGCAGTGGAATTGGCCAAGAAAGTCGCGCCTTTTGCGCAAGGCGAGGTGGCCGCCGTCAACTTCGCCAAAGCCCCGCTGAAAGTCCCCGACCTCGCCTTCGAGGACACCGACGGCAAGAAAATGACGCTTGCCGATTTCCGCGGCCGCACGGTGCTGCTCAATTTGTGGGCCACGTGGTGCGTTCCCTGCCGCAAGGAGATGCCGACGCTCGACGCGCTGCAAGGTGAACTGGGACTTGAGGATTTCCAGGTGGTGGCGGTCAATATCGACACCCGCGACCCCGACAAGCCGAAGCGATTCTTCAAGGACATCGGCGTGAGCAAGCTCGCTTATTACGCCGATCCGAGCGCCAAGGCGTTCCAGGACTTGAAAGCCATCGGCCGCGCCTTCGGCATGCCGACCACGATTTTGATCGATCCGAAAGGCTGCGAGATTGGCACCATTGCTGGCCCCGCCAACTGGGCGAGCAACGACGCGCTCAAGCTGATAAAGGCGGCGCTAGGTAAGGGCTGAGCGTGTGATGTCGCTCACGCGACGATATTGACGTTCTTGCCGACGCCGTCCGCGACGTTAGCGAGGCTTTTCAGGTTCAGCTGAGCGGATTCGATTATTTTGGCGACCATGCCCGACGCTTCCGCGTTCATGCGCAGCATTTTGGCTGCCATGATCATCTGGGCGCAACTCGCTTGGGCGCCGGACATTACTGCTACAAGGGTCGCCGGATCCATGACGGCAAACCTGGGGACCGCAGGGTCAACAGAACCTTAACAAGAACGATCAAATTGCCGACATCCTTACCGCCCCCTTGACTCTCAATCGCGCGCGACTAAACTTAACCATATGGTTTACTATTCGCCCAAGACACTCGACCGCACTTTTGCCGCGCTCGCCGACCCCACCCGGCGCGCGCTGCTGGCCCAGCTCAGCGAACGCGAAAGCATCTCGGTAAGCGAACTCGCCCAGCCATTTGCCATGTCGCTGCCGGCGGTGATGAAGCATCTCGACGTGCTATCCGATGCCGGTCTGGTCACGCGCGAAAAAATCGGTCGCACCGTCGCATGCCGGCTGCGGGCGGAGCCGATGCGCGACGCCAACGACTGGCTCAACCGTTACCAGAAATTTTGGGGCGAGCGGCTTGACCGTCTCGTCGCCTTTTTGGAGGACGACATATGGCCACCATCAGCACCAAGCCAAGCCTCACCATCAAGCGCCGCTTCAACGCGCCGCCGGAGAAAGTCTTCGCCGCCTGGACGGATCCGGAAAAAGTAAAGCGTTGGATGGGACCAGGGGAAGTCAAAGTGCTGCGCGCCGAATGCGACGCGCGCGCCGGCGGCCGCTACCGATGGCTGATGCAAACACCATCCGGCGAGGAGCACGACGTCAGCGGCGTCTACCGCGAAGTGGTGCCGAGCGAGAAGCTGGTTTTCAGCTGGGCGTGGAAGACCACGCCGGAACGCGAGTCGCTGGTCACGCTCACGTTCAAGCTCGACGGCACCGGCACGTTGATGACGTTGCTGCACGAGCAATTCTTCGACGAGGCCGCGCGCAACAGTCACCAGGGCGGTTGGAACGGCGCAATGGACAAGCTCGAAAACTATCTCAGCTAGCAAAGGATCCAGTCATGGCGCAGTCCTGGTCACACGGGAAATTCTACTGGAACGAGTTGATGACCCGCGATGCCGAAAAGGCCAAGGCATTCTACGCCGACACGCTCGGTTGGAGCTTCGAGGGCATGCCGATGCCCGAAGGAAGCACCTATTGGATAGCGAAGGTGGGCGATCAATTTGCCGCCGGCCTTTTTCCTTTGACGAGCCCCCAGTTCGACGGCGTGCCGGAAAGTTGGATGTCCTATATCGCGGTCGACGACGTCCACGCACGCGTGAAGCAAGCGCAAGGCGCCGGCGCGACCTTGATGCGGCCAATATTCGACGTGCCCGGCGTCGGCCGCATCGCCATTCTGAAAGAGCCTGGCGGCGCCGGCATCGGTTGGATGACACCGGCTAAAGCGTGAAAACAGGGGAGTTGACCATGCAGCACAAAATTGTTTCGCAGGACGAATGGGGCGCCGCGCGCAAGGCGCTGCTTGCCAAGGAGAAGGAATTTAGCCGCACGCGCGATGCGCTGAGCGCCGCGCGGCGCGAACTGCCCTGGGTAAAGGTGGAGAAGGACTATTTATTCGACGGACCCGCAGGAAAGGAAATGCTGGCGGACCTGTTCGCCGGCAAGAACCAGCTCATGATTTACCACTTCATGCTCGGCCCCGGCTGGGTGCAGGGCTGCCCGAGCTGCTCGTTCCTGGCCGATCATTTCGACGGCGCGAATATTCACCTTGCCCAGCGCGACGTAGCCTTCGTCGTGGCGTCGCGCGCGCCGCTCGCCGAGATCGACGCCTACAAGAAACGCATGGGCTGGCGCTTCAAATGGGTATCGTCCTACGGCAGCGACTTCAACTACGACTTCCACGTCTCGTTCACGCCGGAAGAGAAGGCGGGCGGCAAGGTCGAATACAACTACGCCGAGGGCAAGTTTCCGAGCGAGGAAGCGCCGGGCTTGAGTGTCTTCATCAAGGACGGTGGCGCGATGTTCCACACTTATTCGACCTATGGCCGCGGCCTCGACATCATCATCGGCGCCTACAACATGCTCGACCTCGCGCCCAAGGGCCGCGACGAGGACGCCCTGCCCTGGAGCATGGCCTGGGTGCGCCGCCATGACGAATACGAAGAGAATTAGAAATCCGGCGTCTGTTGCGCCTACCGCGTCGGCACCGGTTTTTCGCCGCGGTAGTCGTAGAAGCCGCGCTGGGTCTTGCGGCCGAGCCAGCCGGCCTCGACATATTTCACCAGCAGCGGACACGGCCGGTATTTTGAATCGGCGAGGCCCTCGTAGAGCACCTGCATCACAGACAGACACGTGTCGAGGCCAATGAAGTCGGCGAGCTCGAGCGGGCCCATCGGATGGTGGGCGCCGAGCCGCATGGCGGTGTCAATCGACTCCACGTTGCCGACGCCTTCGTAGAGCGTGTAGATCGCCTCATTGATCATCGGCAGCAGGATGCGGTTGACGATGAAGGCCGGGAAATCCTCCGACACCGCGATGATCTTGCCGAGCTTGGACACGAAGGCCTTGCTGGTCTCGAAGGTAGCATCGTCGGTGGCGATGCCGCGGATTACTTCGACCAATTCCATCAGCGGCACCGGATTCATGAAGTGAATGCCGATGAAGCGCTCGGGACGGTCTGTGGAGGACGCCAGCCGCGTGATTGATATCGACGAAGTATTGGTGGCGATGATGGCTTCGGGCTTCAGACCCGCGCACAGGTCCGCGAAAATCTTGCGCTTGACGTCTTCCTTCTCGACCGCGGTTTCGATCACGATATCGCAGGCCGACAGCGCGTCGTATTTTTCCGCCGGCTTGATCAGCGCCTGCGCGCTCTTGCGCTGCTCCTCGCTGATGGTCTCCTTGGCGACCTGGCGCGCCATATTGCCGTTGATGGTCGCCATGCCGGCCTTGATGCGATCGCCCGATACGTCGTTCAGCATGACCGAAAAACCCGACAGCGCGCAGACATGGGCGATGCCACTGCCCATCTGTCCGGCGCCGATCACCCCAACACTTTTGATATTGAGCGCCATGATTCGATCCGATCAATGCGACGACGCGAGCTTCCCGGCTGCGTCTCAGGTTGCCTCGTGTGCCCTTCTACGCCGAACCGCCCGGCGGCACCACGCCCAGGCCGCCAATTTTGCGGGCGTGGTCAACACCCAATCTTGCCAAGTTCCGCCGCCAGCTCCGGCAGCGCCTGGTAAAGATCAGCGACCAACCCATAGTCGGCGACCTGAAATATCGGCGCTTCCTCGTCCTTGTTGATGGCGACGATGACCTTGGAATCCTTCATGCCGGCAAGATGCTGAATAGCGCCGGAAATGCCGACCGCGATGTAGAGTTCGGGCGCCACCACTTTGCCGGTCTGGCCCACCTGCCAGTCGTTGGGCGCGTAGCCGGCATCGACCGCGGCGCGCGAGGCGCCAACTGCCGCACCCAATTTATCGGCCACCGGCTCGATGTATTTGGTGAAATTCTCGCGGCTCTGCATGGCGCGGCCGCCGGAGATGATGATCTTGGCCGAGGTCAATTCGGGCCGGTCTGATTTCGACAATTCCTCGCCGACGAAACTCGAAAGCCCGGGATCGGCCGCGGGCGTGGCATTCTCCACGGCGGCCGAGCCGCCTGCACCCGTCGCCTGGAAGGTCGAGGTGCGCACGGTGATGACCTTCTTGGCGTCGGACGACTTCACGGTCTGGATGGCGTTGCCAGCATAGATCGGCCGCTCGAAAGTGTCGGGCGCAACGACTTTGGTGATGTCGGAGATCTGCATGACGTCGAGCAATGCAGCCACGCGTGGCATCACGTTCTTGCCGGTCGTGGTCGCCGCCGCGACGATGGCGTCGTATTGGCCGGCGAGCGAGACGATCAGCGCCGCCAGTGGCTCGGCGAGCTGGTGCGCGTAAGGCGCGGCATCCGCGATCAGAACCTTGGCGACGCCGTCGAGCTTGGCAGCGGCCTCGGCTGCGCCTTTGCAATCCTTGCCGGCAACCAGCACATGCACGTCGCCGCCCAAGGCCTTTGCGGCGGTGAGCGCCTTGGCGGTTGCGTCCTTGACTGTCTTGTTGTCGTGCTCGGCGAGAAGAAGTGTGGTCATAACACCCCCGCCTCGTCCTTGAGCTTGGCGACCAGCTCGGTGACCGAGCCGACTTTCACGCCCGACTTGCGGCCGGGCGGCTCGCTGGTCTTGAGCACTTGCAAACGCGGCTTGACGTCGACGCCATAGGCCTCCGGCGTCTTTTCGTCGATTGGCTTCTTTTTCGCCTTCATGATGTTGGGCAGCGACGCATAGCGCGGCTCGTTCAGCCGCAGGTCGGCGGTGACGATCACAGGTGCTTTAAGTTTGACCGTCTGCAAGCCGCCGTCCACTTCGCGGGTGACGGTGACGCTGTCGCCGTCGAGCGCGAGCTTGGAGGCGAAGGTGCCCTGCGCCCAGCCCAGCAGCGCGGCAAGCATCTGGCCGGTCTGATTGCAGTCGTCATCGATGGCCTGCTTGCCCATGATGACGAGGCCGGGCTTTTCAGCCTCGACGATGCTTTTGAGTATCTTCGCCACCGCCAACGGCTCGATCGTGCCCTCCGCCTTCACCAGGATGCCGCGGTCGGCGCCCATGGCGAGCGCGGTGCGGATGGTTTCCGACGCCTGCGCCGGGCCGATCGACACCGCCACGATCTCGGTTGCCTTGCCGGCTTCCTTCAGGCGGATCGCCTCTTCGACGGCGATCTCATCAAACGGATTCATCGACATCTTGATATTGGCGAGCTCGACGCCGGAGCCGTCCGATTTGACGCGGATCTTGACGTTGAAATCGACCACCCGCTTCACGGGCACCAGAATTTTCATGATCCCCCATCCCGGACGGGCGCTTGTGAAAGGCGGCGGGAAGCTAAAGGCCGCGCCGTCGGCATGTCAACGTTTATGCTGCGGCGCACTATCTATTTTGGCCCGGCGCCCACAGCACGTCACGCGCGCCCTTGTCGTTGGCATAGCGGCCTGCGACGAACAGGTAGTCCGACAGCCGGTTAATGTATTTCAGCGAAGGTCCTGACACATCCTCACCCGGCTTGTCCTTGAGCTCGACCATGATGCGCTCGGCACGCCGGCACACGGTACGGGCAAGATGCAGATAGGCCGAGGCCGGGCTTCCGCCGGGAAGGATGAAGGACTTCAGCGGCGAGAGCCCGGCATTGAGCCGGTCAATCTCGCCCTCCAGCCAGGTTACCTGGGCGTCGGTCACAGTCAGCCGTGCGCCGCCGGGCCCTTTCTCGGCCAGGCAAAGGTCGGCTGAGACGTCAAACAGGTCGTTCTGGACGCGCGCCAGCGCCGCGTCCATTGCGGCGCCGGCGGTATGCAGCCGTACCAGCCCGATCATCGAATTGAGCTCGTCGATGGTGCCGTATGCGGCCACGCGAGGATCGTATTTCTTGCGCCGCGCGCCGGTGCCGAGCGCCGTCGTGCCGTCGTCGCCGGTGCGGGTATAGATGCGGTTGAGCACGACCATGACGGCTTTTGTGGACCTTTCGCCCCGGCTCGAATTCGGAGTAGCCTGTCTATCTTATCCGGTTTCCGTCTCAAGGTATGGGGGGACAATCATGCGATTTCTCGCGATTGGCTTGGCCGCGGGCCTGCTGGCGCTGCCGCTGGCCACCCCGGCCAATGCTTGCGGTGCCCATGCCGTCTCGGCCGAGGCCGCTGCTGCCGACCTTTCGGCCATGGCCAAGAAGCCGACCAAAGAGATGGTCAAAAAGAAGCCGAAAGAAAAGGTCGAGTATATGCGGGCAGTGCCGGCGAAATAGCGGCAGGCAACATCGCCTAAGCCGTACTCCGTCAGCGGCCCATGGCCCAGATCGTCGCCATGATGACGATGATAGCGACGAATTGTAGCAGCACGCGCAGCCGCATGAGCTTTTGCGACCGGTTGGGCGAGCCGCCGCGCATCATATTTACAAGGCCGAGCATCAACACGATCGCCACTGCGGTGATCGCCGCCGGCACCATGTAATGCGACATAAATCCCGACATCGCGCGCCTTCTAGCACCGACGCCCGCGCGCGGCCAATCACGGCTGACCATGCCGAGACTGGCTTATTCGACCCGTCTGGCCCGCAATTCGGACTCGCGAAGAGGTTGTAGTGACGCTACCATCTGCCGAAACGTGTAGCGACAGGTGGGGGTATGGCGTTTGCCGTGCGTGCGGGAGCGGCGCTGTTCCGCTCGAGGGCTTCGTTTGGCGTAACCGCCGACAGCCCCTCGATCGATCCATGGGCGCTTCAATTCGACGACGGCGGACCCGGCCAACCCCGCCGGTTCCCGGAGTTCGATTGTCTGCGCGCGGCGGTGGCCCCGGACGTGCTTGCTGCCGCCGAGGACCGGGCGGCGGCTGTTGGCGTCGGCGCCGACCGGGTCTTGATCGCGGCCGGCGCGCTCAGCGAGGAAACCTATTTGCGCGCGCTTGGCGAGCACCTTGACGTGGCCTTCGAACCGCTCGACGGCGTTCCCCGCACGCAGTGTCCAATCAGCGACGAGCGGCTGATCGAATCCGCCGCCGCCGGACTGTTGCCAATGGCGATCGGCAATGAGCTTTACCTTGTGGTCGCACCACGCGCCGGCGCGGCGCGGCGGATCAGCGGCATGATCGAGGACAATCCGGACCTGGCGCGCCGGTTCCGCTTTACCAGCGCCGAACGTCTCACCCGTTTTGTCACGCGCTGGGCCGGCCGCGCATTGGCGGCGCGCGCGTCCGGTAAACTCAAGCGGACCTGGCCGGCGTTGTCGGCCGCCCCGCCGCGGCGGCTTGGAAATGTTGTACCGGTCGCGATCGCCGGAATGATGGGACTTACCGCCTTCGTCCTGGCGACAGCTGCGACACTCTATGCCGTCGAGATCATGCTGGCGGCAGCGTTCCTGGCATGGCTTGGGCTGCGGTTGGCCGGCGCCTTTATCGGTTACACCTTTATCGGTTACAGCCGACGCGACCGCAGCGACGATCTGCCGGACGATGCCCTGCCGGTCTACACCGTGATCGCCGCGCTCTATCGCGAAGCGGCTTCGATCGACGGACTGCTGTCGTGTCTTTGCCCCCTAAAACTGAGCCACTATCGTTGTGCCGGTGGGAGGGTTT
>CAZLWN010000021.1:0-36858 GCA_964563195.1 uncultured Undibacter sp. | reverse complement strand
AGGTGCGCGGCGAAAAGCGGCATTTCACCTATTCCAAGGCGATGGCCTGGGTCGCTTTCGACCGCACCATCAGAAGCGCCGAACGCTTTGGCCTCGACGGGCCGGTCGAACACTGGAAGAAAATCCGCGACGAGATCCATGCCGACGTCTGCCGGCTCGGATTCGACGCCGCCCTCAACACCTTCGTGCGCTCCTACGGCTCCAAGCAGCTCGACGCCAGCCTGCTGTTGCTGCCGGCGATCGGATTCTTGCCGCCCGAGGACCCGCGCATTCGCGGCACCGTCGAGGCGGTCGAACGTACGCTCGTCACCGACGGGCTGGTTCGCCGCTACAACACCGATGAAGCTGCCGACGGCCTGCCGGCCGGGGAGGGGGCGTTCCTGGCCTGCAGCTTCTGGCTGGTCGACGCTTACGTCATGCTCGGCCGCCGCGAGAATGCTCTGCGATTGTTCGAGCGCCTGTTGTCGCTTTGCAATGACGTAGGGCTGCTGAGCGAAGAATACGACCCTTACGGCAACCGGCTGATCGGAAACTTTCCGCAGGCCTTTTCCCATCTGGCGCTGGTCAATAGCGCCAGCAATCTCGCCCATTCCACAAAGCCTGCCGAACAGCGCGCGGAATGCAGGATTGCTCGCCACGCTTCTGAGACCGACGAGGCCCACTAAGTCTATTGACCGCTGACGGTCAGGCCGGGAAGAGTGCGCGGCTCACGCCGTGGTCAGCGGCCAAGCAAAGGAGAAACTCAGTGATTGTCGATCTTCGGACCTATCGGTTGTTGCCTGGACGCACGCCGGCGCAGCTCGACCTCTACGGCAAGCTCGGCTATCCGGTGCAGCTGCGCTATATGGGCGAGCCGGTGTGCTATCTGGTTGCG
This sequence comes from uncultured Undibacter sp., assembly GCA_964563195.1. GTDB lineage: Bacteria > Pseudomonadota > Alphaproteobacteria > Rhizobiales > Xanthobacteraceae > Pseudolabrys. Next base: position 35,984 of record CAZLWN010000021.1, on the reverse strand, counting down.
GAAAGTGGTGCGCTCAACACGTTCGTTCATGCCTGGGCCTATGAGAGCGCCGGCGACCGCGAGGCCAAGCGTGCCAAGATGATGCAGGATGCGGACTGGAAACATTTCCTGGCCGAGAACGCCAAAGCCGGCAATATCATCGAGCAGCACACCAGCCTGATGACGCCGGCCCCGTTCGCGCCGGCACTTTCGGTGCCGAAACCCAAGCGCTGACGCGGAGCGAAAATCGATGCGCGGCAATGACGGCACGCGGACTGGCGGCGAAATCCTGATCGATCAGTTGGCGATCCATGGGGTGCGCCACGCCACCTGCGTGCCGGGCGAAAGCTATCTCGCCGCGCTGGATGCCTTTTACGGCCGTGACATCGCGCTCACCGTCTGCCGGCATGAGAGCACTGCGGCGATCATGGCCGAGACGGTCGGCAAGGCGACCGGCCGCCCCGGCATCTGCTTCGTCACCCGCGGACCGGGCGCCACCAATGCGTCTCCCGGCATCCATATCGCGTGCCAGGATTCATCACCCTTGATCGTGTTCGTCGGCCAGGTGGCGGGGCGGATGCGCGACCGCGATGCCTTCCAGGAGCTCGATTACCGCGCCGTGTTCGGCACGATGGCAAAATGGGCGACCGAAATCGACGATCCCACGCGCATCCCGGAAATTGTGGCGCACGCTTTCCATACCGCGTGCCAGGGCCGTCCCGGCCCGGTGGTGATCGCCCTGCCGGAGGATATGCTGGTCGAGCGCGCCGTGGTGCCCGACGCAAAAGCCTTTGAGCCGGTGGAGACCTGGCCAGGCCTGAGCGACATGAGCCGGCTGCAAAAAATGCTGTGGGCGGCCAGGCGCCCGGTTGCGATCGTCGGCGGCAGCCGCTGGTCGGAAGCAGCCACCGCCGCGTTGATGCGCTTTGCCGAGCGCTTCGCGCTTCCGGTCGCCACCACCTTCCGCCGCGGGCATTTGTTCGACGCGCTGCATGCCTGCTACGCCGGGGATCTCGGTATCGGCGTCAATCCCAAACTGTTGGCGCGCATCAAGGGCGCCGACCTGGTGCTGCTGATCGGAAGCCGCCTCAGCGAAATACCGTCGCAGGGTTATACCCTGTTTGACATTCCGGAGCCGCAGGTAAAGCTGGTGCACGTGCATCCGGGCGCCGACGAACTCGGCCGCGTCTATCATCCCGCGCTCGCCATCAACGCCTCGCCGACCGCGTTCTGCGCGGCGCTGGAAGGCATGCAGCCGCCCAACGAGATTGCCTGGCGCGGCGAAAGCAACACCGCCCATGCCGACTATCTCGCTTGGTCGGAGAAGGCGACGCCGCAACCGGGCGGCGTCAATCTCGGCGAGATCATGGTGTGGCTGCGCGAGCATTTGCCGGAGGATGCCACCGTCACCAACGGCGCCGGGAATTTCTCCGCCTGGATTCATCGCTTCTACCGCGTGCGCAAATTCAACGGTCTGGTGGGCGCGACATCGGGTTCCATGGGCTACGGATTGCCGGCGGCGCTGGCAATGCAGACGCTTTATCCCGAGCGCACCGTGGTATGCATCGCCGGCGACGGCGATTTCCTGATGACGGGGCAGGATTTCGCGACCGCCGTGCAATACGAGCTACCGGTGATCGTGGTGATCTCCGACAATGGCCTTTTGGGCACAATCCGCATGCACCAGGAGCGCGACTATCCCGGTCGCGTTATCGCGACGCAATTAAGAAACCCGGACTTCGTCGCTTATGCGCAGGCCTTCGGCGGCTTCGGCGTCAAGGTCGACAAGACCGCCGACTTCCCGGCGGCGTTTGCCGCCGCGCGCAAATCCGGCAAGCCGGCGATCATCCATCTCAAAGTGGATCCGGAGGCACTCACGCCGGGCATGTCGCTTTCCGGCATTCGCGAGAAATCGCTCGCCGGCGGCACCAAGTCCGGCACGCACTGAAGCTGACGCGCCGTTTCTGGCGCGCTTGCAGGCGCCTTGCCATGCGCGGGTGAATCATCGTTCACTCGTTGTCATGCCCTACCGCCGCACCGAGAACGTGGTTCGCCATTTGGCTGAACGCGAGCAGGCGATCCTCGCCGCGGCAACGAGTATCGCCGCCGAGGGCGGCATGGGCGCGGCGCAGATCGCCGCAATCGCCGCGCGCGCCGGCATCGCCGCCGGTACCGTCTATCGCTACTTCCCGTCCAAGACCGATCTCATCGCCGAGCTGATCGCGGCGGTCGCCGCCCGCGAGCTCGCCGCCATGCGGGACGCCGCCGACGCGGCGCCCGGACCACTGTCGGCGCTGGCGGCGGCCGTTGCCACCTTCGCGGTCCGGGCGCTCTATGCGCGGCGGCTGATCTGGGCGGTGACCGGCGAACCGGTCGAGCCGCAGGCCAACGCCTTGCGGCTCGATTTCCGGCAATCGCTCGCCGCTGAGCTGGAGACGCGCATCAAAGCCGCCATCGACAGCGGCCACCTGCCCGAGCAGGACGCAAGCGTCGCTGCGCCCGCCATCATGGGGGCGTTGATGGAAGGCTTGATCGGGCCGCTGGCGCCGTCGCATGACGCGGATGCGGCTGGATTACGCGCGGCGGTGCAGACGGCAACGCTGCTGGCGCTACGCGCCCTCGGTGTGATCGATGCGCGCGCCCGCGGCCTGGTGGCACAATGCGTATTGCCCGCGGCCGAACACGCGCCGTGAAACGCTAAATTGCCGCTTCAGCCGGCACTTCGTCGAGCGGCAGCGTCACCTGCTTGACGCCGCGCTCGCCCGGATCGTCGACGATGTGAAAGCCGAGCTCGGCGCACATGGTGAGCATGGTGGAATTCTCCGCCAGCACCTGGCCGCGCACGGTCTTCAAGCCCTTGGTCTTTGCATAAGCGATCATGTGCTTCATCATCAGCCAGCCGAGCCCATGCCCTTTCAGCCGCGAGCGCACAAGGATCGCGAATTCCGCGTCCTTGCCGTTCGCGTCGTCGTGCAGGCGCACAACGCCGAGCATACGGTCGCTTTGCTCCTCGATGGCGATGAAGGCCATGGCATGGGCGGGATCGTAATGGGTTAGCTTGTCGATCAGCTCATTGCTCACCCCGCGCATGACCGCGAAGAAGCGCAGGCGCAGATCGTCCGCCGTCACTTCCTTGAGAAAATTGGGATAGAGCACGGCGTCTTCCGGCTTGAGCGGCCGGAACAGCACCGGTGTTCCATCGCGCAAGACGACTTGACTCTCCTGCAATGTCGTTTCCTTAGTGCGACATCAGCACCGGCACCGTCATCGATTCCAGTAGCCCGCGGGTGGCGCCGCCGAGCACGAATTCGCGCAAGCGCGAATGGCCGTAGCCGCCCATCACGATCATGTCGGCGGATGAGTCGGCCGCGTAAGACAGGATAGTGGAGGCAACGTCGATGTCGGGCGAGGTGATGCGCTTGACGTCGACCTTAAGGCCATGGCGAGCGAGATGCTGACCAAGATCGGCGCCTGAAATCTCGTCGCTCTTGGGCGGCTTGTTGCCGACCACGACGACTTCCACCTTCTTGGCTTTCTCGAGAAACGGCATGCTGTCAGCGATGGCGCGGGTGGCGGTGCGGCCGCCGTCCCAGCACACCATCACCTGGTCGAGCGTCATGCCCGCCTTCTGGATGAACGGCACAAAGATCACCGGCCGGCCGGAGTCAAACAGCACGCCTTCGTCGATGACCTCATCGGGCACCGATTTTTCGCGCGTTGGCTGTCCAAGCACAATAAGGTCGAAGCGTCGGCCGATGCGGCCGAGCAGATCGGAGGCGCCGGAAACGCTGGCGTTCAGCACGCGGGATTCAAACGAGACACCCTCACGCTTGGCCGCCTCCTCGAAGCGCGCGATCGCGGCGCGCGCGCTCTTTTCCGACTCGGTGCGCTGCGCCTCGAGGAACTCCGGGGGGATTCCGCCCATCACCGAGCCGGGGATCACCGGCTCATAGGCGAAGGCGACACCGAGCACGTGCGCACCGAACGCTTCCGCGATCGAGACGGCGTAATTGCCGGCCGGGTCTTGTTTGCCCAGTCCAAGGTTGACGACGAGATCCTTGATCATGACGTTACATCTCCTGACCGAGCGGGTCGCCCGACCTTGTAAAATTATGCAAGCGCATCGTGCTGCCGCCTTGACCGAGGTCAAATTACCGCCGAGCCTCGCGAGTTCCTCGATTAAGCGACGTTTTCAATCACCTACCGGTTATTTCTTGCTGCCATCGGGCCCGAACTGCTTGAGATAGGCCCACAGGTTACCGATGTCCTTTTCATTCTTGACGCCGGGAAAGATCATTTTCGTGCCCGGAATCTTGGCGCGCGGATCCTTGATGTACTCCTTGAAGGTCTGCTCGTTCCAGACGAGGCCGGAATTCTTGTTGGCTGCCGAATAGCTATAGCTTGGGGCGGTGCCGGAATGGCGGCCATCGAGGCCATTGAGCTCGGGGCCTACCTTGTTCTTGGCGCCCGGACCGACGGAATGACAGGGCAGGCATTTCTTGAACACCTGCTCGCCCATGGCCGCATCCTGCGCGTGTACTGCCGGCGCGGCCGTTACCGCCGCCAATATGACAAACGTCCATGTTACTCTCACGCTCGTACCTCCCTCGGTGGCGTTTTCGTCGCCGACCTGTGGCCGATGGGCCCAGCCCGGGTTTGGGATGGTTTTGCCAGCCCTATGTGTCAGCCGTCAAATGGCTGATATCGTGTGGGCCAGGAGCCCAGGAGTTGTCATGTCGATGCGGATGCCGGAGGTGGACGGCGCGGTGATGGCGCGGCGCGAGCGCATCGTCGCCGCCCTGCGCCAGATCGTGCCGGGCGAGGGGGTGATCGCCGGCGAGCGCGAAATGCGCCCGTACGAGAGCGACGGGCTGACCGCCTACCGCCAGCTGCCCATGGTGGTGGTGCTGCCGGAGACCACCGCCCAAGTCTCCGAAGTGCTGCGGTATTGCCACGACGAGGGCATCCGGGTGGTGCCGCGCGGGGCCGGCACCTCACTCTCCGGCGGGGCGCTGCCGCTGGCCGACGGCGTGCTGCTCGGCATGGCCAAATTCAACCGCATCCGCGAGATCGACTTCGACAACCGGATCGCCGTGGTGGAGCCAGGCGTGACCAATCTAGCGGTCACGAACGCGGTGGCAGATCGAGGCTTCTATTACGCGCCCGATCCGTCCTCGCAGCTTGCCTGCACCATCGGCGGCAACGTCGCAGAAAATGCCGGCGGCGTGCATTGCCTGAAATACGGCATGACCACCAACAACGTGCTCGGCTGCGAGATCGTCACCATCACCGGCGACGTGCTGCGCATCGGCGGCAAGCATCTGGACAGCGCCGGCTACGACCTACTCGGCGTCGTCGTCGGATCGGAGGGTCTGCTCGCTGTGGTCACCGAAGTGACCGTGCGCATTTTGCGCACGCCGGAATGTGCGCGCGCGCTGCTGATCGGCTTTCCGTCCTCGGAGGATGCCGGTGAATGCGTTTCCAAGATCGTCAGCGCCGGCATCATCCCCGCCGGTATGGAGATGTTGGATAAGCTGGCGATCCAGTTCTGCGAAGACTTTGTGCGCGCCGGCTATCCGCGGGACGTCGAGGCGCTGCTCATCGTCGAGCTCGACGGCCCGCAGGCCGAGGTCGATCACCTTATCGGTCGGGTTGAACAGATCGCCAAGGAATGCCGCGCGACCACAGTGCGCAAGTCGAATTCGGAGGCCGAGCGCGAGCTGTTCTGGGCGGGTCGCAAGGCCGCCTTCGGCGCCGTCGGCCGCGTCTCGCCCGACTATTTCTGCATGGACGGCACCATCCCGCGTGCCAAGCTGCCGCTGGTGCTCACCCGCATGAAAGAGATGTCGGCGAAATACGGTCTGCGCGTCGCCAACGTCTTCCACGCCGGCGACGGCAACCTGCATCCGCTCATTTTGTTCGACGCCAACAAGCCGGAGGAGCTCATGCGCGCCGAAGCGTTCGGCACTGAGATCCTGAAATTGTGCGTCGAGGTCGGCGGCGTCCTAACCGGCGAGCACGGAGTCGGCGTCGAGAAGCGCGACCTGATGCCGGTGATGTTCTCCGAGACCGATCTCGACCAGCAGCAGCGCCTCAAATGCGCCTTCGATGAAAAGGGCTTGCTCAACCCGGGCAAGGTGTTTCCGACGCTGCACCGTTGCGCCGAACTCGGCCGCATGCACATTTCCGGCGGCAAGCTGCCTTTCCCCGACATTCCGCGGTTCTAACACAATGCGTTTCGGCCTGTTTTGTTCGCCCAAAGCCGACAGCAAGAACCATGGCCCGGAGACTGGTCAGGGCTTCCTCGACTATCTCGATTTCAACGTCGAAGCCGAGGCGCTCGGCTTTCATTCCAGCTTCTCGGTCGAGCATCATTTCAGCGGCTGGAACCAGGTTTCCGCCACGCTGATGCTGCAGATGGCGCTGGCCATGCGCACCAAGACGCTGCGGCTCGGCACCGCGGTCATGGTGCTGCCCTGGCACAATCCGGTGCTGCTGGCCGAGCAGGCCGCCACGCTCGATTTAGTCTCCGGTGGTCGGTTCGATTTTGGCATCGGCAAGGGCTATCGCCACAGCGAGTTCAAGGGCTTTCAAGTTCTCCCCGACGAGGCCGAGGCGCGCTTCGAAGAGGCGCTCGAAGTCATCACGCGCGCCTTCACCACGCGGACGCGCTTTTCGCACAGGGGCCGCTTCTGGCATTTCGAGGACATCGTGGTGGAGCCGCCGCCGGCGCAAAGCCCGCATCCGCCGTTCTGGGTCGCCGCCGGCAATCCGCATACGATTGCGCGTGCCGGCGAGCGCGGCTTCAATCTCATCCTCGATCAATACGCGTCGCCGCAGGCGCTCGGCGAGCGCATCGCCATCTACAAAAAGACGCGCGAGGCCAAGGGCCTCGGCTTCGACCCCATGCAGGTGACGGTCGCGCGCCAGCTCTATATCGCCAAGGATGCTGCTGACAAGAAAGCCGCACTGAAGCGCCAGGCCGAATACACCCAGCGCACGATTGCGTCGGCGCGCCGGCCCGATGCCAAGGGCGGCTCGCACGTGCTCGCCTATGCCGACAAGGCCGGCGCAACGGAAGAGAACGCGCTCTACGGTACGCCCGATGAGATTGCCGCTATGCTGGAAGCGTTGCAGGGCGCAGGCGTTGCCTACGTGCTTCTCACTATCGCCGGCGGCATGGATCAACTGCGCCGCTTCGCTGGTGAGATCATGCCGGCATTTGCCGGTGAACGCGCCGCCGCCGCGGAATGCGGAATGAAGCACCTCGGGCATGACTGACGTTCTTAAGCCTCGCGACGCCAAGGAAGTCGAAGACGTCGTGCGCTGGGCGCTCGGCGAGGAGAAGCCGCTGGAAGTGATGGGGCAGGGCTCCAAGCGCGCCATCGGCCGGCCGAGCCAGACCGATCTCACCCTCGATCTTTCAGGAATTTCCGGCGTCACGCTCTATGAGCCGGCGGAACTGGTGCTGTCGGCCAAGGCTGGCACGCCGCTCGCCGAGATCGAGACGCTGCTCGATCAGAATAACCAGCATCTCGGCTTCGAGCCGCTCGACTACGGGCCGCTGCTCGGCGGCGAAGCGGGACAGGGCACTATCGGCGGCGTGATCGCTGCCAACCTGTCCGGTCCGCGCCGCGTGAAAGCCGGCGCCGCGCGCGATCATTTCCTCGGCGTCACGGCGGTCACCGGCCGCGGCGACACCATCAAATCCGGAGGCCGGGTGGTGAAGAACGTCACCGGCTACGACCTGTGCAAGCTGTTCGCCGGCTCCTGGGGCACGCTGGCGGTCATGACCGACGTCACGATCAAGGTGCTGCCGAAGGCGGAAACCGAAGCGAGTGTGCTGATCCAGGGCCTCGACGATGCGCGCGCCTGCGCGGCGATGGCCACCGCCATGGGCTCGCCCCTCGATGTGTCCGGCGCCGCCCATCTGCCCGATCATGTCGCCTCCTGGTTCGACGGACTGCCGAAGGCGGAAGCGACCACCGCGCTGCGTTTGGAAGGCCACGCGCCATCGGTCGCCCACCGCAAGGAAGCGCTGGCCGCGCTGGTGAAACCGTTCGGGACGGTCGCGATTCTCGATGCGGCTTCCTCGCGCGCATTGTGGCGCAGCGTCCGCCAGGTCAAGCCGTTTGCCGGTGCCGCCGCGCGCGAGCGGCCGCTGTGGCGCATCTCCACCGCGCCTGCGCGTGGCCACGAGCTGTTAGCGGCGATCACGCCGGCGGCGCAGATGTTCTACGACTGGGCCGGCGGGCTGATCTGGGTGGCCATGCCGTTTCCCGAGGAACCCGATGCCGCCGCCGTGCGCCGCGCCGTCGCCGGAATCGGCGGCCATGCCACGCTCGTCCGCGCGCCGGCTTCCGTGCGCGCCGCGCTCGACGTGTTCGCGCCGGAGCCGGCAGGGCTAGCGGCGTTGAGCAAGCGGGTGAAGGAAAGCTTCGATCCCAAGGGCGTGCTCAATCCCGGCCGCATGTGGGCGGGGGTGTAAATCTATGCAAACCAATTTCACCCTTGCCCAACTCGCCGATCCACAGATTGCGGAATCGGAAAAAATCCTGCGCGCCTGCGTGCATTGCGGCTTCTGCACCGCCACCTGCCCGACCTATGTGCTGCTCGGCGACGAACTCGATAGCCCGCGCGGGCGTATTTATTTGATCAAGGACATGCTCGAGCAGGGCCGGCCGGCAACGCGCGACGTGGTCAAGCATATCGACCGCTGCCTGTCGTGCAATTCCTGCATGACCACCTGTCCGTCCGGCGTCACTTACATGCATCTCGTCGATCATGCCCGCGAGCACATCGAGAAGACCTACAAGCGCCCGCTCGCCGACCGTGCCATCCGCGGCCTGCTGGCACGCGTGCTGACCAACCCAAGCCTGTTCCGCCTGGCGGTTGTCGGCGGCATTGTCGGTCGGCCCTTCGCGCCGCTGTTGCGGATGCTCGGCCTGCGGCGGATGGCCGCCATGCTGACGCTCACCCCGCGCCGCAAGCCGGCGCCGCCGATCGAGCGCACCGGCAAGGTCCACGACGCGCAAGGCCGCCGCCACGGCCGGGTGGCGCTGCTGTCCGGCTGCATCAATCCGGTACTGGCGCCGTCCACCGACGAGGCCGCCATCCGCGTGCTCACCCGCCACGGCGTCGAAGTGGTGGTGGCGCAGGGCGAAAGCTGCTGCGGCTCGCTCGTCCACCACATGGGCCACGAGGACCACGCGCTGGCCCAGGCGCGCAACAATATCGACGCTTGGACCCGCGAGATCGAAGCGGGCGGGCTCGACGCCATCCTCACCAGCGTCTCCGGCTGTGGCACAACCCTCAAGGATTACGGCTTCATGCTACGGACTGATGCGGCCTATGCGGCGAAGGCGGCGGTGGTTTCCAAGCTTGCCAAGGACATCAGCGAATATCTGGCCACGCTCAAGCTGCAGGTTGGAGTGGTGCCGCAAGGAATTAGCGTCGCCTATCACGCTGCCTGTTCGCTCCAGCATGGACAGAAAGTCACACGCGAGCCGAAAGAACTACTTTCCAATTGCGGCTTCATCGTCAAAGATGTGCCGGAAGGCCATTTGTGTTGTGGCTCAGCCGGCACCTACAACATTCTGCAACCGGCATTGGCGGAGCAGTTACGCGACCGCAAGGTTGCCAATATCGAGCGGCTCGAGCCGGATGTGATTGCGGCTGGTAATATCGGCTGTGTTACACAGATCGCCTTGGGTACTGCCATTCCGGTCGTCCACACCGTCGAGCTGATCGATTGGGCGACCGGCGGGCCGATGCCGGAGGTGCTGCGGGAAAAGGCGGGCCTTGAGCCCGCTGCCGCGGCGGCAGGCTAGGGGGAAACAAAGTGCGGCAAGATGCCGTAGCGAATGTGTTGGCGAAATTTGGTTGAACCGATCGGGAGGACGATCATGGCGAAATCAAAGAAGCGGAAGAAGTCGAAGATAAAGAAATCCAAAGCCAAGCGCGCTGCCCCGGCGCGCAAGAAAAAGAAGAGGGGGATGAAGAAGGCGGCCCGCAAAACGGCCAAGAGGGCGAAGAAGAAGGCGGCGACGAAGCGCGCGGCGCCCAAGCCGGCACCCCAGCCCACGCCGGCGCCCATGGCACCGGCGCCCGAGTCGGCGCCGTCACCGTTCGGCGGCTTGTTTGGCGGACGGACGAATGAAGGTCAGTAGACCGAATAAGAAACGAGGGGCCGTCGCCGGCAAGGCGGGCGCGCGCAAGACCAAGCGCAAAGCCTCCAAAGCACGCCGGGCGCGCCGCAAGACGGCGGCCCGGCGGACGGCTGTGAAAACCAGGCGTGCCGCGGCCGGTAAGACGAAATCAAAGGCCAAGACCGTTCGCGCGCCGACCGTGACCACCGCCGTTTCTGGCGTCATTGTGCGCGGCCGTATGCGACCGCGTTACGGCGAAATCCTGAACGCGGACGCGCTCGCCTTCCTGGCCGCGCTGCATCGCCGCTTCGACGGCAAGCGCCGCGAGCTTTTGGCCGCGCGCGCCGAACGGCAAAAACGCTTCGACGCTGGCGAGCTACCCGATTTTCCGATCGAGACCAAGCACATCCGTGACGACGATTCCTGGCGCGTGGCGCCGATCCCGGCCGATCTCACCGACCGACGCGTGGAGATTACCGGCCCGGTCGACCGCAAAATGGTCGTCAACGCGCTCAATTCCGGCGCCACCCACTACATGGCCGATTTCGAGGACGCCAATTCGCCGACCTGGGCGAACAATCTCGAGGGCCAGATCAATCTGAAGGACCGCTGGGCCGGCTCGATCGATTTCACCGATCCGCGCAGCAAGAAGCGCTACGCCATCGGCAAAAACCCCGCGGTGCTGATCGTGCGCCCGCGCGGCTGGCATTTGCCGGAGGCGCATTTGACCGTTGACGGCGAGCCGATCTCGGGCGCGCTTTTCGACTTCGGGCTTTACATCTTTCACAATGCCAGGCCGCTGCTGGCGCAAGGCACCGGTCCCTATTTCTATCTGCCCAAGCTCGAGAACGCCCGCGAGGCGCGGCTGTGGAACGACGTGTTCGTGTTCGCGCAAAAGCAACTCGGCATTCCGCCACGCAGCATTAAGGCGACCGTGCTGGTCGAAACGCTGCCCGCTGCTTTCGAGATGGACGAAATTCTCTGGGAACTGCGCGAGCACATCGCCGGCATGAATGCCGGGCGCTGGGACTACATCTTTTCTTTCATCAAGACCTTCGCCAAGAGCAACAATCCGCGCTTCGTGCTGCCGGACCGCTCGCAGGTGGTTATGGGCGAGGCCTTCCTGGGCGCCTACGCCGCGATCCTGGTGCGCACCTGCCATCGCCGCGGCGCTTTCGCCATGGGTGGCATGGCGGCGCAGATCCCGATCAAGAACGATCCCGCGGCCAACGCTGCCGCCTTCGCCAAGGTGCGCGCCGACAAGGAACGCGAAGTGCGCGACGGTTATGACGGCACCTGGGTGGCGCATCCCGACCTCGTGCCGGTGGCCAAGGAAGTGTTCGACCGCATGATGCCGCAGCCCAACCAGGTCAGTCGCGTGCGTCTGCACGTCAACGTGCTGCGCGACGATCTGTTGAAAATCCACGAAGGCAGCAAGACCGAATCAGGCTTCCGCCTCAATATTTGCGTCGGCGTGCAATATATCGAGGCTTGGCTGGGCGGGCGCGGCGCGGTGCCGATCTACAATCTGATGGAAGACGCCGCCACCGCCGAGATTTCACGCGCGCAGATCTGGCAATGGATCAAATACGGCGCCGAGCTCGAGGGCGGCGCGCAGGCGACCCGCCAATTCTTCGAGCGCGCGCTTAAGGAAGAAATGCAGGTCGTCAAGCGCGAGATGGGCGCCGCCCGTTACGCGCACGGCCACTTCCCCGCTGCGATCAAGCTGTTCCGCGATCTCTCGCTGGCGGGCGAATTCGTGCCGTTCCTTACGATCCCGGCCTACGAATTGATCGTGTGAGATGCGCCTCAGATCTGGGCGAACATAATCAAATTCTTGCATATGATCGTGGGGGTTGTCCTATTTGCATCGTCATGTCCAGCCGAATAGCATGAGGACCACGAGGGGAATGGCCGAAGCCGGAACGCTCTCGAATTTCTAAAGCGCGAAACGTCACCACGGTTGAGAGGGAGTGATTGCCATGCCGGCGTACAAAATCATGATCATGGGCGCGTCCTACGGGTCGTTGCTGGCTTCCAAGATTCTGTTTGGCGGTCACTCCGTTCACCTTATCTGCCTGCCGGCGGAGGCCGACCTGATCAACGCGGAAGGATTCCGCGTGCGCGTGCCGGTCAAGGGCCGCAAGGACCGCGTGGAGATCGATTCACGCAAACTGCCAGGTAAGGTCAGCGCCGGCGGTACGGATGGCGTCAATCCGGCCGATTACAACCTCGTCGGTCTCGCCATGCAGGAGCCGCAATTCAGCGCGCCCGGCGTGCGCGAACTGCTCGACAAGGTGGCGCGGTCGAAGGTGCCCTGCATGTCCATCATGAACATGCCGCCGCTGCCTTATGTGAAACGCATCCCCGGCCTCGACTACAAGGCGCTCGAGCCGGCCTTCACCGAGCCTCGTGTATGGGACAATTTCAATCCCGACCTAGTGACGCTGTGCAGCCCCGATCCGCAGGCCATCCGTCCGCCGGAGGAGAAGGTTAACGTGCTGATGGTCACGCTGCCGACCAACTTCAAGGTCGCCAAGTTCGCCGACGACAAGAATACTGCCATCCTGCGCCAGCTCGAGAAGGACATCGATGCGGTGCGCTTCGATCCCGGCGACGGTGGCAAGATCGAGCTGCCAGTCAAGTTACGCGTGCATGAGTCGATTTTCACGCCGCTGGCCAAGTGGGCCATGTTGCTCGCCGGCAATTACCGCTGCATCACCCAGGACGGCATGCGCACCGCGCAGGAAGCAGTGCATTCCGATATCGACACGTCACGTGAGGTCTACAATTTCGTGTTCGACCTCTGCGCCAAGCTCGGCGCCAAGCCGGAAGACCTGGTGCCGTTCGAGAAATATGCCGCCGCGGCGCAAAGCCTGACCCGCCCGGCCTCTGCGGCGCGCGCCCTGCAGAACGGGGCCAAGAACATCGAGCGTTCCGACAAGCTGGTCCAGCTCATTGGCCGGCAGAAGGGCATGAGCAACGCCAAGGTCGACGCCATTGTCGCGCTGGTCGACCAGCGGCTAGAGGCCAACCGCAAGAAGGCGGCCGCCTGACGTCGCCGGTCCCGGCACGATAATTCGGGTTTCTTGTGCGCCCGCCGGGAATCGCCGGCGGGCGTTCGTTTGCACACAAACTGCCCAGCGCAAGGTGGACGGTTCTGTTTGGAAAACGTGAGATTCTGGCCTGAAAACTTTCACTATTCACCAGCGAGATACTTTAGTTTCCCATAAAAATTGTGACATCAACGCCACATCCCATTTCTATTTATCGAACAGAAGGCCGGTTCGCCTAAAAAGGCAGCAAATGCTGATCTTTTTGGCTTGCCGCACCGCGTCATCGGGGATGTAGATTTTCCCCCAATGCGTGTCCTGGTGCGTGCGCGGTCGATTGCAACCGGGTTTTTGACGGACGCAAGGGTGACGCGGAAATTTGTATCGGCTGGTTGAGTCGATCGAACCGAAAAGGGGCAGGGGTCAGATGAAGAAAATAGTTTTGTCGGTGGTCGCGGCACTTGCCGTAGCGGCGAGTGCGGCGCCGGCGTCCGCGGCGGACGCAGCGGTTAAGGCACCAAAGGCTGCGCCCCCGCCTCCGCCGCCGTATATGTTGGACATCGCCGTCGGCGGCGTGGTCATGTCGGACTATCTCTTCCGCGGCATTTCGCAATCCAATAAGGCGCCGTCGGGCGGCGCCTATTTCGAGCCGGACCTCACCACGCCGATCGGCGTGTTCTATGTCGGCATTGCGGGCTTGGCCATCAGCTGGCCGAGCGGACCCGGATTCGGCTTTACCGACCCGTCTGCCGAAATCGACTTCTATGGCGGCTGGCGCAACAGCTGGGGCCCATTCTCTCTCGATCTCGGCATCGTCGAATACTATTACCCGGGCGAAAGCTTCAACGGTGCCACCTACACCAGCGACTTCTACGAAATCTACGGTAAGGTGGCCTACGACTTCGGCAACGGGTTCAGCATCGGAGGCAACGTCTTCTACACGCCTGATCTGCTGCACTATAGCGAGACGTTCGCCGGACTCGGCCTTACCGTCGGTAAGCCGGACGCGGTCTATTACTCAGGCGTCGCATCCTACGCGTTCCCGAAGTGGGGCGACATCGAAACCAAGATCGCGGGCGAGTACGGCTACTGGGATATCAGCACCAGTGGATTCGTGCTGGCCGGGGACTGCCAATCCGAGCTACAGCTACTGGAACGCCGGCATCGCTTTCACCTACAAGGGCTTGACGCTCGATCTGCGCTATCACGGCACCGACCAGAGCGTTCAGAACTGTGCCAACTTCCTGGTGGTCGGCTTGGGGAACCAGTCGAACAGCTGGTGTGATGACGAGTTCGTCGCTTCGCTCAAGTTCGATACCTCGGTCGCTATCGGTCACTAAGCAAGCTCTGAGCCTTTCCTTGGGCGGCGGCTCTTCTAGAGCCGCCGCCCCTTTCGTTTTAGGGAAAGCGCAGGAAGACAGGCCGACCGTCACGAGCCGGCTGGTGCGAGGCGGCTCTCGCGCAGCCAGGTGCGATCGCCTTCACGCGCCAAAACCAGGCGGCGGCGGTGGAAGGCGGCAAGCGTCGCGCGGTGGCCGATCGACACGATAGTCGCGCGCGCCAGCCGTTGTTCAAGCAGGTGGTAGAGCAAGGCCTCGGCCGCCTCATCGAGCGCGGCGGTGGCTTCGTCCAGGAACAGATAGTTGGGCTGACGGTTCTGCAGGGCGTTGTAGAAGCGGTTGTTCCACTCGTTGAGCCGAACCGTCAGCCCGACGATCGACAGTTCAATGGCGATCACCGCCGCCAGCAGCACGAGGCCAGGCCCGCGATCCTCGGACCGGAAATAGGGGCTGGCAATTCGGCCACACGGCGGCGAGCGTCGAGAAAATGCCTCTCACGGGGGCGGGCTCCTCATGGGACGGAAAACAGGGCGGTACGCGCCGGGTGTCGACTAATGGCTAAGGACGCATGAATTCGGTTCTATTTTGCACGGATTCACGTATAAAAAGGGGACCCAAGGCGTCCCAACTGCTGCCCAATGTTGCGTCCTGCCGCTACACCCCGTACGATTGTGGACCAAGGGTTGCCTGATCCGGACCAAATAAGAAGGTCGGGTCTGGAATTAAGACCCGGCAAAAACTGTTCATCTGAAGAACGATCCAAGGGAGGGAAAGAGAAATGGCTAACGATAAACTGTCTACAGTTGCCACCCGCCGCAAATTCCTGGGCGGCGCCGCCGTCGCTGGTGCGGCGACGATCGCAATGCCACAGGTCTCGCGGGCCCAGACCGTGACCCTGAAGATGCAGAGCTCCTGGGGCCCGAAAGACATTTTCCAGGATATGGCCCGGCAATATGTCGACCGCGCCGTGGCGATGGGCGGCGGCCGCCTGAAAATCGATCTTCTGGCTTCGGGCGCCGTGGTGAAAGGGTTCCAGGTGCAGGATGCCTGCCACAAGGGCGTTCTGGACGGTGCGCATACCGTTTGCGCCTATTGGTACGGCAAGAACAAGGCCGCTTCGCTGTTCGGCACCGGTCCGGTGTTTGGCGCCGACGCCCATCAGATGCTGGCCTGGATTCACAACGGTGGCGGCAAGGACCTCTATCGCGAGCTGGTTCAGGACATCCTGAAGCTCAACCTCGTCGGCTTCTTTGCGATGCCGATGCCGACCCAGCCGCTCGGCTGGTTCAAAGAGCAGATTAAGAGCGTCGACCAGATGAAAGGTCTGAAATACCGGACTGTTGGCCTTGCCACCGACATCATGCAGGGCATGGGCGTGAAAGTGACCCAGCTTCCGGGCGGCGAGATCGTGCCGGCGCTGGAACGCGGCGTGATCGAGGCGTTCGAGTTCAACAACCCGACCTCGGACATGCAGTTCGGCGCCCAGGACGTGCGCAAGGTCTACATGATGGGTTCCTACCATCAGGCCTGCGAGTTCTTCGAGATCATCTTCAACAAGGACAAGTTCCAGTCCCTGCCGAAAGAGCAGCAGGCAATTCTCGAGTATTCCGCAGAAGCAGCCAGCACGGCCAACTGGGGCTTGGGCCAGGACCGCTACTCGCACGACCTTCAGACCCTGATCCACAAGGACGGCGTCAAGGTGTACCGCACGCCGACATCCGTCATGGAGGCCCAGTTGAAGTCCTGGGACAACGTTCTCAAGAATCTCACCAAGGATCCCTACTTTAAGAAGGTGACCGACAGCCAGAAGGCGTGGGCGCACCGGGCGGCCTTCTACTACATCAACAACCAGTGCGACTATAAGCTCGCCTTCAACCACTATTTCCCGGGCGAGATCACGTTCTAAAAGACGCTACGGGACGAAAATGTGGGACGGCACCGCATGGGTGCCGTCCCACGGTGTTGTGGTAGGGCGCGCATCGATCTGGAGTGAGGGGTGTTAACTTATATACGCGTGGTCGATCAGATCACCTCGTGGGCCGGCAAGGTCTTCGCGTGGTGCATCATGATCATGACCTTCGGCACCGCCTACGAGGTCTACGTCCGCTATCTGCTGCGGGATCCGACGTCGTGGGCGTTCGATCTCAGCTATATCATGTACGGCACGCTGTTCATGATGGCGGGCGCTTATACGCTGTCGCGTGGCGGCCATGTACGCGGCGACGTTCTCTATCGGCTGTGGAAGCCGAAAACGCAGGCCAGGCTCGAGTTCATTCTATATTTCTTTTTCTTCTTTCCCGGCATTCTTGCCCTGATCTACGCCGGCGCCGACTACGCCATGGAGTCGTGGAGCTATAACAACGGCACCGGCGAGGTCGCCATTTCCAGTCCTGCCGGTGTGCCGGTTTCGCAATTCAAGACCGTCATTCCTGTCGCGGGCGCGCTTCTGCTCATTCAGGGAGTGGCGCAGGTCTTTCGCTGCATCATCTGTATGAAAACCGGCGAATGGCCTGCTCACGCCGAGGATGTCGAGGAAATGGAGACTACGTTGCTGCACCAGCAAATGGACGATGAACAAATCAAAAAAGAACTCGGGCTGGCGCAAGGGGACTCGAAATGACCGATCCCCAAATTGCGGTTTTCATGCTGGGGATCTTTATCTTTACGATTCTACTCGGATTTCCGATTGCATTTACGCTGGTGGCGATGGGTGTCGGCTTTGGCTACTACGCCTATTTCGACGCCGAGCGCATGCACTCTCTGTTCGACAACCGCATCTTCGATCTGCTGGTCAACCAGACCTATTCGGTGATGGCGAACGACGTGCTGACCGCGGTGCCGCTATTCTTGTTCATGGGGTATATCGTCGAACGCGCCAATATCGTCGATCGTTTGTTCCATACGCTGTACATCGCCTCCCGCCGCATGCCGGGATCGATGGCGATCGCCGCGCTGGCGACCTGCGCCATGTTCGCCACCGCTACCGGTATTATCGGCGCGGTGGTGACCCTGATGGGGCTGCTCGCCTTTCCGGCGATGCTCAAAGCGCGTTACGACATCAGTTTTGCGGCCGGCGTCATCTGCGCCGGCGGTTGCCTCGGCATCCTGATTCCGCCCAGCATCATGCTGATCGTCTATTCGGCCACGTCCAACGTCTCTGTGGTCAAGCTCTATGCCGGTGCCATTATCCCCGGCTTCATGCTGGCGGGGCTGTACATCATCTACGTGATCGGCCGGGCCGTTCTCAATCCGAACCTGGCGCCAAAGCCGAGAGCCGAGGACATTCCGGACGTGACCGGCAACCAAGTGCTGTTCGCGATGATGACCTCGTTCTTCCCGCTTGCCTTCCTGATTTTCGCCGTGCTGGGCTCAATTCTTTTTGGATTGGCAACGCCTTCCGAAGCCGCCTCCATGGGAGCGCTTGGCGGGATGTTCCTTGCTGTCGCGTATCGGCTTGCCGGCATCAAGCAAGGACTCGTAAAGCCCGCATGGGAGGGTCAACCCTGGAGCGAATTGGACGGCTGGTTGTTCTCGCTTGGTTTCGGCGGCATAGCGACGCTGATCATCGCGGTGATCTACGTCGTTCTTTACTTGATTGTGGACGGTATTTTGGGCGTTGAGTTCGTGAGCGAACCGGGTTTTCTCATCCGGCCCGGCGCCGGCGTTGGCCTCGCGGTCATCATCGGGCTGCTGACGCGGTTCATGCCGGGGCGCGTGCCGTTGCTGACCTGGCTGTGGCCCGAGCGCGATTCCCTGAAACGGACCTTTGCGTTTGCCGGCCGCGGCGCCGTAATCGGTTCGTTTTTCGGCATCGTTTATTTGCTGTGTTTTACCGTGTTTGGCTTGAATGCGACGTTCACCCACCACAAGGTGAATTGGCTCGGGCTCGATATCGGTTTCTTTATCGGCCTCGTTGCCTATTTTGCATGGAAGGTAAACGATCAGGACCGGTTGCGGGAGTCTATCTATCTCACGGTGCGCACGTCGGCGATGGTGTGCTGGCTGTTTGTCGGATCCTGGACCTTCTCGTCGGTCTTCTCCTATTTGGGAGGCGAGCAGCTCATCAAGGACGTCGTGCTGGGAATGGACCTGTCGCCGGTGACGTTCCTAATCATGGCGCAGATCATCATCTTCTTTTTGGGCTGGCCGCTTGAATGGTCCGAGATCATCATCATCTTCGTGCCCATCTTCCTGCCCTTGTTGCCGCATTTCGATGTCGACCCGTTGTTTTTCGGAATTCTCGTGGCGCTTAACCTGCAGACTTCGTTCCTGACGCCACCGATGGCCATGGCGGCCTACTACCTCAAGGGGGTCGCGCCTCCGCACGTCACTTTGATCCAGATCTTCAAGGGCGTGTTACCCTTCCTGTCGATGATATTCCTGTCGATGGCGATCTTGTATATCTTCCCGGGCATCGCCCTGTGGCTGCCAACAACGGTGTATGGGAATTAGGAGGCGAGGTTTCGTGGACGCAGTCGTGACCGAGTTCACGCAATTCACCGCAGCGGACGCCGCGCGTCGCATCGAGGCGGGGGAAATCACCTCCGAGATGCTGGTGCGCGCCTGTCTCGACCGGATTGCCGAGCGCGAGGAAACCGTCCAGGCCTGGGCCTATCTCGATCCCGACTTTGCGCTCGAACAGGCGCGTCGTGCCGACGATTTCCGCACTGCGGGCGGCTTCGGCGGGCCGCTGCACGGCGTTCCCGTCGGCATCAAGGATATCTTCGACACCGAAGACATGCCGACGGAAAACGGTTCGCCGGTGTTTGCCGGCCGCCGGCCGAGGGCCGATGCTGCCGTCGTGAGCGCGCTCAAGGATGCCGGCGCGATCATCATGGGCAAGACGGTGTCGACCGAGCTTGCCGTCTCTTATCCGGGCAAGACCCGCAACCCGATCAATCCTGAACATACGCCTGGTGGATCGTCGAGCGGTTCGGCGGCCGCCGTCGCCGACGGCATGGTCCCGCTGGCGCTCGGCACGCAGACCGCCGGCTCGGTGATCCGCCCGGCGGCCTATTGCGGGGTCGTCGGATTCAAGCCGACCCACGGGCTGATCTCGCGTACCGGCATATTGTCGCTATCGCCGGCGCTCGACACGGTTGGCACTTTCGCTCGAACGGTCGAAGACGCGGCGCTACTGGCCGATTGCCTGACCGCATATGATCCACGCGACCGGGACATGCGCCCGCGCAGCCGGCCGCGGCTAAGTGCGATCGCCGGCCAGGCGCCGCCGGTCACGCCGATGTTGGCCTACGTCAAGAGCCCGGTCTGGGACCAAGCGGATGCCATCACCGGCGAAGCCTTCGCCGAATTGGCGGATGCGCTTGAAGACGCCTGCGATGAGGTGGATCTGCCGGAGATTTTTGCCAAGGGGTATACTTGGCAGCGGCAAATACAATTGGCCGACATGGCCAAGAGCTACGGCCCGCTGGTTGACAAGGCGCCCGACCAGATAAGCGACGAGTTGAAGAAGGGGGTCGAGGAGGGGCGGACGATTCTTGCGACCGATTACAATCTCGCCCGCGAGTTTCAGACCGTTCTCAATGGCGGTCTCGATGAAATCTTCGAGCGTTATGACGCGATCTTGACGCCGAGTACCACCGGACCGGCGCCAAAGGGCTTGCAATCGACCGGCAACCCGATTTTTTGCGCGCTTTGGACCTATCTAGGCGTCCCTGCCGTAACATTGCCGTTGCTGAGCGCAGATGGTTTGCCGCTCGGTGTTCAATTGGTCGGCAGGCGTGGAGACGATGGAAGACTGCTCCGCACCGCGCGCTGGATGGCTGAATGGATATCGATGCTCGATGAATAGAATTCCGGCGATCATGAGGTCAGATAACCATGCTCGATAGAATCATCGTCGTGATCATGTTGCTGGCGTTTGCCGGCTTTACCGGCATCATCGTTGTTCACGTGCGCGAGCCGGATTTGACCGTCACCATCGTGCTGATGGTCGCCTTCGCATTCCAGGATTTCTGGATCAGTGTGGTGCGGCCCGGTGCCACGCCGTCCAGCACCCGCAGGGATATCGAGGAGCGGCCGAGCCCGATTTCCGGCAAGCCGCTCGCCGGTCCGGATGAAGGTTACACCCCGCGCCGCTAGGCCGTCGGGCAATCACGCCTGAGCGGCGGACTAATGCCGCCGTTGTCGCCTCACGACAGGTTCGTTTTCAGGAACGCGATAGTGCGGCTCCAGGCCAGATCCGCCGCTGCTTTGTCGTAGCGGCCCGAGGTATCGTTGTTGAAGCCGTGGTTGACGTTCGGATAGACGTAGACGGTGAAGCGCTTGTTCGCGGCTTTGAGCGCGGCCTCGTACGCCGCAATGCCGGCGCCGATGCGCTTGTCGAGCCCGGCATAGTGCAGCAGTAGCGCGGCGTGGATGGATTTCACAGTGTCGGAGGGAGGTTGGTCGCCGTAATAGACAACGGCGGCTTTCAAGTCGGGCGACAGCACCGCCACGCGATTGACAATGCCACCGCCCCAGCAGAAGCCGACGATACCGACCTTGCCGGTCGATTCCGCGTGATGCTCGAGCAACGGCACCGCCGCGGCAATGCGGTGTGCGGTCTCGTCCGCCTTGAGCGTGCCGATCATCTCGCGGCCCTTGTCCTCATCGGCCGGGGTGCCGCCGAGCGGCGAGAGCATGTCGACGGCAAGGCTGAGGAAGCCTTCGAGCGCGAGCCGCCGCGCCACGTCCTTGATGTGCGGGTTGAGACCGCGGTTTTCGTGCACGACAATAATCGCGGGGCGTTTTCCCTTTGCCTTCAGCCGAACCAGATAGCCGCTAATGCGCGTGTCGCGGGCCTCGTATGACGCGGTGTCGGCGGCGAGCCGCGCATCGTCGGGCGCAACAATCGCCGCGCGCGCATAATCGTTCTGCAGGAGCGGCAGCAGTGCCAGCGCCGCCGCGCTCGAGCCGGCGATCTCTGCCAGCCGGTCGAGGAAAACGCGCCGGGTGATGACGCTGTGGGTGAATTCGTCGTAGAGATCGATGATGCGCTGGTCCATGGAACCCTCCGCCAGATTGTCGCGCAATTGTATCATGGCGCCGCGCGAGATATTCCCCAGCCGACCTGAGACCACTTGACGCAATGCCCGCCGGACGGCATTTCCACTAGGTCGAAGGCGTCGCGGCCGCGGCTGCCAATTCGGAGAATGTGATGATTGATATTCGCCTGGTCGCAGGCCGCTATGCTATTGTCTTCGGCGCTACTTTGGCGTTCACGCTCGGCCTTGCCGGTCCGAACCGGGCGGGCGAACCGTTCCCCTTCGATCAGGAACTAGTGCTTGACGTTCGGCCCATGCCTCCGGTCAAGCGCGTGCTGGTCCTCTCGGTTTCGATCAACGGAAATGCAAGGATCGATCTTTGGTGCCAGACCGTCAGCGGGCAGGTTGAGCTCTCCGGCCGCGCGATCCGTATCGTGCCCGCTCCGCTGCCCGACGCGCTACCGCAATACATGATCGAAGGCCAGTGCACGCCCGAACGCATGCAGGCCGATGCCGACACGCTCGCGGCCTTGGCGCAGGTGACCGACTGGCGCCGCCAGGCGCGTGCGATCGTGCTGGTGGGTCCGCAGACTTTGAAGTTCCGGCCGAGCGATCATTGATCCGCTCAGCGCGCTGGACGAATGAAAAAAGGGCGCGGCCGAACCCGCGCCCTTGATGCGTTTGTATTTGCGCGGCAGGCTTACATCATGCCGCCCATGCCGCCCATACCACCGCCGCCCGGCATGGCCGGCGGCGCCTCCGGCTTCGGCAATTCGGCAACCATCGCCTCGGTGGTGACCAAGAGGCCTGCCACAGAGCCGGCATCCTGCAGCGCGGTGCGCACCACTTTGGCCGGATCGATGATGCCGGCCTCGACCATGTCGACATATTTCTCGTCTTGGGCGTCGAAGCCGTAAGTTTCCGATTTCTGGTCCATGATCTTGCCGACCACGATCGAGCCTTCCAAGCCGGCGTTTTCCGCGATCTGACGGAGCGGGGATTCGAGCGCCTTAAGCACGATGTTGATGCCGGCCTGCACGTCGGGGTTCTCGTTGTGGATACGGCCGACCGCCTTCTTGGCGCGCAGAAGCGCGACGCCGCCGCCCGGCACGATGCCTTCCTCGACCGCGGCGCGGGTCGCGTTGAGCGCGTCCTCGACGCGGTCCTTCTTCTCCTTCACCTCAACTTCGGTCGCCCCGCCGACGCGGATCACCGCGACGCCGCCGGCGAGCTTGGCCAGCCGCTCTTGCAGCTTTTCCTTGTCGTAGTCGGAGGTGGTTTCCTCGATCTGTGCCTTGATCTGACCGCAGCGCGCCTCGATCTCAGCCTTCTTGCCGGCGCCGTTGACGATGGTGGTCTTCTCCTTCTCGATGATCGCCTTCTTGGCGCGGCCGAGCATCTGCAGCGTGACGTTCTCCAGCTTGATGCCGAGGTCCTCGGAGATCAGCTGACCGCCGGTGAGGATCGCGATGTCCTCGAGCATGGCCTTGCGGCGGTCGCCGAAGCCGGGCGCCTTGACGGCCGCCACTTTCAAACCGCCGCGTAGCTTGTTGACGACGAGCGTGGCGATCGCCTCGCCCTCGACGTCCTCGGCGATGATGATGAGCGGCTTGCTCGACTGCACCACCGCTTCCAAAACCGGGAGCATCGACTGCAGGCCGGAGAGCTTCTTCTCGTGCAGCAGGATGTAGGCGTCCTCGAGCTCCGCGTTCATCTTCTCGGCATTGGTGATGAAATAGGGCGAGATGTAGCCGCGGTCGAACTGCATACCCTCGACGATCTCGACCTCGGTCTCCAAGGCCTTGGCTTCCTCGACGGTGATGACGCCCTCGTTGCCGACTTTCTGCATGGCCTGCGCGATCATTTTGCCGATCTTGGCGTCGCCGTTCGAGGAGATGGTGCCGACCTGCGCGACCTCGGCGGACGATTCCACCTTCTTGGCGCGTTTCTCGATGTCCTTGACGACCGCAGAGACCGCGATGTCGATGCCGCGCTTCAAGTCCATCGGGTTCATGCCGGCCGCCACCGACTTGGCACCTTCCTTGACGATCGCCTGCGCCAGCAAGGTGGCGGTGGTGGTGCCGTCGCCTGCGGTATCGTTGGTCTTCTGGGCAACCTCGCGCACCATCTGCGCGCCCATGTTCTCGAACTTGTCCTCGAGCTCGATCTCCTTGGCGACGGTGACGCCGTCCTTGGTGATGCGCGGGGCGCCGTAGGCTTTGTCGAGCACGACGTTGCGGCCTTTGGGGCCGAGCGTGACCCTCACCGCATTGGCGAGGATGTCGACGCCGCGCAGCATGCGGTCGCGGGCATCGCCGGAAAATTTCACTTCCTTGGCAGACATTTCAATTTACTCCGATTGGCTTCTGATTTGATCCTCATCCTGAGGAGCGGCGTCAGCCGCGTCTCGAAGGATGAGGCCCGGGATTAGTTGCCCTCGTCTTTCGAGACGGCACCTTCGGCTCCTCCTCAGGACGAGGCGTTGGTTCAGGTGATCACGCCCATGATGTCGGACTCCTTCATAATCAGGAGGTCCTCGCCGTCGATCTTGACCTCGGTGCCCGACCACTTGCCGAACAGCACGCGGTTGCCCGGCTTCAGGTCGATCGGGATCAGCTTGCCCGACTCGTCGCGCCCGCCGGGGCCGACCGCGATGATCTCGCCTTCCTGCGGCTTCTCTTGGGCGGTGTCGGGGATGATGATCCCGCCCTTGGTCTTCTCCTGCGCTTCGATGCGGCGCACGACCACGCGGTCGTGCAGGGGACGAAACTTGGTCTTGGCCATTGGCTTCCTCGTTGGCGCTAGCGCATGATTCCGAAAAGCTTGTCCCCGGGCTTGATCGGGGATGGGGGCCAGTTTTCGGACAAGGTCATGCGCAAACAAAATATTCGCGCGGTTTTTTTACCGAAACTGTCGGTTTGATAAGCCCTTAGCACTCGTTAACAGGGAGTGCCAACGGCTCGCCCGGGAGATATGGCGTTCGGCGTGGGGTGTCAAGCTTGCGATGCCGCCGCGCCGGTGCCGGCCGCGGATCACGGTTAAGCTGCGCCCCGCGCGTCGCGCCTGGGTTGCGGAGGACCGGCGCTTGCGCTACCGGCCAATGCCCCGCAAAGTCCTTCTCTCGCGCCGCCGGAGCCCGTATGCGCCATCCCCGCCGCACCTTTCGCGTGACCGCCCTGCTGCTGGCGGTAGGCGCGCTCATGCTCGCCGGCTGCGCCACCAACCCGCAGGCGCCCGAGGCGCCGCAACAGATGGTGACGCCGACCCTGCCGCCGGCATTCCCGCCGGAAAACCTGGTCGGCCGCTGGGGACTGACCGCCTATCACAAGGAGGCGGATCGCGAGCGCACCGTGAAGGCCGCGGCCAACCAATGCCGCAACCCCTACGTCATCACGCTTGGCCCCACCGGCGGGGTGATGATGCACCTGGCCGACCAGTCGACGCCCACCGAGCTCGCGCTCAAGGGCGCCCCCGGTGGCAAGACTTTTGTCGGTCCGCAGGGCGAGCCGCCCGGCAGCACCCAGGACCGTGAAGTTGTTTCCTTCGAGGGCCGCGTGCTGATCCTGCGCTGGATGGATCCGGAAGTGCAGGGCCGCTACGGCACCATGGTCTATGTGCGCTGCGCGCCCGCGAGCCAAAAGCGGTCGGTCAAGCAAAAGCCTAAACCGAAGGCCAAGCCCGCACCCAAACCGAAGCCGAACCCGACCTGAGCGGGGCGGCCCGCCATGACCGCTGCCCGCGATTTTGTCGACGGCCCCTGGCGTGCCGTGCCGGTGCTTGGCGTCACCCAAATTCTGTCCTGGGGCACGATCTTCTACACGCCGGTGCTGATCGTGCCGCTGGTCGCGCATGACCGCGGCTGGTCGATGTCGATCGCCATGGGCGGCTTCTCATTCGGGCTCCTGATCGCCGGCCTCACCGCGCCCTATGTCGGGCGCGCCATCGACCGCTACGGCGGCCACGTGGTCATGACGGTCGGTTCGCTGATCGGCGCGCTCGGGCTTTTTCTTATCGTGCACGCCGCCAATCAGATCGCCTATCTCGCGGTGTGGATGGTGCTCGGTGTCGCCATGGCGGCGAACCTCTACGATTCCGCCTTTGCCAGCCTCGGCCGTATCTTCGGCGCGGCCGCGCGTCGGCCGATCACCGCGCTTACGCTGATCGCGGGCTTTGCTTCCACCGTCAGCTGGCCGGCGACGCATTTCCTGCTCGAAGCGGTCGGCTGGCGCGGCACTTACCTCACTTATGCCGTGCTGCTCGCCGGCCTCTCGGCGCCGCTGCATGCGCTGGCGCTGCCGCGCACGCGCGCCGAAACGGACGTGGCGCCCAAGTCCGACGCGCCGGCGCTGGCCAAGGTGCTTCCGCCGCATGGCCTGGCGTTCGTTTTGGTGGCGGCGGCTTTCGCGTCCTATGCCTTCGTTCCCTCCGGCATGTCGGCGCATCTGCTGGCGATTTTTGACCGCTCCGGGATCGACGCCGGCACGGTGGTGTGGATCGGTGCGCTGTTCGGTCCGGCGCAAGTCGGCGCGCGGCTGATCGAGTTCGTCTTCGGCCGCAACCTGCATCCGCTCTGGGTGGTGCGCGGCGCACTCACCGCGCTGCTCGCCGGCTTCGCGATGCTGGCGGTGTTCGGCATATCGACGGTGACGGCGGCGGCCTTTGCGCTGATGTTCGGCGGCGCCAACGGTCTCGTCACCATCACCCGTGGCGCGGTGCCGCTGGCGCTGTTCGGCGCCTCCGGCTATGGGCGGCTGATGGGGCGCTTGGCCGGCCCGTTTTTGCTGATGCAGGCGGCGGCGCCGTTGGTGATGGCCTTCGTGGTCGACCGCGCCTCGGATCCTGCGGCACTGGCATTGGCGGCGGGTTTTGCCGCCGTCGCGCTCACCTGCTTTATTGTGATCCGGCGGCCGGCCTAATTAAAAAGCGTATCGATGTAGCCCTGGTCGGCGTGGCCGGATTCGCCGTCAAGCTTGGGGCCTTGGGCCAGCCGGTGGCCGGCAGCAGGCTTGGCTGTGACGCGCGTATCGCTCGGCCGGGCAAAGCCGCCGCAACGCTCGATCAAGGCGGTGATCTGCTCCTCGACCATGGTCAGGGTTGCGATCACCTTGGCGATGCGCTGGCCGGCGAGATCCTGGAAATTGCAGGCCGCGTAGATCTGCGCGGCGTGCTCCTGGATATCCTGGGCGAGCCGGCGCTCGTGGGCGTGCTTGAGCGCGGAGCCGAGCGAATTGGCGCTGTCGTCGATGCCTTCCGTCGCGGTGAGGATTTTGTGCGTGGCCTTTTCCATGGCGTCGACCGCGGCGCCAAGCTCGCCAGCCGCGCGCGCCATGCGCCGGTCCTTGCGCTCGCCGATAAGTGCGGCCAGCTCCTGATTGTTGCGGGCGATTGTCTCGCGCACCAGCGCGAGTTCGCGCTCTAGCCCCTGGACGGTGGCGTCGATCGCCTCCTCTCGCCGCTCGGCGAGTGCGCGCAGGGCGCCGTATTCATGCATCGCCTGGCGCGGCACTACGGCGTCTTCCGGCCGCGCCGCCACGCGGCGGTCGGCGAACATCTGCTCGACTCGGAAAATCCTGCGCTGCACGTCGACGCCCCCGCTGGCCAGATCCGGTTGTTGTATCCCGGCGGCGATTAACGCTGGGTTGCGAGGTGAACCGAAACGCGGCGTTTACCATACTGGATCGCGTTTTACGCAAAATAAACGCTAACGCGACGAAGCGCGCCTCTATGCACGCCAATAACGCGCCGCCGCCGGCATGTTTTACCAATCGGTGTTTTTTTCGGCCTGTAGTCGGCGCCGACCAGTCAGCTCCGTTCCTTGTGAGTTCTTTGATGCAGCGTACCATCGTTCGAGCTCTCGTCGCCTTGTTTGCCAGTGCCGCCGCTTCGGTGCCATCCGCGTCGTACGCTGCGCCGCGGCACGCGATGCCGACAACGCCGCCGATGGTGGTGATGGCGCCGGCGCATCAACCGAGTCGCGGCAGTCTCGGCGGCGGCTTCATCGAATTCCTTTTCGGCGAGCGTGGGCCGCACCCGCAGGTCGCCGCGCCGCCGCCCAATCTCGATCCGATGTCGCGGCCGGTCTATGCCAATGCGCCGGCGGGCGAGCCCGCGCCGTATCCGTATGCGCAAAACTTCCGCATGGACCCGCGCTATCTGCGCCAGGAGGTCGCCTACACCGGCAAGGAAGCGCCCGGCACCATCGTCATCGATACGCCGAATTATTTCCTTTATCTGGTCGAAGACGGCGGCAAGGCGCTGCGTTACGGTATCGGCATCGGCCGCCCCGGCTTCACCTGGTCGGGCACGCATGCAATTTCCGCCAAGAAGGAATGGCCGGATTGGGTGCCACCCAAGGAAATGCTCGCGCGCCAGCCCTATCTGCCGCATTTGATGGCCGGCGGCCCGAACAATCCGCTCGGCGCCCGCGCGCTCTACCTCGGCTCCACGCTCTACCGCATCCACGGCTCGAACGAGCCCTGGACTATCGGTCACAACGTCTCGTCGGGCTGCATCCGCATGCGCAACGCGGACGTCATCGATCTTTATGGCCGCGTCAAGGTCGGCACCAAGGTCGTGGTGCTCTAGCGCGGTTGTGCGAGCGCGACGCCGTGCTCGGCCAGCGCGTTGGTAAAATCATCGGAATTGAAGTAAGCGAATTCGCACTCGCGCTGGGTCGTGAGCGAATCGAGCCTTCCTAACTCCGCGTCGACAAAGCCGGGATGACACATGATTAGCCCGCCGTCCGGCAGGCCGGTCAGAAAGCGCGGAAACAGCTTGGCGAAACCAGTCTTGCTCTTGAAATCATAGGCGCCGGCAAAGGCCGGGTTGGTCGCAATGCCGAGCCGGGCGGCCTTGCGCTTGAGGCCGAGGCTCAACACGTCGAGCGCCAGCGCCTTGCGATCGCTCAAGCGCCGTGCCGAGCGGGCGCGGCCGCATTGGCGCACCCAGGCGAGCGGTGCAGTCTCCGCCACGACTTTCAGAAAGGCGTCGCGCACCTGAGGCAGCAGGTGCACGTGCTGATGGCCGTCAAGGAAGTCGGGCAGGTGGCCGAAGGCTTCGGCAAAGGCGCGCAGTTGCGTGGCGATTTCGATCACCAGCTGCTCTGGCTGCAGCCGCCGCGCCATGGCGGCGCGCATCATTTCGTTCTGCGGCAGGAAGCAGCCGCCGCGCAGCGGCGCAAAACCTGGGCTCAGCGGCTTGAACGGGGCGGTCAGCGTCACGTGCAGGCCGATGGCGACGCGCGTTTCGCCCGAATTGAGCATTTCGAGCGCGTCCGCTTCCTCGGCCGTCAAATGCGGGCCCGCCATCATCACCGAGGTGGCATTGAGACGGCCGCGCAGGATCAGCGCGCGGACGGCTTCATTGACCGCGGGCGAGATGCCGTAATCGTCGGCGCACAGCCAGATATGACGCGGCGCTTGGCGCACGGGACCGGCGGCGTTCACTCGGCCGCGCGCGAGGCCAGCGGCCGCGGCTTCGCAGGTTCTTTGGCGGATTCGTACGCGCTTTTCACGCTGTGATCGGCGACAAAATAGACCGGGCGCGCTTTGATCTCCGACAGAAGCTTGCCGATATATTCGCCGAGAATGCCGATCATCATCAATTGCACACCGCCGATCACCATGATGCCGACCATGAGCGACGGATAACCGGGCACGTCCTCGCCAAACAGCAGGGTCTCCACCAAGATCCAGCCGCCATAGAGCAGCGCGGTGAGCGCGAGCAGCAGCCCGAGCATGCTGGCGACGCGCAGCGGCGCCACCGTGAACGAAGTCAGCCCTTCGATCGACAGGCCGAGCAGGGTCCAGATGTTCCAGGTGGTGGTGCCGAAATCGCGCGCCGCCGGCTCGTAGTCGACGCGCACCTGACGGAAGCCGATCCAGCTCGACATGCCCTTGAAGAAGCGGTTGCGCTCCGGCATCTGCCGTAGCGCCGCTGCCGCGCGCGGCGACAGCAGGCGGAAGTCGCCGGCATCTTCCGGGATGCGCTGACGCTGGCCCCAATTGATCAGCGTGTAGAACCAGTGCACGCCAGCGCGGCGCAGCCAGTGCTCGTGCTCGCGGTTGGCCTTGGCGGTATAGACCACGTCATAGCCGTCATCGAGCCAGCGCGCGACCAAGGTCCCGATCAGGTCGGGCGGATGTTGGCCATCACCGTCGATGAACAGCACGGCGCCTAGCCGGGCATGATCGAGGCCGGCGAGCAGGGCGGCCTCCTTGCCGAAATTGCGCGACAGCGTGACCAACTGGATGTCGAGCGGGCCGGCCGGCAGCGATTTGGCGACGCCGTTGGTGCCGTCGCGGCTGCCATCGTCGACATAGACGATTTCGAGGGCAAGCTCACGCTCGGCTTTGAGCCGACGCGCCACCTCGACAATGCGCGCGTGCAGGTTGGCGAGCCCCTTTGCCTCGTTGAACAGCGGAACGACGATCGACAGACCGGGCACGGTGCGTGCCGCGCGGGCGCCTGATTTGTTCGATTTAACCGCCATTGCGCTGGCCTGCCGCTCCCGGTTTCAGTGCGATCTATAGCGCAACAACGTGGGGTCTGTCGCGGGCACCCGCGCGGGCAAAGGGCCCTCGGCGCGGCGCGCCGAAAATGCTATGCGGGCCAAGATGATTCCGGCGCCCCTGCAAAGCATTCTCGAGCGCCTGCGCAAGGCCTGGCACGAGCGCGCAGTCGCCCTCAAGGCGGCGAGCTTCGCAGCTGTCGGCGTCGTCAATACCGGCATCGATTTCAGCGTGTTCTGGTCCACCGCGCGCTATCTGGGATGGCCGCTGGTGCCCGCCAATATGCTGGCCTGGCTGGTGGCGGTGACGTTTTCCTACATGATGAACTCGTTCATCACGTTTGGTCCGGAATCGGGCCGTATCCTGCGCTGGCGCGATTACATCACCTTCGCCGCCTCCGGCGTCGCCGGCATGGTGTCGAGCACGGCGGTGCTTTACGCGCTCTCTTACGTCTTGCCGCTGGTGGCGGCAAAGCTCATCTCGATTTTGGTGAGCTTCGCGGTCAACTTTTGCCTCTCGCACTTCGTCGTGTTCCGCGTGCGGGCGGAAGGAGAGGACGCGGGGTGAAAGCTCAAAGCCCGGCTTCGAGCTTGGCGTAGAGCGGATTGTCGCGCGAGAACACGTAGTCGAGATCGGCCACCGCCACCGCTTCGGCGCCGGCCTCGCGCAGAAAACTGGTGAGCGCGTAGACCTGCTCGGGCGGGCAATGCAGCGTCAACATGCCCGACGACGTTGGCCCGCCGAATGGCGTCGCGACGCCGAACTTCTCTTGTGCCGTCGACACCAGCCGCGCGTCGCAGTTGGCAAAGCGCGCGCGCACCTCGCGGAAGTCCCGCGCCCGCGCTTGCGCGGCGATGCGGTCGAGAATGACGCGCGCCAGGTCGCGCTCGCGCTCGCCCCAATTTGCCCCGCGCGCCGCCACCAGATTGGCCTGCGAGCGCAAAATGATGCCATCCTCCAGCACTTTGAGCGCGTTGGCGGCGAGCGTCGCGCCCGTCGTTGTAATGTCAACGATCAGTTCCGCCGTACCGGCTGCCGGCGCACCTTCGGTGGCGCCCGAGCTTTCGACGATGCGGTAGTCGATGATGCCGTGCGCGGAGAAGAAGCCGCGCGCCAGGTTCACGTATTTGGTTGCCACCCGCAGCTTGCGGTCATGGGTGTGGCGGAAAGACGTAGCGACATCGTCGAGATCGGCCATGGTGCGCACATCGATCCAAGCCTGCGGCACCGCCACCACCACATTGGCATGACCAAAACCAAGCCCCTCGATCAACACCACGCGGCTGTCTGCGTCCGGGATCATCTCGCGCACCAGGTCTTCGCCGGTGACGCCGAGGTGGGCTGCGCTGGCCGCGAGCTGGGAGGTGATTTCGGCGGCCGAGAGATAAGCCACCTCGACGTCGTCAAGGCCGGCCACAGCGCCGCGGTAGTCGCGCTGCCCGCGCGGCTTGATCAGCGCGAGGCCCGCGCGTGCGAAGAATTTCTCCGCGTTTTCCTGCAGCCGGCCCTTGGCCGGCACCGCCAGCACGAGAGGTGCGCTCACGACGCGCCTCCGTAGACGCTGAGCCGTTCGATCCAGGCCGCAAGGCCGACCGCCGGGATCGGCGCCGCCGCGCCCAGCCTTGTCAGCAAGCCGTCGTAGCGCCCGCCCGCCACCAGCGGATCGCCGGTGCGCGACGGGTCGGTCAATTCGAACACGAAACCGGTGTAATAGTCGAAGCCGCGCCCGAACGCGGTGGAGAAGCGCACGCGCTTCAAGTCGATGCCGCGCGCGGCCAGGAAGCCGGTGCGGCTTTCGAACAGGTCGAGCGCGGGCGCGAGTGCTTCCGTCATGTTGCCTTCGCTCGCGAGCGTGCTCAGGTCGGCCGCCGCCTCGTCCGGGTCGCCGGCGATGGCGAGGAAGCGCTCGATCAGCGCGCGTACGTCGCGCGGCAATTTGGCGCCGGCGCCGAGTGCCGACTGTTCGAGAAAGCGGTCGGCGATCTCGCCCACCGAGCGGCCGCCCACCGCATTGATGCCGGCGATCGACAACAAGTCGGTGACCAGCGCATGCGCGCCCTTCGGGTCCGAGCCGGCGAGCGCGGCCAGCACACCCTGGTATTCCGGGCGCTCGTTATTGCCGCCGAGCACCAGGCGGTCGAGGTCGGCCGCCAGATTGGTCTTGCGGTTGAAATCCTTGATCAGCCGCCGCTTCCACGCCGGCGGTAGCTCAAGGCCGGCAACGAGGCTGGCAAACAGCGCGACATCGCCGATCCGGATGTCGGGCTGCGGCAGGCCGTAATGGGCGGTCGCCTCCAGCCCGAGCGCGAGCATTTCGGCGTCGGCGGCAGCCTGATCGGCGCGGCCGAAGGATTCGATGCCGGCTTGCGGGAATTCGGCGGGGCCGTCGCTTGCGTGGCGGAATACCGGACCGAGATAGCAGAAGCCGGCCGGCTTGCCGGCGAGCGGCGAGGCCAGATAGTCGCGCGACACCGGGATGGTCAGGTCAGGCCGCAGGCAGAATTCGCCGCCGCCGGGCGCGGTGGTCAGATAGATACGATTACGTATGTTCTCGCCCGACAGGTCGAGAAACGGCTCCGCCGGCTGCAGGATGGCGGGCGCCAGGCGCGTGTAGCCGGCGCGCTCATAGGAGGCGACCAGCGCCTCCGCGCGCGCATCGGACCCTTTCGCTTGGTTGGTGACGCTGGCGTCCATCGCCGTTTCCAAAAGCCGTCCTTGCCGGTGGTGGCGGCCCTTTAGCACGATAGCTTTAAGGATTCGACGCCGTTTGCCCGCAGCGCCTAACGGGGCGGGCCGCCAAATGCCCGTCGTCGTTAACGAATCTTGCCGCGGCCGGCGGTCGGCCCGGCGCCAAAGGACGGCCCAAGTAAGACAATTTCAATAAAACCGGCGTTGATTGGGCCGGCTGGGGATTTATCACATGACCGAGCCGGTTCCGCGTTCCGTGGTCGAGGGCTTCTACCAGGCGCTGGCGAGCTGCGACATGGCAGCGCTCGCGCCCTATCTCGACGACGAGGTGGTTTGGACCATCAGCGGACCGATCGACGTGTTGCCGTTCTGCGGCCAGCGCCGCGGCAAGGCCGTCGTGCTCAAGCTGCTCGATCGCGATATCCCGGCGCTGCTGGAGACGCGGCGCTTGGTCCCGAGCGCGATGCTGGTGGATGGCGACAGTGCCGCGATGGTCGGCAAGCTGACGGCGAGCCGCGGCGACATCGGCCGCAAGATCAGCTATCGCATCGCCCAATTCGTCCGCTTTAAGGACGGAAAGGTGGTCGACTATATCTCGATCATCGACAGCTTCGACGCGGTCGAGCAGGTGCTCGGCCATCAGCTGACCGTGCCCGGCGGCTCGCGCGACGACAGCGACGACTTGGTCGCGGTCTAAAATTCATTTTCCAACGCCGTAGATTTGTCGCCGTAGAGCTCCCGGCATGGTAATCTCACGCCTGTATTGGAGAATTGCTATGTGCCGTCCCGTTGTCGTTCTTGCCGGCTGTCTGTTGTGCGCTTCGCCCGCACTCGGCCTCGATATGCCCGCGCGCAAGGCCGGCCAATGGGAACTCAAGATGCGCTTCGATAACAGAGCCATTCCGGTGCAAACTTTGCGGCAATGCATCGATGCGGCGACCGACAAGCTGATGAAGTCTGATTTTGGCGGCTCGCCGCAGCAGTCTTGTGAGAAGCAGGAGGTCAGCAAGTCCGGCGACGCCATCGTGGTCGATTCTGTTTGCAGCTTCGGCGGCGCCACCAGCACCAGCCATGCGGTAATCACCGGCAGCTTCGACAGCGCCTACACGATGAAAGTGACCTCGAAGCGCAAAGGCGGCCCGCCAATTCCCGGCATGGCACGCGGCGGCGAGAGCCACATGACGATCGCGGCGAAATGGCTCGGCCCTTGCGCCGCCGGCCAACGCCCGGGCGATATCATCATGGGTAACGGCATGAAGATGAACGTTCTCGACATGAAGAAAACGGGCGGCATGCCGCACCTGCCGCAGCGCTAACCCGGCGCGCGCCGCATCAAGAAGTCGGTGTGGCAGCCGGGTCCGGCATCTGCTCGGCGGTGACCGCCCGGCGCGGCGGCCGGGCGAAGCGCATCATGGCGCGGGCGAAGGGGTCCGATAAGAAGGGGCCGGGCGAACGTCAAAGCCCGTGGCGGGCGAGCAGTTTGCGCACTGCCTCGACCAGGTCCGCCTCCTTGACGGCGAATTGGGCTTCCGCCTGTTTCTTCAGGTAGTCCGCGCGCTCCTTCGACAGGCCCGCGATCTCGGTGCCTAGACCTAAGTCCTTGATCTGCACCTCGCCGCGTGCTTTTTCGTCGCCGCCCTGGATGACGGCGCAAGGCGAACCGCGCTTGTCGGCGTATTTGAGCTGGGTGCCGAGGTTGTTCTTGGGGTTGCCGAGATAGAGCTCGGCGCGGATGCCGGCCTCGCGCAGCTTCGATGCCATGCCTTGGTAGTCGGCGATGCGGTCGCGGTCGAACACCGTGACCACCACCGGGCCGGCTTGCGGTTTTTCGCCGAGCTTGCCGAGCGCGGCGAGCGCTGCCTGCAAACGCGAGACGCCGATGGAAAAGCCGGTCGCCGGCACCGGCTCGCCGCGAAAGCGTGACACCAGCCCGTCGTAACGTCCGCCGCCGCCCACCGAGCCGAAGCGGATGGGGCGGTTATTGTCGTCGGCACCAAACAATTCAATCTCGTATACGGGTCCGGTATAATACTCGAGTCCTCTAACTACAGTGGCCGATAGATGAATCCTCTTTGAACCGTATCCACCTGCGCGAAAGAGTATTAGTAGGTCTTCTAGTTCTCCGATGCCATCGTCACCAGATTTTGTGCCTTGAATATTGTCTCGTAAGATTTTTAAAAGGCCGTCTTGGTCATAAAAAAACTTATCGTTCAATGCGCGCTCGTATTGTGGGCCTTTGTTCGCAAATAATTCTTTGCCTGACATAAACCACTCATCATTTGTTGGCATAGAAAATCCGGGTTTCGGAGACACCCAAGCTTCCGCGGCGCCGCCAACAATGTTGAGAACCTTCACGATGCTTTTGTCATCGAGGTCGGCCCCCTTTGTGAAGTCGCCCTTGCCCTCTTCGCCTCCATCCCATCGGCCCGGCCCCAACAATTGGCGCACGCCTTTGAGTCCCAATCGATCTAATTTGTCGATCGCGCGAAACGCGATCAATCTCCTAATGGCATTTTCATCGCCGCCGAGTCCGATGGAATCCATAACGCCATCGAGAACCTTCCGACTATTTACCTTCACCACGTAACTTCCGCGCGGAATCCCAAGCGCCTCCATGGTGTCCGCCGCCAGCATGCACATCTCTGCATCGGCCGCCATGGTCGGCGCGCCGACGGTGTCCGCGTCGAACTGCATGAATTGCCGAAACCGTCCCGGCCCTGGCTTCTCGTTGCGGAACACCCAGCCGTAGCGATACGAGCGATGGGGCAGGGCCAGGTGCTGATAGTTCTCCGCCACGTAGCGCGCCAGCGGCGCGGTCAAATCGTAGCGCAGCGAAAGCCACTGCTCGTCGTCGTCCTGGAATGAGAACACGCCCTCGTTCGGCCGGTCCTGGTCGGGCAGGAACTTGCCGAGCGCGTCGGTATATTCGATCGCCGGCGTCTCCACCGGCTCGAAGCCATAGCGCTCGAAAACGCTGCGAATCACATCCACCATGTGACGGGTGGCGGCGATCTCGCCGGGCGAGCGGTCGGCGAGCCCGCGCGGCAGGCGGGCTTTCAGCTTCTGCGGCTTGCCGGATTTCGCTTTGGCCATCGAATCTTAAGCCGATTCACTTAGTGGCAATGGCCGGGTGGTAGCAGCCGTTTCCGCCTTTGTCATTATCGGCAAAAGCGGCTAATCCACTGTGCAGCCGGCGAAGCGACAACAGCGAGGCGGCCCATGGCACAAGCGCAAAGAACACCCGTCACGGCCACGGTTCCCAACGATCTCGAACCTTTCT
>CAZLWN010000020.1:0-37281 GCA_964563195.1 uncultured Undibacter sp. | reverse complement strand
AGGCCGAGCACATGGCGGTGGTCGCCACCGGCGGCTATGGCCGCGGGCTGCAGGCGCCCGGCTCCGACATCGATCTCCTGTTTCTGCTGCCCTACAAGCAGACCGCCTGGGGCGAGCAAATCGCGGAAGCGATCCTTTATTGCCTCTGGGACACCGGCCTCAAAGTCGGCCACGCCACCCGCTCGATCAACGAATGCATCCGCCAGGCCAAGGCGGACATGACGATCCGCACCGCCATCCTGGAAGCGCGATTTCTGCTCGGCGACCGCGCGCTGTTTGACGAATTGCAGACCCGCTTCGACAACGAAGTGGTGCGCAACACGGCCCGGCAATTCGTCGCCGCCAAGCTCGCCGAGCGCGAGGACCGCGTGCGCCGCAGTGGTCAGTCGCGCTATCTGGTCGAGCCCAACGTCAAGGACGGCAAGGGGGGCTTGCGCGACCTTCACACCTTGTTCTGGATTGCCAAATACGTCTATCGCGTGCGCGAGCCGGACGAGCTGATCAAGCGCGGCGTGTTCGACAAGCAGGAATACCAGCTGTTCCGCCGCTGCGAGGATTTCCTCTGGTCGGTGCGCTGCCACATGCATTTCGTCACCGGCCGCGCCGAGGAGCGGCTGTCGTTCGACATCCAGCGCGAGATCGCGGTGCGGCTCGGTTACACCGAGCACCCCGGCCAGCAGGACGTCGAGCGCTTCATGAAACACTACTTCCTGATCGCCAAGGACGTCGGCGACCTGACCGCCATCCTGTGCGCCGAGCTGGAAGACAGCCACGCCAAGAGCGTGCCGGTGCTGAGCCGCGTGATGGCGCGCATCCGTCCGGTCAAGCGCGTGCGGCTCGCCGGCAGCGAGGATTTCGACATCGACAAGAACCGCATCACCGTCGCCAACGGCAGTGTGTTCCGCCACGATCCGGTCAACCTGATCCGCATCTTCCGTCTCGCGCAGAAGCACAATCTGGCGTTCCATCCCGACGCCATGCGCGCGATGACACGATCGCTCAAGCTCGTCGACGCCAAGCTGCGCGCCAATGCGGAAGCCAACAAGCTGTTTCTGGAGATTCTCACCTCCAAGCATGACCCGGAAACCGTGCTGCGGCGGATGAACGAATCCGGCGTGCTCGGCAAATTCGTGCGCGCCTTCGGCAAGATCGTCTCCATGATGCAGTTCAACATGTATCACCACTACACCGTGGACGAGCACTTGTTGCGCTGCATCGGCATGCTGGCGGACATCGACCAGGGCGGCGGCCACGACACCCCGCTCGCTGACGAGTTGATCCATAAAATCCAGCCGACGCACCGCAAGGTGCTCTATGTCGCCTTGTTCCTGCACGACATCGCCAAGGGCCAGCCGGAGGATCACTCCATCGCCGGCGCGCGGGTGGCAAAACGCTTTTGCCCGCGGCTCGGATTCAGCCCCGGCGAAACCGAGCTCACCGCGTGGCTGGTGACCAATCACCTCGTCATGTCGAGCGTGGCGCAGTCGCGCGATCTTTCCGACCGCAAGACGATCGAGAACTTCGCCGCCGTGGTGCAGTCGGCCGAGCGGCTGAAGCTCTTGACCATTCTCACCACCGCCGACATCAAGGCGGTCGGCCCCGGCGTATGGAACGGCTGGAAGTCGCAGCTGCTGCGCACGCTCTATTTCGAGACCGAGCCGGTGGTCACCGGCGGCTTCTCCGAAATTAACCGCGCCCAGCGCGTCGCCGCGGCGCAGGTCGAATTCCGCGAAGCGATGACGGCGTGGCCGCGCGACGTGCTGGGCGCCTATGTTGCCAAGCACTATCCGGCCTATTGGCTGAAGGTCGACTTAGCCCACAAGATCGAGCACGCCAATTTCCTGCGTGCGGTCGAGGACGCCGGCAAGCACTTGGCGACCGCGGTCGGCTACGACAGCGAGCGCGCCGTCACCGAGCTCACCGTGTTGGCGCCCGACCATCCCTGGCTGTTGTCGATCATCGCCGGCGCCTGCGCCATGGCCGGCGGCAATATCGTGGATGCGCAGATCTACACCACCACCGACGGGCGCGCGCTCGATACTATCTCGCTGTCACGCGAATTCGAGCGCGACGACGACGAGCAGCGCCGCGCCAACAGGATCGCGGACTCAATCGAGAAGGCGCTGAAAGGCGAATTGCGGCTGCCCGACGTGGTGGCCAAGCCCGCGGCGCCCAAGGGCCGCATCAAGGCCTTCGCGCTTGAGCCGACCGTCACCATCAACAACCAGTGGTCCCACCGCTACACCATGGTGGAGATCACCGGGCTCGACCGCACCGGCCTGCTTTATGAGCTGACCGCGACGCTGTCCAAGCTCAACCTCAACATCGCTTCCGCCCACGTCGCCACGTTCGGCGAGCGCGTGGTCGACGTCTTTTACGTGACCGACCTGATGGGCGCGCAGATCACGTCGCCGACGCGCCAGGCCGCCATCAAGCGCGCGCTGATCGCGTTGTTCAAGGCGGCGGACGGAAACGGCAAGGCGCGCAAGTAAGGCAACAGCTCGTAGCCCGGGTGGAGCGCAGCGTAACCCGGGAACGATTGATTAAGGCTGCCCCGGGTTTCGCGGGGTTGACCCTCGGGCGCACCGAAGGTGCGGCCCCGGGGGCTTCACCCGGGCTACTTGCTGCCTCTGTTATGCGTTGAGCGATTTGGTATATTGGTGTCATGGTCAAGACACTTGAACAAGCCATTGCCGAAGTGGAGCGCCTGCCCGCCGAGGATCAGGAGCAGATCGGGCGGACACTGCTGTCTCATGTCGAAAAGCTGCGGGCATTGCGCGTGGAAATCGACAAGGGCATCCGCTCGCTCGATGCGGGACAGGGACGAGAGTCCGGCATCGACGATTTTATCCGGCAAAAGAATCGGTAGATGGCCGAAGCCCGGCGCGCGGCTCTCTGGTCGCCCGAGGCCCTCCACGATCGCGAGAGGATTTGGGATTACTATGACCAGGCCGCCGGCAGGCATACCGCGGAAAAGATCCTCCGCGAAATCGCCGCGGTTATTGCGCTGATCGAAGACCATCCATTTGCTGGACGTCCGCGAAACGAGGTGCGCCCAGAGCTGCGTTCGTTCGCCGCCACGCCTCACGTCGTCTTCTATCGTGTGGTCAATGACACGCCGGAAATCGTGCGCGTGCTTGATGGGCGGCAGGATATCGAGGAGGAGTTTGCAGCGCGGGAGTGGGACTGGGAGTGGGAGTGGGAGTAACGGCACCGTCCGTAG
The DNA here is from genome assembly GCA_964563195.1 of uncultured Undibacter sp. Taxonomy (GTDB): domain Bacteria; phylum Pseudomonadota; class Alphaproteobacteria; order Rhizobiales; family Xanthobacteraceae; genus Pseudolabrys. The sequence continues at coordinate 34,058 of CAZLWN010000020.1, read as the reverse complement.
CCCGTAGCCCGGGAACGACTGATAGGCTGCCCCAGGTTTTGCCACGCTTCACCGGGCTACAAGCTTTCGCTCAACCTCAACATCGCTTCCACCCACGTCGCCACGTTCGGCGAGCGCGTGGTCGACGTCTTTTACGTGACCGACCTGATGGGCGCGCAGATCACCTCGCCGACGCGCCAAGCCGCCATCAAGCACGCGCTGATCGCGCTGTTCAAGGCGGCGAACGCAAACGGCAAGGCGGGCAAGTAAGGCGCGGCTAGCCCTTCACATGGCGCGCCATGAGCTGCATCAAATCGCTGGTCAGCATGCCGTCGGGCTTGGCTAGTTCTTCCAGGATTGAATAATGATGGCGGCCGGCCAAAACGTGCAGGCTCACCGGCAGGCCCGGGCTGTCGGCCCGTTCCTTGAAGCTGAGCGATTGCCGCTTGAGCTCGGACAATTCGTCGCCGCCAACGGCGACATGCAGCGGCGCCATGCCCTTGCGCAGCAGGTGCACGGGGCTGAGCGTCTCGATTTCGTTCTTGTCGAGCTGGACCTTGTCGTTGATATAGCAGAGCGCCATCGGCGCCAGATCGAAAATCCCGCTGATGGCGAGCGCGCCACGTAGCAGCGGCCATTGGCTCGCGACGGCCGCCAGGTGCCCGCCCGCCGACCAGCCGCCGGCGTAGATTTTTGCAGGATCAAAACCGAATTGCCCCGAGTTGCGCGCAAGGAACGTCAGCGCCTGCTCGACTTCGCGCACGATGTCCGAAAGCCGCGCCTGCGGCGCCAGCGAATAGCCGAGCATCGCCACATCGACGCCGTGGGCGCGCGGCCCCTCGGCCACGAATGCAAAGATATCCTTGTCGTTGCGCTGCCAGTAGCCGCCGTGGATGAACATAAAAAGCGGCGCGCCGGTTTTGCCGGCCGGCAGGTAGTCGAGGCGGGCACGCGGCGCGTTGCCATAGGCGACGTCGAGCTGCGCGCCCGGCATGGTGCGAACTTCCGTGCTGCGGACACGCCAGCGGGCAAGCCAGTTGGCGCTGTCGGCCACCGCCGCGCTGTTGTTGTAGGCGGCGTCGAGCGCCGCCCGATCCATGCCGCGATAGATTGCGGTCATGTTTGGCCTCCCAAGTGTCCCGTCGCCAGCATCGACAGTTTATCCGGATCGACCGGCAGCACGTTGCCGCGCCAGACTACGTGCAGATCCGGCCGTAGCAGCAAGAGGTCGTGGCCGTAGAGGTCGCGCACCCGCTCCTCGGCAACGTCCAGCACGGTAAACGGCGCGCCGTAAGCGGCGAAGGCGCGCGCCAACGGCGCTGCATCGGCAGGCCCTCGCCCCAGCCGCAACAGCGTGAAGCCGGCGTCGATGCGATCATGCAGCGCACTGCCGTCGGCGAGCCATAGATGCGGCAGCCGCGCCCCCGGCCAGGTGGTCGGTACATAATTCTTGAAGTCGGGCTCAGGCCCGTCCGGCTCGTCGGCGACGATGGGTGAGCCGATATACCGGTAGCCGAGCTCGGCCCCGCGCATCACATTGCCCTTGCGCTGCTCGACATCGGCTATGCGCGTCAGGTTGGCGCGCGCCGCGGCGCCTTCCGGCGTGTCGTCGCGGATGTTCGGCCGCCACGCCGCCCGCCACGTCCGCCGTCCGCGCGCGGCGTGGCCAGAGGCTGCGACATTGCGCTCGCCCACCGGGCGGCGCTCGAGCTCGTACGACGCGAACAGCTTGGGCCCGCCCCAGCCCTGCAACGTGGCGGCGAGCTTCCAGGCCAGATCGTAGGCGTCGCCGACGCCGCTGTTCATGCCGAGCCCGCCGGTGGGGATCATCAGGTGCACGGCGTCGCCGGCGAGGAAGATGCGACCGCTGGCGTAGCGGTCGACCAGCAGCAGATTCTGCTTCCACTGCCCGACGTAAAGCATCTCGTATTTGACCGGCATGGCGACCGTGCGCTCGAACATCACCGCCATCTCGGCGTCGGTCTCGACCACCGAATGCAAGGTGAAATGGCGGGTGGAATCCTGCACGATCAGGAAGGTCCAGCGGTCATCGGCGACGTGAAAATGCCGCCCCTTGCCGATCGGGATGCGCTCGTAGAGATCGTCGCAGCGGTAGAGCGCTTGGCGCAGCTCCATGATATTGGCGTCGCCTTGCAGCTTGATGCCGAGCTGGCGGCGCACGCTGCTTCAGCCGCCGTCGCAGCCGACGAGAAAGTCGGCAGTGAGCTCTTCGACCGCGCCACCGCGTCTGACCTGGGCGCGCACGCCGCCGGCGTCCTGCTCGAATGACAGGAATTCGCAGCCGTACCGCACGTCCACGCAGGGGATGCCCTCGGCCACCGCCTTGAGCAGCGGCTCGAGCGTGTATTGCGAGATGAGCTGGTAGGGCTCGCGCGGCATGCTGGCGTCCCGGCAGGCGGCGATCGCAGCCTCGGCCTGCGCCACCGAGGGAAAGGGAAGATGCAGCAGCGGCGGATCGACCAGCGAGGTGACGATAAAGACGTCCATCGGGGCGTCGCGCGGGAGACCCGCGGCGCGCACTTTCTCCGCGATGCCGAGGCGGCGGTAGATTTCCATGGTGCGGGCGTTGCAACGCTCCATCTTGGGCAGGAACTGCGGGGCCTCTTTCTGCTCGATGAGGATGCAGCGCACGCCGCGTCGGCCGAGCGCGACGGCAAGCGTCAGCCCGACGGGACCGGCGCCGACGATGAGAACCTGCGTATTCAACGAAAACGTCCCCGAGGACCAAGGGCTCAGAGGCAACCTATCATGTTGTTAACGTCGGCAAAGCCCGGCCGCGGCGGGGGAATCTCCGCTTAACGAGCCCTTAAACCGACCCCCTTAGCGTCATCGGCGGGGACCGGCGGGGCAGTTGCTGCCGGCGTATCAAAGAGTAGCGTCGATGGCGCAAGGCAGGGGACAGGCGGGCGGCCGCCGCGAGCCGGTGTTCGATGTGAGCCCGGCGTTGCGGGTTTCCGCCGCCGAACGCCCCGCCGGCGGCCCGAAGCCGCGAAAACGCCGGCGCAAGCGCAAAGCACGCAAGCCCAAAGGCTCGCTCATCGGCCGCATGGTCTATTGGAGCCTGGTGCTGGGCCTGTGGTTCGGCATCGCCGCCATCGGCACGCTGGCCTGGACCGGCGCCCACCTGCCGCCGATCCAGTCGCTGGAAATTCCCAAACGGCCGCCCTCGATCAGAATCGTGGACTTCCAAGGTCGTCCGCTCGCCACCCGCGGCAACATGGGCGGCGCTGTTCTGTCGCTGAAGGAACTGCCGAGCTACGTTCCTCAGGCCTTCGTCGCCATCGAGGATCGGCGCTTCTACGAGCATTACGGCCTCGACCCTTTCGGCATCGCGCGCGCGCTGATGGCGAACATCTTGCACCGCGGGGTGAGCCAGGGCGGCTCCACCATCACGCAGCAATTGGCGAAAAATCTCTTTCTGACTCAAGAACGTACGATCCGCCGCAAGCTGCAGGAAGTGCTGCTGGCGCTGTGGCTGGAGCGCAAATTTTCCAAGACGCAGATCCTCGAGCTCTATTTGAATCGTGTCTATTTCGGGGCCGGCGCCTACGGCGTGGAACAGGCCGCGCAGCGCTATTTCGGCAAGTCCGCCAGGCACATAACGCTCGCGGAAGCCGCCCTGCTCGCCGGATTGGTGCGCGCGCCATCGCGTCTTGCACCCACGCGCAACTTCGATGGCGCGGAAAGGCGCGCGCAGGTCGTCCTCAAGGTGATGGCCGAGCTCGGCTTCATCAACAAGGCCAAGAAGCGCGTGGCGCTGGCGCATCCGCCGCGCATCGCGACGCAGGCCGGCACCGGCTCGATCAATTATGTCGCCGACTGGGTGATGGACGCGCTCAACGACGTGCTCGGCCATGTTGACGAAGACATCACGGTAACGACCACGATCGATACAGGCCTGCAGGCCATTGCCGAGGAGGCGCTTGATAGCGAACTGGCGCAGAAAGGCGAAAAGTACAAGGTCAGCCAGGGCGCGCTGGTTACGATGACGCCGGACGGCGCGGTGCGCGCCATGGTCGGCGGCCGCAACTACGCGCAAAGCCAGTTCAACCGTGCGGTCGCCGCCAGGCGCCAGCCGGGCTCGGCATTCAAGCCGTTCGTCTATTTGACCGCGCTCGAAGGCGGCTTGACGCCCGAAAGCGTCCGCCACGACAGGCCGATCCGGATCAAAAACTGGCAGCCGGAAAACTATGGACATGAATATTTCGGCCCGGTGACGCTGACCCAAGGCCTGGCGCTTTCGCTCAACACGGTGTCGGTACGCCTCACCTTGGAATTTTCACCGGTGAACGTGATCCGCACCGCGCACCGCCTCGGCATCGCCTCCAAGCTGGAGCCCAATGCCTCGATCGCACTCGGCACCTCGGAAGTTTCGCTGCTCGAACTGACCGGCGCCTATGCCCCGTTCGCCAACGGCGGCTTCGCCGACGCGCCGCACGTGATCGAGCGCATCACCGCCGGCAACGGCAAGCTGCATTACGCGCGCGACCACCGCTCGCTCGGCCGCATCATCGACGCGCGCTACGTGGCGATGATGAACGAGATGATGCGGCAGACGCTGCTCATCGGCACAGCACGGCACGCTACCTTCACCGGCTGGCCGACGGCCGGCAAGACCGGCACATCCCAGGATTTCCGCGACGCCTGGTTCATCGGCTACACCGCCCATCTCGTCACCGGCGTCTGGCTCGGCAATGACGACGGCTCGCCGACCCGGCACGTCACCGGCGGCGGCATGCCGGTGGCCATCTGGAGCCGCTTCATGCGCAGCGCCCACCAGGGTGTGCCGGTCGCTTCCCTGCCCGGCGACGGCCGCGGCGGCTTTTTTTCCAGTCTGTTCGGCGGCGGCGACTCCACTGACGGCTCGGCGCCGGTGCCGCCCGCGGACGTTGCGGCGAGGTCGCCGGCACGCAGCGGCACCGCCAGCCTCGACGGCTGGCTGCTCAACAATCTGTTCGGCCGCCGCTAGCTCGACCGGGCCAGTGCTTGGCAAAGCGCGCTCGCATGTCGCGCGTCGCGATCCATATCAGCAGCGTTGCGCATCCCGCCGCCGCCACGCCGCCGGCGAGCGGCCAAGCGCTTTGGCCTAGCAGCACGCCGACAATCGCCCCGCACACAGCCGCCACGCTCTGCTGAATCAAGCCAAGCAGCGACGATGCAGCGCCCGCCCGCTCCGGAAACGGCGTCATCGCGCCCGCCTGCGATTGCGGCAGCACCATGCCCATGCCAGCAAGATAAACCGCCATCGGCAAAACCAAAGAGAGAGCTGAGGTGAAGCCGAGCGCCACCGCCGCTATCATGCCGAGCCCGCCGGCGGCAATGACGACGCCGCCGATGCCGATGATGCCGTCGAGGCCAAGCCACCGCGTCAATTGCGCCGACACCATCGAGCCGGTCATGTAGCCGAGCGAGCCGACCGCGAAAGCAAAACCAAACGCAAACGGCGAGAGCCCGTAAAGATTTTGCAACACAAAGGAGGCACCGGAAATCCACGCAAACAAGCCGGCAAAGCTGGCGGTGGCGAGCCCCAGATACGCCACATAGGCCGGATTGCGGGCGACCACGCGATAGGACCGGGCGATCAAGGACAGCGACACCGGCTCGCCCGCGCGCTGCGTCAGCGTTTCCGGCAGCAGCCACCAGACGACGCCCGCGCCGGCCAGACCGGCCGCGACCAGGGTGAAAAACACCGAGCGCCAGCCGAAGCCGGTCTGCAGGACACCACCGGCGATCGGCGCCAGCACCGGCGCCAGCGCCATCACCGCTCCGATTACCGACAATTCGCGTCCCGCGCGCCCCCCCGAATAAAGATCGCGCACCATTGCACGCGCCAGCACGATTCCGCCGGACCCGCCAAGCGCCTGCAAGGCGCGCGCCGCGATCAGCATGTGGATGGACGTCGCCAGCGCGCAGGCAAGACTTGCCGCGCAATAAAGCCCGATCGAGACGAGCAGCACCCGCTTACGGCCATGCCGGTCGGACACCGGGCCATAAATGACCTGCCCGACCGCAAAGCCGATCAGATAAGCGGAGATGGTGAGCTGCACTTGCGCCGTCGAGGCATCGAGCTGTCGCGCAATGTCCGGCAGCGACGGCAGATACATGTCGGTGGTAAGCGGGCCGATCGCGCTCAAGCCAGCCAGCAATGCGGTCAGCGCGAAGGTGTCGGGACGCAGCATGCAGACAGTTTCCAAAGATAAGCCCGGCGCAAGGCCGGGCATGACTGGTTGTTACCTCCGCGGCAGTCTCAACGCTAGCGCCGCTCGTCAGGCAGGCCGTAGCGATGCAGGTTGGAACCATTCACGTCAAGCCAGGTCTTGGCGCGGCTGACGTGCGGGCAGATGCGCGAGACCAAGCGCCAGAATCGCCGCGAATGGTTCATCTCGATGAGATGGGCGACCTCGTGCGCGGCGAGATAGTCGAGTACGAAGGGCGGCGCCAGGATCAATCGCCAGGAATAAGACAACACTCCGGTGGTCGAGCACGAGCCCCAGCGGCTCGACTGGTCGCGGATCGACACGCGCTTGATCGCGACGCCGAGCCGTTCGGCGGCAAGCCTGCTCGCCACTTCCAAATCACGCTTAGCTTCGCGCTTGAGAAAATCATGGATACGCCGCGCCAGATGTGGCGCCTCGCCGGCGACGCAAAGGCTGCGCTCGTCGCCGGCGCCTTCGATCCAGACCGTGCCGCGCTCACCGCAGCGGTGCACGATGCGGTGATCGACGCCGCGCAGCGGCAGCACGATGCCGTGCATGAAGGGCGCCGGCGCCGGCAGCCGGGTAAGCCGCGCCGCGATCCAAGCGCCGTGCTTCTGCGCGAACGCACGCGCCTCCTTTAAACTGCCGCGCGGCGGCATGGTGAGCACCACTTCGCGGGTGGCGGAATGGATGCGCAGCGTGTAGCGGCGCGCCTGGCGGTGGCGGCGCACACGCACCAGGTAAACCTCGCGATCGAAGACGATGCTGATCGCCGACGGTTCGCTCGGCCGGCGATAGAGCAAGGCGCGCAGCGGCATGGGGCTCGTCCAACCCGGCGTGGGCCGGGAGGAAAGTGTGCCACAGCTGCGCGGCGGCGCAGCCTCCTCGTGATCGAATTCGCGATGGCTCAATGGACTGGGGATGTTGCGCTGGCGAGCCACGAGATGTTGGGCCTTCCGGGATCGAGGGCGGGCGACGGCCCTCCAAACACGACGACGGCTTACGGACAGGAAACCTGATTCGCGGGGCGCGACAACAGCCGCGCGCACTCTAGTGGGCGGCCGCCTTGGCGGGCGCAGGCTGCGCCGCCGGCTTGCGGGCCCCGTTGTGCGACAACACGAAGTCGGCGATGCGCGGCGCAATCTCGGAGCGGAAGCGCGAGCCGTTGAACACGCCGTAGTGGCCGACCTCGGGCTGCACATAATGCGCCCTGTCATCGGCGGGAATGTTCGAGCATAGAGCGTGCGCCGCCTCGGTCTGCCCGAGCGCCGAGATATCGTCGTTCTCGCCTTCAATCGTCATCAGCGCGACGCGCCGAATCGCGGACGGATCGACTCTTCGGCCGCGATGGGTCATTTCGCCTTTCGGCAGTGCGTGGCGGATGAATACGGTATCGACGGTCTGCAGATAGAACTCGGCGGCGAGATCCATGACCGCGAGATATTCGTCGTAGAACTCGCGATGCTTCTGCGCCGAATCGCCGTCGCCCTTGACCAGGTGCAGGAACAGGTCGTGATGCGCCTTGAGATGGCGGTCGATGTTCATGCTCATGAAACCGTGCAGCTGCAGGAAGCCGGGATAGACCTCGCGCATGAAGCCGGGATGCGGGAACGGCACCTTGGTGATGACGTGGCTGCGGAACCAGTCGAGCCCGCGCCTTTCAGCCAATTCGTTGACATCGTTCGGATTGATGCGGGTGTCGATCGGCCCGCCCATCAGCACCATGGAATGCGGCACGTAAGGATCCTTGGCCGCCTCCATCAGCGCGACCGCCGCCAGCACCGGCACCGAAGGCTGGCACACCGCGATCACATGCACGTCGCCGCCAAGCCGGTGCAGGATAGAGATGATGTAGTCGATATAGTCGTCGAGATCGAAACCGCCTTCGCTGAGCGGCACCATGCGCGCGTCAGTCCATTCGGTGAGATAGACGTCGTGATTGGACAGAAACGTTTCCACCGTGCCGCGCAGCAGCGTCGGGTAATGACCCGACATCGGCGCGACGATCAGCAGTTTCGGCTGCGGCCGCCGCGGAACGTGCCGGAACGCGCGCTCGAAATGCAACAGCTTGCAGAACGGCCGCTCCCAAAAGCTGGTCACATGCACCGGCACCCGTTCGCCGCCGACAGTGGTGTGGTCGATATTCCATTCCGGACGGTGATAGCGGCGCGTCGAGCGCTCGAATAATTCCATCGCCGCGGCTACCGATTTGCCGTAGGTGGTATAGGCGAGCGGATTGGCCGGGTTCTTGAAGAGCAGGCGGGTGGCGTCGGCGAAGGCGCGCGACGGATTGAGCGCGGCCAGGCTCATTTCGTAGAGCCAATAGATCGGCGAGACGAATAACGGCCCGATTTCGCCGGGAAGCGTTGCCGCCCCGTCGAATTCACCGATCACCGTCGATTCCATCCCCGGCCCTTGCTGCACTGCGGCAGACTGTCGTTTTTCTGTCATGCGGTCAACATTACAGATAAGTCCTTCGCACCCGGTTTACAACCCGGCGGGGCCCATCAACCACTTGAAGCTATGAGAATTTTCGGCTTATTCGCCGGCCTGCAACAGCGTGCCGTGGACCCGCGCGCTCTGCAGCAGCTTGAGGAAGGCGAATGACGCAGCCGCAAACAGCACGACGTTGAAGGCGAGCGCCTGAATCATCAGGTCGGCGCGGAAGACGTGCTCGATCAAAAGCGCGCGCATGCCTTCGAACACATAGGTCGGCGGCAGCGACCAGGCGACGTATTGCAGCCAACCGGGCAGCACCGTCACCGGGTAATAGACGCAAGTGAGCGGCAGGAACAGGAACATAATGGTCCAGGCCAAGCTCTCGGCGCCCATGCCGTTGCGCAACAACAGCCCGGAGACGAAGATGCCGACCGACCAGCCGGTCATCATCAGATTGGCGAAGAAGGCGGCAAGCGCGAAGCCCAGCGACCACAGATTGAAGCCGAAGAAGGCGACGGCGAGCAGTGTCACCGGCACCATGCCGATCGCGAGCCGCACCACGCTCATGATCATCAGCGCGGAGATGAACTCCACCGGTCGTAGCGGCGACATCATGATATTGGCGAGGTTACGCGACCACATTTCCTCCAGAAACGAAATGGAAAAGCCGAGCTGGCCGCGGAATAGTATGTCCCACAGCAGCACAGAGCCAATAAACACGCCGCCGGCGCGCGCGAAGAAGCCGGCGTTTTGCGCGACGTACATCTGCAGGAAGCCCCACATCAGCATCTGCACCGTCGGCCAGTAGATCAGATCGAGGATGCGCGGCCAGGACGAACGCAGCAGATACCAGTAGCGCCTCACCATGGCGGCAACGCGGTTGAGCGAGAACTCGAAGCCGGAGTCGATGCTGGTCATTGTGCAGCCTCGCGCTGGCGGTCGCGCCCACGCGCGACGTCGAGGAACACCTCCTCCAAGGTTTCGCGGCCGTAATGGGCGAGCAAGCGTTCGGGCGTGTCGTCGTCCTCGATGCGGCCCCGCTTCATGATGATGACGCGCTCGCACAAGCGCTCGACCTCGTTCATGTTGTGGGAGGCGAGCAAGACGGTTGCGCGGTTGGCGCGGCGGTAGCGTTCGAGCCGCGAGCGCACCCAGTCGGCCGTGTCGGGATCGAGCGAGGCTGTCGGCTCGTCAAGCAGCAGCACTTCCGGCTTATTGAGCATCGCCTTGGCGAGCGAGACCCGCGTCTTTTGCCCAGCCGAGAGCTTGCCGTTGGGCCGGTCGAGAAATTCCGCAAGATCGAGATCGGCGGCAAGCTCGGCGATGCGCGCCTCGATATCGGCGACGGCGTAGAGTTGCGCGAACACCGACAGGTTCTGCCGCACCGTCAGCCGCGTCGGCATGTCGACATAGGGGCTCTCGAAATTCATCCGGTGCAGGACGCGGTAGCGCTCTTTCGGCATTTTCACGCTCAACACCGTGACGCTGCCGGCGGTGGGCGTGACCAGGCCCATGATCATAGCAATGGTCGTGGTCTTGCCGGCGCCGTTGCCGCCGAGCAGGCCAGTGATCGAGCCGGGCGCCAGTCGGAACGAAATGCCGTCGACCGCCGCCACGCCCTTGTAGAGCTTGACCAGGCGGTCGACGGTCACGGCGCTGGTATTGCTGGCGTCCATGCTGCGGGGAGATGTGACGCCGCGCGCCGCGAAGCGCAAGCCCCACTGCGGCAGCCAATTTTGAGGTGCCGGGGTCGCTGGCTTACACTCAATTCATGCCCGCGCTCGGCCTCGCCCAATATCATCCGCGCCGCAACGTGCGCCTCGACACACTGGTACGGTTACGCTGGCTGGAGGTCATCGGCCAGACCACCGCCGTGCTGGTGGTTCATTACGGGCTTGATTTCCCGCTGCCGGTCTATGCTTGCCTGGCGGTGATCGCGCTGTCGGCCTGGCTCAACGTGGCGCTGCGGCTGCGCTTCCATATTACACAGCGGCTCGAGCCCGACCGTGCCGCCTGGCTCTTGGCCTTCGATACCGCGGAACTGGCGGTGCTGCTGTTTTTGACCGGCGGATTGCAAAACCCGTTCGCGTTCCTGTTTCTCGCACCGGTGCTGCTGTCGGCGACCGCGCTGCCGCCGCGTTTCACGCTCATGCTCGGCGGTTTCGCGATCGCCTGCGCCACCGTGCTGGTGTTTGTGCATTATCCGCTGCCATGGGACACCGACGATCCCCTGCAACTACCACCGATCTACATGATGGGTGTGTGGCTCTCAATCCTGCTCGCCATCGGATTCATCGGTGTCTATACCTGGCAGATCACCGAGGAATCGCGCCAGCTCGCCGATGCGCTCGCCGCTACCGAACTGGTGCTGGCGCGCGAGCAGCACCTCTCGCAGCTTGATGGCCTTGCGGCCGCCGCCGCGCATGAGCTCGGCACACCGCTGTCCACCATCTCGGTGATCGCCAAGGAACTTGTAAACGCGATCGCGCAGAACGCGCCGCACGGCGACGACGTGCGGCTGTTGCGCGAGCAGGCCACGCGCTGCCGCGATATCCTGGCCAAGCTCACCGAATTGTCGTCAAGCGGCGAGCCATTCGACCGCATGCCGCTCACCACGCTGATCGAAGAGGTGGTGGCACCGCATCGCAATTTCGGCGTTTCGATTGATGTTTCGCTGCCGGCCGAGCGCGGCGGCGAACCGGTGGGCGCGCGCAATCCGGCGATCCTCTACGGCCTCGGCAATCTTCTGGAAAACGCCGTCGATTTCGCGCGCGAGCGCGCGGTGGTCGGCGCGCAATGGGACGAGGATGCGGTTGACATCACCATCAGCGACGACGGCCCCGGCTTCGCGCCGGAAATCATGGACCGCATCGGTGAGCCTTACGTCAGCCGCCGCCGCCGCAATCCGGCGAAGGCCGACGAGGAACCGGCCGGACTGGGTCTGGGCTTCTTCATCGCCAAGACGCTGCTGGAGCGCTCGGGCGCGACACTCACCTTCGAGAACCGCACATCTCCCGAGCGCGGCGCGATCGTGCGCTTGCGCTGGAGCCGCAGCGATTTCGAGCGCCCATTGACTTTCGCGGCGGCTTGAGATTGCGCATTATGATAACTATGTTGTGTTGTGCAAAAACGTGCCGGCCGAGATAAAATACAGATCGAACTTGGATTGAGATGGGTGATAGTGTGGATATCGCCATGAACGACGTCGCGGAGCCGGCGGCAGAAGTGCCCAAGGAACGGTCTTTGCTGATCGTCGACGACGATCGCTCGTTCCTGCAGCGGCTGGCCAAGGCGCTCGAGCAGCGTGGCTTTACCGTAACCATCGCCGAATCGGTGGCGGATGGACTGTTACAGGTGGAAAAGTCGACCCCCGCCTTCGCGATCGTCGACATGCGGCTCGGCGACGGCAATGGCCTCGACGTGATCTCTGTGCTCAAACGGCGCCGCCCGGACGCGCGCGGCATTATTCTCACCGGCTATGGCAATATCGCTACCGCGGTGAACGCGGTGAAAATGGGCGCGGTCGATTATCTCGCCAAGCCAGTCGATGCCGACGACGTGGTGGCGGCGTTGCTGGCGCAGGGCACCAGCAAGATCGAGCCGCCGGAAAATCCCATGTCGGCCGACCGCGTGCGCTGGGAACATATCCAGCGCATCTACGAATTATGCGGCCGCAACGTGTCGGAAACCGCGCGCCGGCTCAACATGCACCGCCGCACGCTGCAGCGGATTCTGGCCAAACGCGCGCCGCTTTAATCAACCCACGTCCCCATAGGGCCCATTCGGATCGGCGAGCGATTGCAGGCGCAATGCGGCTGCGCGCGCGAAGATCAGCATCATCGCCTTGCGGGTTGCCGCCGGCAATTTGTGCTCGGGCGCTTCGCACCGGAATTCCGCGCCGTAAGCATCGGCCACGATCAGCCCGACGTCGGGCGGGAAAATCTCGCACGGCACCTCGACCGTGGTGGCGAAGAACAACCGGTCGCAATGGAGCCGGTAGTCCTGCCATTTCTGGTCGGCGCGGAAGTCGGCGACCGATGACTTGACCTCGACAATCCAGATGGCGCCGCCTCCATCGAGCGCCACCAGGTCGGCGCGGCGCCCCGAGGGCAGCGACAACTCGCTCACGACGTAGAAGCCGTGCGCATGCAATAGGCGGGCGGCGCCGCGCGCCACCGCCAGCGCGGTGTCCGACTGGCGACCGTCAATGGGAAGTTCCATGGGTTGTTTGGCGGCGAGCGTCATGACGCAATCTTATCACGGTTTCCGGCGCGTTCGGGAAAGGCCGCGCTGAGCGCCTCGCGGCTGGCCGCCAGCACGCCGCGCTCGGTGATGAGCCCGCTGACGAGCCGCGCCGGCGTGACGTCGAAGCCGTAATTGGCGACGCTCGTGCCGTCCGGGATGACCTGCACGGTCTCGATGCGGCCGTCTTTGGTCTTGCCGGTCATGGTTGCGACTTCGTCGGCTGCGCGTTGCTCGATCGGGATTTCTGCAACCCCGTCGCTCACCGTGAAGTCGATGGTCGGCGACGGCAGCGCCACATAGAACGGCACTCGGTTGTCGTGGGCGGCCAGCGCCTTGAGGTAAGTGCCGATCTTGTTGCAGACGTCTCCTTCAGCGGTGACGCGGTCGGCGCCGACGATCACAATATCAACCATGCCATGCTGCATCAGATGGCCGCCGGTATTGTCGGGAATGACGGTATGCGGCACGCCATGGTGGCCGAGCTCCCAGGCGGTGAGCGAAGCGCCCTGGTTGCGCGGCCGTGTCTCGTCGGCGAACACATGCACCGGCAGCCCCTTGTCATGCGCCGTATAAATCGGTGCCGTCGCCGTGCCCCAGTCCACCGTCGCCAGCCAGCCGGCATTGCAATGGGTGAGCACGTTGACGCGCTCGGCCTTCTTCTTCGCCGCGATCGCCTCGATCAGGGTGAACCCGTGGCGGCCGATCGCCCGGTTGGTGGCAACATCCTGGTCGGCGATTTCGCCGGCCCGGCGCAGGGCGGCGGCGGCGCGTTCGCCGCGCGGCCTATTGCGCACTGCCGCCAGCATTTCATCGAGCGCCCATTTCAGATTGACCGCGGTCGGCCGTGTCGCCATGAGCGTGGCACAGGCGCGCTCCAGGCCCTCGTCGGAGGCGTCTTCGCGCAGCGCCAGCCATATCCCGTAAGCCGCTGTCGCCCCGATCAGCGGCGCGCCGCGCACCTGCATGGATTGAATCGCGCGCGCGGCGTCGGCCAGCGTCGCAAGCCGAGCGGTGGCGAAGCGGTGCGGCAGCAACGTCTGGTCGATGATGCCGACGCTTTGCCTGTTGCTCTCCAACCAGATCGTGCGCGTGTCCTTGCCGTCGATTTTCATGAGACAAGAGATAGCGGTTTTTCTCGATCCTGTCGCCTTGCCTGAGTCCGCGCCATGGGTCACTCTGCGGCGAAATGGCCATCGACTACGAAAAGGAATACGACAACCGCGCCCGCGTGCCCGAGCACCCGGAAATTTTCGCGCGCTGGGCGCGTGAGGGAGCGGCCTATCGCGATGCCGCGCGCGACGCCGAGCTGGGCGCGTCTTATGGCCCCTCGCCGCGCCAGACCATCGATTTGTTCCCCGCCAAGGACAATGATTCTTCGACGCCGCTCGCGCTGTTCATCCATGGCGGCTGGTGGCGCACGCTCGAGCCTTCGATGTTCAGCCAGATTGCGGCCGGGCCGAATGCCCAGGGCGTCAGCGTCGCGGTCGTGGGATACGATCTCTGCCCGCAGGTAACGATCGCAACCATCATCGAGCAGACGCGCGCCGCTTGCCTGTGGCTGTGGCGCAAGCAACGCCGGCGCATCACGGTTTGCGGCCATTCCTCCGGCGGGCATCTCGCCGCCTGCATGGTGGCGCAGGAATGGAAGGCTTTCGCTTCCGACGCGCCGATCGACCTCGTGCCCCGCGCCTATGCGATCTCGGGAGTTTTCGATCTCACACCACTCGTGAATATTTCGGTCAATCAGGATTTGCGCCTCGGTCCGGCCGACGCGCGGCAGGTTTCGCCGCTTTATTGGCGCGTGCCGCCCGGCCGCACCCTCGACACCGTGGTGGGCGCGCTGGAGTCGAGCGAATTCCTGCGCCAGAGCCGCAGCATCGCCGAAGCCTGGCGGCAGGCCATGGTTCAGACGCGCTATGAGGAGATCGCCGGCGCCAATCATTTCACCATTGTCGATGCGCTGACCGATCCCGGCAGCGCCATGACCAGGCGCGTTTGCGATCTCGCGCACAACGTCAATTCGATCGCGCTCTAGAACCAATAGCGGCGGGCGAGCGCCACGGTTAAGCCAGCGCCCACCAGGACGATCAGCACGCGAACCGCACGGGGCGAAATAACGCGCGCCACATAGGCCCCGATCAATCCGCCGGCGATGGTGCCCGCCATCAGCGCCAGCGTCTGCGGCCACAGCACCGCACCCTGCGTCGCAAAAATCAAGGTCGCGGTCGTGCCGTTGAGGCTGGCGACGAAATTCTTGGCGACATTGGCGGAGCGATAATCGCCGCCGGTTGCCAGCGAAAACACGCCGAGCATCATGATGCCAACGCCGGCGCCGAAATAGCCGCCATAGAACGAGACCGGGAGCAGCACCTTCAGGCTGGCGACGTTGAACGTGATGTCATGGCCGCGGCCGGCGGCACGCGCGCGCAGCCAGCCGCTGATGCGTTCGGAATTGGCGAACAGCAGCGTGGCAAAGCCGATCAGTAGCGGCATCAGCTGCGCGAACATGCGCTCCGGCGTCAGCAACAGCAGCGAGGCGCCGACGCCGGCACCGATGACCGAGGCGAGGATCAAGCCGAGGAAGGCCCGGTTGAACGGCGGCAATTGTGAGTAGTCCGATAAGGCACCCAGCATCGCCGCCGGCGCGACAGACGCGAGAATGCATACCACCGCCAAATGCGGCGGCACGCCGGAGGCGAGTAGCGCCGGATAAAGCACGACCGCGCCGCCGCCGACCATGGTGGCCGTGATGCCGGCGACAATGCCGGCGCCGACCAGTAGCAAGATGATGTGAAGCGTCATTTCGACGGGTGAATTCCAGCGCGCGGAGCGAACGTCACCGCGAAAAACCTAGTGACGGCAAGTTAGCCGGTTGGCAGACTGGTTAGAAGAATGCCTGAATTCCGGTCTGCGCGCGCCCCAGAATCAGCGCATGAATGTCATGCGTACCCTCGTAGGTATTGACCGTCTCCAGGTTCGAAAGCACGCGCATCACGTGATATTCCTCGGAAATGCCGTTGCCGCCGTGCATGTCGCGGGCAAGCCGCGCCACCTCGAGCGCCTTGCCACAATTATTGCGCTTCATGAGCGAGATCGACGGCGGTGCCGCTTTGCCCGCCTCCAGCATGCGGCCGAGGCGGAGCGCGCCTTGTAAGCCAAGCGCGATCTCGGTCTGCATGTCGGCGAGCTTTTTCTGCACCAGCTGATTGGCGGCGAGCGGGCGGCCGAACTGCTTGCGGTCGAGTACGTATTGCCGCGCGCGATGCCAGCAGAACTCGGCGGCGCCCATGGCGCCCCAGCAAATGCCGTAGCGGGCGTTGTTGAGGCAACCGAAGGGGCCAGCGAGGCCTTTCACGTTGGGCAGAAAATTTTCTTCTGGCACCACGCAGTCTTCGAGCACGATCTCGCCGGTGATGGAGGCGCGCAGCGACAGCTTGCCTTCGATCTTGGGCGTGGAGAAGCCTTTCATACCACGCTCGACCAGGAAACCGCGGATGCCATTGTCGAGCTTTGCCCACACCACCGCGACATGGGCGACCGGTGCATTGGAGATCCAGGTTTTGGCGCCGTTGAGCTTGTAGCCGCCAGAGGTTTTTACCGCGCGCGTGACCATGCCGCCGGGATCGGAACCGTGGTCGGGCTCGGTCAGGCCAAAACAGCCGATGATCTCGCCGGTGGCAAGCTTGGGCAGATATTTGCGGCGCTGCGCTTCGGTGCCATAGGCGTAGATCGCATGCATCACCAGCGATGACTGCACCGACATGGTGGAGCGGTAGCCCGAATCAACGCGCTCGAGTTCGCGCGTGATCAGGCCATAAGCGACATGGCCTAAGCCCGCGCCGCCGTATTCCTCCGGGATAGTGGGACCGAGTAGGCCGAGCTTGCCCATTTCGAGGATCAGGTTGGGATCGTACTTTTCGTCGCGGTAGGCCTCCATGACGCGCGGCATCAAGTAGTCTTGCGCGAAGCCGCGCGTGGAATCGCGCACCATGCGTTCTTCTTCGGTGAGTTCGCCTTCGAGGTCGAGCGGGTCCTGCCAGTCGAACTCCGCGTCTTTCAGCATCACCGACTTGGCGTCGCGCTTTTCGGCCGCTTGCGACATGTGACCTCCTTGGTAACTTAGCTGTGCGGGTCATTATAGACCGGCCGGCCCTCTGTCGTCATGGCCGGGCTTGACCTGGCAATCCATGAAGTTGCTCAGCAAACATGGCCGACCGTAAGGCTGTTATAGACGGGGCGTCATCATGGATGCGCGGATCAAGCCCGCGTATGACACCGTAATTGTTGCATGGCCCGCGTACTACCCAAACAAAAACCCCGCCGAAACCGGCGGGGTCTTCGAAGCCGAAATCGCAAAGGCCGATCAGATCGCCATCTTCAGGTCCTTGGCGGCGCGAAAGGCGACCTTCTTCTTGGCCTTGATGTGGATCGGCTCCCCGGTCGCCGGATTGCGGCCCATGCGGGCGGCACGCTTGCGCACCTGCAAAATGCCGAGACCGGCGATCTTCACCCGCTCGCCCTTCTTCAGGTGCTTGGTGATCATGCCGATGAGATCCTCCAGCATCTCAAGGCCCTGCTTCTTGGTCAGCTGATGCTGCTCCGAGAGTGTCGCGGCGAGGTGACGGGTGGTGACGGGTTTTGGCTTGGCTACGGTCGCTGCCATTGAAATTGCTCCTTGCGCGCCCAATGCGCGAAGCCTCAAGCTCTAAGAGATTCGCGTGGCGGCGCAAGGCGCTGACGCAACCCGGGGCGGGCTTAATCACAGAAACATCGCAGCTTTCGGCGCTTTTTCGGGGAACTCGGTGGCGTTGCCGCTCGGGCCCGTTTCGTCTATGGGAGGGCTCAACGCGCCCGTAGCTCAGCTGGATAGAGCGTTGCCCTCCGAAGGCAAAGGTCGGACGTTCGAATCGTCTCGGGCGCGCCAGTTTTCCCGCCAGCCGCAGCGAACGGCGGCGCCTTCAGCCGGCCTTTGGCAGTTCGCTCAGCACCGGCATGCGGCGCGGCTGCGGCACGTAGTACTTGCCGAGCTTCACCATCGGTCGCGGCTTGACCACGATCGATGTCAACCGGTCGCCGAGCGCCTTGGGCGAGGTCGGCTTAATCAGGAATTCGTGCGCGCCGCCGCGCAATGCCTCAATCACGGTGGAGCGCTGAGCGCGATTGGTCAGCATGATGATCGGCAAGTTGGGGCGCGGGAACACGCCGGGCGAGCGCACGATGCGCATCACCTCCATGCCGTTGAGCACCGGCATGTCCCAATCCAGGAACATAACGTCCGGGTCGCAGGTGCGAATCGACTCCAGCGCGGCCAGCCCGTCGGCGGCCTCTACCACCAACTTGGTGCCGAGATTCATCAGCATGGCGCGGGTGAGCCGGCGCGTGTAGAAATTGCTGTCGACGATCAGGATGTTGAGGCCCTGAATCAATTTTTCGACCGACTTGTTGGTCAGCGAAAGCGACATGTTCGGCATGAAACGCGCCACTGTTTGGGTCAATGTGGACCCCCACGCTAGTTAAAAGGTTCTGCCATATTCCTAATCTCGGCCGGTCAATTTTTCGCAAACGCGACAAAGGCAAGGTGGAATCAGCTCACCAACGACACAGACCCCAGGCTCTTTTGTTTGGCTAACGCGTGGTTAAAATCGATAGCAAGGCAAGCCGCATGAAAGAGCCCGATCCTGACCATCCGATCACCATCGAGCGCAACGCCAAGCGTGTACGCATCAGCTTTGCCGGCAAAGTGATCGCCGACACGACAAAGGCGCTGAGGCTGGATGAAGTTGGCTATCGGCCCGTGCATTACATTCCGCGCGCCGACGCTGACATGAGCGCGCTCAAGCCCACCACCACCGCACCTATTGTCCTTACAAGGGCGACGCCAGCTATTTCACGATATCCGTCGACGGCCGCAGCGCCGATAACGCAGTGTGGAGCTACGAGCAGCCCATTCCGGCGATGGCAGCGATCAAAGATCATCTGGCGTTCTATGCCAGCCGTGTTGACAAGATCGAGGAAAGTGAGGCCTGACGGGGCCGTTCAACGTTTTGGCAAGCATGTCGTGTTAGTGAATGCCCGCGCATTTCATGGCGCCAAGGCACGCGCATGGCCGAGCCGAATTCTTCGTCAACACGCTCTTTCGACTGGACCTTGCTGGCGATCGGCGTGGCCTTGGCAGGCGGTGGATTTTACCTGGCGCTGGTGAGCTTGGGGCTGGCCCGCTCGCCGAGCCATATCAACGGACCGAACTGGCTGGGATTTGCCGCCGGGCTGGTGTTTTTTGCAGGTGGCCTTTCGGTGCTGGTGCGCGCCTCGCTGCGCGTTCCCGACAAGCAGCCGCATTTGCCGGACAATGCGCCGGCGATCGCGGTGGTGATGCAATGGCTGGCGGCTCTGACCATAATCGCAGAGCTCGCCAGCATCGGCACCTGGATTGCCTTCGGCGCCGGCACGCGCCAATTCTCGATATCGTTGCCAGTTTGGGGCTCGCTGGCCGAAATGATCGGTTCGCGTTGTGTTTGGTTTCGGCGCGATACTCACCTGGCTGATGGCGGCGCTCATGACCTACGCCGGAGTGATAAAGCTTTTCGGAAAGAAGAGCTGACTGGTCCCGCGTGACGTCAGTGCAACCGCGGCGTCTTCAGGAACTTGGCGCGGTCGGATGAATTCACCGCCACGTCGAAGGTGACGCCCTCGCGGTAGAGCGTGAGCGGCACTTCCACGCCGGCATCGCCGAGCGACCAGACCTTGCGGTAGAAAGCGGCCAAGTTTGTGACCTGCTCTCCGGCGACTGACAGCACGATATCGCCGGTCTTCAATTCGGCGCGCGCCGCCGGCCCCTTAAGCGCGATGCCGACAATCACGATCTTGTCTTCGATTTCGGTCGAGTAGAGACCGAGCCACGGCCGCACCGGCTTGTCGACGCGGCCGAACTTGCGCAAGTCGTCGAGGATCGGCTTTACCAGGTCGATCGGCACGATCATGTTGAGATGCTCGTTGCGGCCCTCGCGCATGCGCTCGACTTGCAGCGAGCCGATGCCGATCAGCTCACCGTTGGGCGCGATCAGGCCGGTGCCGCCCCAATTGGGATGCGCGGGATAAGTGAAGATCGCCTCGTCCAGCACGTATTCCCAATAGCCGGCGAATTCCTGCTTGGCGGCGATGCGGGCGGCGAGCGAGCGGGTGCGCCCGCCGGCACCGCCCACTACCACGCGCTCGCCGATGTCAACGCTTGCCGCCGTGCCGAGCGGCAGCGACGGCAGATCCATGCGCTCGAGCGCCTGCACCAGGCCGAAACCGGTTTCCTGGTCAAGGCCGAGGGCGTGGCCCGCCGCCACGCGGCCGTCACCGCAATGCAGCCAAACGGTCTCGGCCTCGGTGATCAGGTAACCGATGGTCAGCACTAGCCCGTCGTCGATCAGCACACCATTGCCAGCGCGCTCGACGCCGAGGGTGTCGGCGGTGAAGGCGTCGGCCGGAATCATGGAATGCAGGCCGACCATCGCGGACAGCGCGCGCTCAAGATCGTGGCTGTAGTCTTCCGGGCGCGGCTGCGCGGCCGGCGGAACCTTCCATTCGAGCAGCGAAGCCATCGGCGCACGCTCCCTTTCGCCTCTCTCGCTCCCGTATCATACGCAGATCGTCACGCGAGAGAAGCCGCCGCCCAGCATGATATGATAACGGCATGATCCCGCTTTCGGTCCTCGATCTGTCGCCGGTGTCGGCCGGTTCCACCGCAGCGCAGGCGCTGCACAATACGCTCGATCTCGCGCAACTCGCGGACCGGCTCGACTTCACCCGCTATTGGGTGGCCGAGCACCACAACCTCCCGGCCATCGCCAGCTCTGCTCCCGAGATCATGATCGGACAGATCGCCGCGGTGACGGAGCACATGCGCATCGGCTCCGGCGGCGTGATGCTGCCAAACCATGCACCGCTGATGGTGGCTGAGCGTTTCAAGGTGCTCGAGGCGCTCTTTCCCGGTCGCATCGATCTTGGCTTGGGCCGCGCGCCGGGCACCGATCCCGCCACTTCCTACATGTTGCGCCGCCGCCAGGGCATCAGCGAAGAGGACGATTTCCTCGAGCGCTTCCAGGAGCTGATGCTGTTGGAAACGCGCGGATTTCCGGAAGGACATCCATTTCACAAGGTGCGCGCCATGCCGTCGGATGTGCCGCTACCGCCGATCTTCCTACTCGGCTCCTCCGACTATTCGGCGCAATTGGCCGGCCAGATCGGCGCGGCCTTTGCGTTTGCCCATCACTTCGCGAATTTCGACGCGGTGGAGGCGATGCGACTTTATCGCGATAATTTCCGGCCCTCGCCGTCGCACGACAAGCCCTATGCGATCCTGGCGACCCATGTGGTGTGCGCGGACAGTGACCAAGAAGCCGAGCGGCTAGCAATGACAGTGGAGCTCAATTTCGTGCGCCGCGCCAAGGGCGAATACCTTCCGCTTGCCTCGCCCGAGGAAGCGGCATCTTACGACTACACCCCGGTCGATAAGGCGCGCATCGCGCAGAACCGTAGCCGGCTCACCGTGGGCAGCCCGGCGACCGTCAAGGCGCGGTTGGAGCCACTGCTCGCGGCGACCAAGGCCAATGAATTGATGGTCACAGCCATGATTTTCGACCACGCGGCGCGCAAGCGCTCCTACGAATTGCTGGCGCGGGCCTTCATCGACGTCACCGGGTAGTTTCTACCCGCGCTGCCATGCTAGAAATCGCGCGGGCGCGACAAAAGCGTTTGATCCCATTTCGATTGACAAAAAACGGGAGGTTACCTTGGGCCAGCAGTTCACACTCACCACCACTGACCAGCACTCGCTCGGCGCCTACCGTGCCGATCCGCAAGGCAAGGCGAAAGGCGCCATCGTCGTGGTGCAGGAGATTTTCGGCGTCAACCACCACATCCGCGCAGTCTGCGACCGCCTCGCAGCATTGGGCTATTCGGCGGTGGCGCCGGCGGTGTTCGACCGTTTCGTGCGCAATTTCGAATGCGGCTATACGCCCGACGAGATTGCCAATGCCCGCAGCTATCTTGGCAATCTCAACTGGGACCACATGATGGCCGACGTCGCCGCCGCCCAAGCGACTCTGAAAGGCGCCGGCGCCCGGGGCGTGATCGGCTTCTGCATGGGCGGGACCGCTTCGTTCCTGGCGGCCTGCCGGCTGCCGGGCTTTGCCTGCGCGGTCGCCTTCTACGGCGGTATGATCGGCAAGTTTGCCGATGAGAAGCCGAAATGCCCACTGCAAATGCATTTCGGCGAGAAGGACGAGAGCATCCCGATGGACGTGGTGGAGATCATCAAGAAGAAACAGCCGCAGGCGGAGATCTACGTCTATCCGGGCGCCGCGCATGGCTTCTATTGCGACGAGCGCGCCAGTTACAACAAGGCCGCCGCCGATCTGGGCTGGAGCCGGGCGCAGGAGTTCCTCGGCAAGCATATGAAGTAAGCGCGACCACGAACCACCATTTTCCGCTCATGCCCGCGGAAAGCGGGCATCCAGTACTGGGTCCCCGCTTTAGCGGGGACGAGCGGGCTAAGCCTCTAGAACCACCGCTCCTTGACCACGACGGTATCGCCGGGGCGAAGTGAGTAATTGAGCGGCACGTTGCCGGTGAAACTCTGGTCGCCGGTGTTGCGGGTGATCTCCACCTTGTCTTTCTTGGCGCGCGGCGAAAAGCCGCCAGCGACGGCGATGGCACTCTTCACCGTCATGTTGGGCACGTAAGGGTACTGGCCAGGCGTGGTGACTTCGCCCAAGATGAAGAACGGCCGGTAGCCTTCGATCGTAACCGTCACGTGCGGCTCGCGCACATAGCCCTGTTTGAGCCGCCCGGTAATGAGCCGGGCGAGCGCCTGGGTGGTGGCGCCGCGCGCGGGCACGGTGCCGATCAGCGGCAGGCTGACATTGCGGCCGGCGTCGACCAGATACGAGCCGCTGATGCCTTCTTGCCCGAACACCACGACGCGCAGCTTGTCGCCTGAGTCAAGCGTTATAGACTTGCTGATAAGCGGACGGCGCGTAGGCATAACCATAAGGAGCGGCGATGTAGGGACCTCCGGCGGCCTGCGGCGGGTGATATTGCAACACGTAAGATTGCTGCGGCTGCTGCGAGTATTGCGGCCGGGCGGACCTATGCCGCGCGTTGAACAGGCCGCGTTCGGCGCTCGCCGTGTATTGCGGCTGCGCATCGCTCTGCGCATAGGCCTGCTCGGCATATTGCGGTGACGCGTAAGCCTGTTGGGCAGCCTGCGGCGAAGAGAACAGGCCGCGGCTGTTGTTGCTGCTTTGCGCATCTTGCGGCGGCGCTTGCGGCCGCTGCGCGTAAGATTGCTGATAGGCACCCCGACTATATTGCTGCACAACAGGCACCAGCTGCCCGGTCGCCGGATCGACGACGTAATAGGCTTGCTGCTGCCTCGCACAGGCGGCGGCCGCGAACGCAATCAAGATGGGCAACTAAATTCGGGCTACCCGTATGAAAACCAATCCGGGGTGGCGGGAAATTGAGACCCAATTAACACTTTATATGGTTAACAAATCCTAACCGGCGGAGCGCCGGTGACCCCCGCTGGGCGGAAAAAGCCACGGGCGCCCGACTTGGGCGCCCGATTATTGGGTCGGAAAGGCCGGCGCTAGGCCGTCACCAGCTTGGCGCCAGTGCCGATCGGGCATGACACGCCGGTGCCGCCAAGCCCGCAATAACCAAACGGATTCTTGGCCAGATATTGCTGGTGATAGTCCTCGGCGAAGTAGAACTCGCCCGCGTCGACGATCTCCGTGGTGACCGGTTTATAACCTTTCTTCTTCAGCTCCGCCTCGTACATGGCCTTCGAGGCCTCAGCAGATTTGCGCTGAGCGGCGCTAAAGACATAGATGCCGGAGCGATACTGCGTGCCGACATCGTTGCCCTGGCGCATGCCTTGCGTCGGGTCGTGGCTCTCCCAGAAGGTTTTGAGCAGCATCTCGTAAGAAATCTTCTTGGGATCGTAGACCACCAGCACCACCTCGTTGTGGCCGGTGCGGCCCGAGCAGACCTCCTCATAGGTCGGATTAGGAGTCTGCCCGCTGGCATAGCCGACGGCGGTGATGTGAATGCCGTCACCCAGCTCCCAGAACTTGCGTTCGGCGCCCCAGAAGCAGCCGAGCCCGAATACGGCCTTCTCCAAGCCGTCCGGATACGGACCGTTCAGAGCGCGATGATTGATGAAGTGTTCAGTTGCTGTGCGGATCGGCTGGCTGCGGCCCGGCAGTGCTTCGCCCGGCTTTGGCATGGCAATTCTCTTGAAACCGAACATGTTTCGTCCTCCTGCAATTGATGGCAGGAATATAGGCACAGGTAAACCTATCCGAAACGCGCCGCGCGATCACGTCTCGGATAGGGGCCCGCACGCAGGCCTCACGCCGGCGCGAGGGGTATTTGGCTTAAGGCCGGGCGTAGCCGATCAACGGCTTTTTCTTGCGCCCGAGCAGGACGAATATGATGCCGAGACCGCCAAGCACGCTCCAGCTCGGCGCCGCCAGCAAAGTGAGCATCACCGGGTCCCACAGCACCCCGTTGGCATAGGTTTGGATTTGTAGCTTGAGCTGCGCCAGGCTGTCGGCATTGATCAGGTCCCACAGCGCCCGCACGCTGGTGAGATAAAGGTTGTTGGCGGCGATCGACTTGGTACCGTCATAGATCACCAGGATAAAGGCCGCGGCCAGGCACAGCACGCCGATAAAGCGGAATAGGAAACGGATCATGGTCGAAACGTCTTCTCACGCGCCCACCGCGCACCGTTAACCCGAGCCGCGCTTCCGTTCAACCACCGCCGCTGCCCAACCGGCTCGCCTTGAGCAAGCGCGCCCGCTTCCGTTAGGGTCTCCAGCCCCGCGCATCCCGGTTGCGTCCATGGAGTCAAAATGCCCGCCAAGCCCCCCGCCGGCCCGACCCGGCCGACCTTTACCGACCAGGAAGCCCTGCAATTTCATAGCCGCGGGCGTCCCGGCAAGCTTGAGGTCATTGCCACCAAGCCGATGGCCACCCAGCGCGACCTCTCGCTCGCCTATTCACCGGGGGTGGCGGTGCCGGTGCTGGCTATCGCGGAGGATCCGACCCGCGCCTACGACTACACGGTCAAGGGCAATTTCGTCGCCGTCATCACTAATGGCACAGCTATCCTGGGGCTCGGCAACCGCGGCGCGCTGGCGGCAAAGCCCGTGATGGAAGGCAAGGCGGTGCTGTTCAAGCGTTTCGCGGACATCGATTCCATCGATCTCTTGGTCTCCACCGAGGACCCAGACGAATTCATCAATTGCGTGAAATATCTCGGCGCTGGTTGGGGCGGCATCAATCTCGAGGATATCAAGGCGCCGGAATGCTTCATCATCGAGCAGCGCTTGCGCGAATTGCTCGACATCCCGGTGTTTCACGACGACCAGCATGGCACCGCCATCATCTCGGCCGCCGGCCTACTGAATTCGCTCGACCTGACCGGGCGCGACATTCAGCACACCAAGCTGGTCTGCAACGGCGCCGGCGCCGCCGGCATCGCCTGCCTGGAATTGCTCAAGGCGATCGGCTTCAAGCCCGAAAACCTCATCCTGTGCGACACCAAGGGCGTGATCTATCAGGGTCGCACCGAAGGCATGAACCAGTGGAAGTCGGGTTACGCGGTCAAAACCTCAGCGCGCACGCTCGCCGACGCGCTCAAAGGCGCCGACGTATTCTACGGCCTCTCGGCCAAGGGCGCGGTTACCAAGGAGATGGTCAAGTCCATGGCGGATAAGCCGATCATCTTCGCCATGGCCAATCCGGATCCTGAAATTACCGTCGAGGAAGTGGCGGAAGTGCGCGACGACGCCATCATGGCGACGGGGCGTTCCGACTATCCCAACCAGATCAACAATGTGCTCGGTTTTCCTTATATCTTCCGCGGCGCGCTCGACGTGCGCGCCAGTGCCATCAATATGGAGATGAAAATCGCCGCAGCCCGCGCGCTCGCCGAACTAGCGCGCGAGGACGTGCCGGACGAGGTGGCGGCGGCCTATGGCGCGCGGCCAAAATTCGGACCCGACTACATCATCCCGGTGCCGTTCGACCCACGGCTCATTTCCTTCGTGCCGCCGGCAGTGGCGAAAGCCGCCATGGATACCGGTGTCGCGCGCAAGCCGATCGTCGACATGGACGGCTACCGCGAGCAATTGCGCTCGCGCCGCGACCCCATCGCCGGAACGCTCGTTCAAGTGTTCAACCGGCTGCGTCGCGCGCCTAAGCGCGTCGTCTTCGCCGAAGGCGAGGAAGAACAAGTGATCCGCGCGGCGGCGAGCTTCGTGCACCAAGGCTTGGGCACCGCCCTGTTGGTCGGGCGCGAGGACCGCGTGCGCGAGGCCTCCCGCGAGCTCGGTATCGAAATCGGCGAAGGCATCGAGGTCATCAATGCCGCCATGTCGACCCGCAACACGTCTTATATCAACTACTTGTATGAGCGGCTGCAGCGGCGCGGCTATCTGGTACGCGACTGCCAACGGCTGGTGAACACCGACCGCAACCATTTCGCCGCCTGCATGGTCGCACTCGGCGACGCCGACGCCATGGTGACCGGCGTTACACGCAATTTCTCGGTCGCGCTCGAGGACGTGTGTCGCGTGATAGATCCCAAGCCGGGCCACCGCGTGATCGGAGTCTCGCTGGTGGTGGCACGCGGGCGTACGGTGGTGGTGGCCGACACAGCGGTCACCGAAATGCCGAACGCCGAGGAACTGGCCGAGATCGCCATCGAGGCAGCAGGCGTTGCACGCCGGCTCGGCTACGAGCCGCGGCTCGCGCTGTTGGCGTTTTCCACTTTCGGACACCCGGAGGGCGAGCGTTCGGCGCGGGTGATCGAAGCGGTACGCATCCTCGACAACAAGCGGGTCGATTTCGAATATGACGGCGAGATGGCAGCCGACGTCGCGCTCAATCCCGAGCTAGCTGCGCCCTATCCGTTCTGCCGCCTGTCAGGCCCGGCCAATGTGCTGGTGATGCCGGCGTTCCACTCCGCCTCTATTTCCACCAAGATGCTGCAGGAACTGGGTGGCGCCACCGTGATCGGGCCGCTCTTGGTTGGGCTCGACCAGCCGGTGCAGATCGTACAGCTCGGCGCCAAGGACAATCAGCTCGTCAACATGGCGGCGCTGGCAGCCTACAATATCAGCGGCTAGCGAGACAGACGGAGAACATCCTTGAGCAAGTCCCTTTCCGGCGTGATCGCGGCGATTGCCACGCCCATCGATGAGAGCGGCGCCCCGGATCTCAAGCGTGCGGGGAAACTCGCGCGCACTCTGCTCGACAACGGCTGTGACGGTCTCAACGTACTCGGCACAACCGGCGAGGCCACCTCGTTCGCGCGCGAGGAGCGCAAGGCAGTGATGAACGCCTACAAGGCGGAGAAGATACCACTCGACCGACTAATGGTCGGCACCGGCGCCGCGGCGGTATCGGATGCGGTCGCGCTTACCCGCCACGCGGCGAAACTCGGCTTTGCCGGCGCGCTGGTACTGCCGCCGTTCTACTACAAAGGCGTGCCGGATGACGGGCTCGCCGCCTATATCGCCGCGCTGGTTGAGGCGACGACCGATAAGCCGATCCCGATCTACCTCTATCATTTCCCGGCCATGTCCGGCCTGCCCTGGCACTTGATGCTGATCAGGCAACTGCTGGAATCGTTCCCGACTCGCATCGTGGGTCTGAAGGATTCTTCTGGCGACATGGCTTTCGCGCGGGCGGCGGCGGCGATCTCGAAGAATTTCGCCGTTTTTCCGTCGACGGAAGCGGCGCTTATCGAGGCGCGCGCCGGCGCTTTCGCTGGCTGCATCTCGGCCACCGCCAATCTCAATGCCGATCTATGCGCGCGCGCTTGGGCACAGGGCGACCGGGCGGCGCTCGATGCGGCTGTAACCATCCGAAATTTGTTCGACGGCAAGCCGCTGGTGTCGGGCGTGAAGGCGTTGCTCGCCCATATCCATGGCGATCCGGCGCTGGCGCGGGTCAAACCGCCGCTGGCGCGCCTATCGGCAGCCGATTGCACCGCGGTAACTGCCGGTTACGACGCGGTGCGCGCCAAACGGGTGGCTTAAAGCACGATTGTCGACGTTGACGCGTGCGCGGCGCCTCACTATAAGCCTCAGCCTTGGCGGCGGGGCTTCTCGCCGCCGCAATTTCTTGCAAAATCCGGCCGCTTTCGTTGAAAAATTCCACGTCAGCGTCCCGTTAGACGAGAGTTACATGGCCAATACCAAGTCTGCCCGCAAAGCCGCCCGCCAGATCGCGCGCCGGACCGAAGTCAACAAGGTGCGGCGCTCGGCCTTGCGCGGCTCAATGCGCCGAGTTGAAGAAGCGATCGCCAACGGCGACCGCACCGCGGCGGCGGCGGCGCTGAAGGCGGCCGAACCGGTGATCATGCGTGCAGCGCAACGCGGAGTCGTGCACAAGAACAATGCCAGCCGCAAAGTTTCGCGCCTCGCCCACCGCGTCGCCAAGCTCGAGAAGCAGGCATAAGGGAGCCCTGAAGTCGGGCCGGCAGTCGCGTCAGGCGTTTTCCGATCGAAATTGGATAAAAAGCGGTCGAACGGCGGCGTCTCGGGCGCAAGGCGCATGGACCGTTATCAAAATGTCATCGCCTCGTGACAAAGTTTTGCTCGCTACGGTTTCGCTTGACAACGCGCGGCGTCGGCGCGCGTGAACATCGACGCCACACCGGTTTCCGCGCAAGGGTTACCTTGAACTATCGCGCAAGAATTTCAGCGCATCGTGAATAACTTAACGTGTAAGCGATGTGGAGGACCTTGAAATGCCCATGCCGCAGGCATTTCTGGGTTGACCACGGTCAAAAAACTTTTACCGCCGCGGCGCACGCACGCGGACAATTCATTTGCGAAATTCCCTGCGACTCATCAACACGTTGCCTCGCAACTCTCTTGTGGCGCTACCACCCAAGAAACGCGAGTTTAGCGCTGCGCCATAGCGGCTCATGCGAAATTCGTTGCCGCCGCACAACGCTTGTGTAACTTTTACAAACGCGCTCGGAATTCTCCGGGCGTCATCAGAAAAAGGTCTCTCCATACGCTCATCGGCGGATGAGTACGACTACTGTGCGCCTGTTGCCAGGAAATATTTGACGTTTGATGCGTTGGGCCGGAGGGACCGCGTTCAAAGTCGTGTTTTTTCGTCGGGGGTTGTGGGTCCAAACAATAGAATCGACGTAATTGACGGCGCCAATGCGCCGGCTTCCGAGCGGGACACGCGTCATAAGATCAAGCGAAAGCTACAAAACAAAGGGGGGCTATTATGACAGGAGCGGGAACAGTGACCATCACCGGCGCCACCGAAAGCACAGCGTCCGACGCAGATTCGTCCTCCATCGTCACCCCTCCCGCTCACTTTTGCGCCGGTATTTCATCCGGTTTGTTTTGCATAAGTCCTAGTCAATCAGAGTTCGCGACCGGAGTTCGAGGCGCCGTGCCCCCGCCCACGGGGTAAGACGCAGTCAACTCGACCGTTTCGGTGTCGCCGCCTTGGCATCAAAGCCCACGCGGATCCGGCTTCCGCCCACGACATCATCGCCTGAGTGACGTTGCGTCCCGTTCCCGGCGCGTCGACGGCAAAATTGCTGTCAGGCCGAGCAACCCGCGTCCGTTTCAACCTTTCAACGGATTTGAGAACAAAAAAATGTCCAACGCGGATCAGGAGAGCTGGTCACGGGTCAAAGAGCGCCTGCGCGTAGAAGTCGGCGACGACGTCTATTCGAGTTGGTTTGCGCGCATGGACCTGGAAGCGATCGAGGAGGGCACCGTGCGCCTGTCGGTGCCGACCCGATTCCTCAAAAGCTGGATCCAATCGCACTACGCCGAACGAGTGCTGGCCTGCTGGCAGGCCCAGGAGGCCAAAGTCGGCCGCGTTGAGCTGATCGTGCGCACGGCGGTGCTGCGCTCGGCAGTGGCCAAGCCGAAACCGGAACTCGAGCCCGCCGGCAATGGCGCCAGCCGATTCCCCAGCAGCAACGGATCCGGCAATGGCCGGCCGATGGTGGCCGGTGACCCAAGCGCGCACGAGGCGCTCGGCGGCTCCCCGCTCGACGCCCGGCTCACCTTCGAGAGCTTCGTGGTCGGGCGCTCCAATACGCTTGCCCATGCCGCTGCCAAACAGGTGGCGGCCGCCAAGCGATCCGACCCGGTGATGTTCAATCCACTCTATATTCATGCCGGCGTGGGCCTCGGTAAGACCCATCTGTTGCAGGCGATCACCTGGGCGGGCAACGCCGTGGGCGAGCGCAAGGTACTCTATCTTACTGCCGAGAAATTCATGTATGGCTTCGTCTCGGCGCTGCGCACCCAGACAGCGCTCGCCTTCAAGGAGGCGCTACGCGGCATCGGCGTGCTGGTGATCGATGACCTCCAGTTCCTGCAAGGCAAGTCCACGCAAGCGGAGTTCTGCCACACGCTCAACGCCCTAATCGATGCCGGCCGCCAGGTGGTGATCGCCTCCGACCGGCCGCCCTCGGAATTGGAAAGCCTCGACGACCGCGTGCGTTCGCGGCTGGCGGGCGGGCTGGTGGTGGAAATGGGCCCGCTCGGCGAGGAGCTGCGCTTCGAGATTCTGAAAGCTCGCATGATGGCGGCGCGCGCACATCATCCGAGCTTCGACGTGCCGCTGCCGGTGCTCGGTTACATCGCCAAGACCGTCACCCATAACGGCCGCGATCTGGAAGGCGCGCTCAACCGCCTGCTCGCTCACAACAAGCTCACCGGCCACGCCGTCACTTTGGAGATGGCCGAGCGCGAAGTGCGCGACCTGATCCGCCCGCAGGAGCCCAAGCGGGTCAAGATCGAGGACATCCAGCGGGTGGTGGCGCGCCAGTACAATGTCAGCCGTTCCGACCTGCTGTCGTCGCGACGTACGGCCAACGTCGTGCGCCCGCGCCAGGTGGCGATGTATCTGGCCAAGACCTTGACGCTGCGCTCGCTTCCCGAGATCGGCCGCAGGTTCGGCGGCCGCGACCACACGACGGTCTTGCATGCGGTGCGTAAGATCGAAGGCCTGGTCGGCAACGACATGGCGCTGGCCGAGGAGATCGAAATCCTTAAACGCCAATTGCAGGAGTAGTTGGCGCGTCTTCCCACGCGGCCCCCTCGCACCTCGTCCCGGCACGGCCGGGGCGAGGTTTTCTTGCGCGTACCGGGGCGCTGCCCGGGCTGTGGACGCCTTGGGGATAGAGGCCGCTTAAGCCCCGGCACACTTGCGATTTTCGCGTCGGCGCGCCACCTTTGCCCCCGGCCTCGCATGCCGCGAGCCTGGCTTGCCGTCGCGCCTGGTTTTCAGGGTCGTTCTTCACAAGGCGCCGAAGCGGGACTCCCCATGAAGATTACCGTCGAGCGTGCAGAGCTCTTGAAATCGCTGGGCCACGTCCATCGCGTGGTCGAGCGGCGCAATACCATCCCGATTCTCGCCAACGTGCTGATCAAGGCCGACAAGGGCGCGCTCAGCTTGAAGGCCACCGACCTCGATCTCGAAGTCACCGACTCGATCGCCGCCGAAGTGAGCCCCGCCGGCGCCACCACCGTGCCGGCCCACATGTTCTATGAGATCGTGCGCAAGCTGCCGGAAGGCGCGCAGATCGTGATCGAAGGCTCCGGCGACCGCGCCGTGCTTTCGATCCGTGCCGGCCGATCGCGCTTCACGCTGCAGACGCTGCCGGAAAGCGATTTTCCCGATCTTGCCGCCGGCGAGATGAGCCATTCCTTCAAGCTGCCGGCCGCCGATCTCAAGCGGCTGATCGACAAGACACAGTTTGCCATTTCAACCGAAGAAACCCGTTATTATTTGAACGGCATCTATCTGCACACGGCCGGCACCGCCAAGGCCGCCACGCTGCGCGCGGTGGCGACCGACGGGCATCGGCTCGCC
Source organism: uncultured Undibacter sp. (assembly GCA_964563195.1). GTDB lineage: Bacteria > Pseudomonadota > Alphaproteobacteria > Rhizobiales > Xanthobacteraceae > Pseudolabrys. The sequence goes on along the minus strand of CAZLWN010000020.1, from coordinate 2,247 downwards.
CAGTGTGAGTTGCCGCTGCCGGGCGGCGCCGCCGGCATGCCCGGCATCATCGTACCGCGCAAGACCGTGGGCGAGGTGCAACGGCTGATCGAGACCGGCGAAGGCGAAGTGGGAATAGAACTTTCCGCCGGCAAGATCCGCTTTACCATCGGCAACGTCGTTCTCACCAGCAAGCTGATCGACGGCACCTTCCCCGACTACGCGCGCGTGATCCCGCTCAACAACGATAAGCTGTTGACCGTGGACAAAAAGGATTTTGAGGCAGCCGTCGACCGTGTCTCCACCGTGTCGAGCGAGCGCGGCCGCGCGGTCAAGCTCTCGATCACCGGCGGGCGGCTGGTCCTGTCGGTGACCAATCCGGACAGCGGCAGCGCCACGGAAGAGATCGAGATCGAATACGATTCCGATGCGCTCGATATCGGATTCAATTCGCGCTATCTGCTCGACATCGCCGCCCAGATCGAGGGCGAGGTGGCGGTGCTCAAGCTTGCCGATCCCGGCTCGCCCACGCTGATCCAGGACAAGGACGCCAAGGGCGCGCTCTACGTCCTGATGCCGATGCGGGTGTGAGCTTCTCTCAATAAGCGAGACGGTGGTATGGGTCGTCGATGACCGCCGCCTTCCTGCGCCGCTTGACGCTCAACAATTTCCGCAGCTATCACGCCGCGCAAGTTGCGCTCGACCGCGCCGGGCCGGTGGTACTCACTGGCGCCAACGGCGCTGGCAAGACCAATCTGATCGAGGCGATTTCGCTGCTCGCCCCCGGCCGCGGCTTGCGCCGCGCCACACTCGAGGAACTGGCTTTTTCCGAAGGCGACGGCGCCTGGGCGGTGTCGGCCGAGATCGAGGGCATGCTGGGGCTAGCCACGCTCGGCACCGGCATCGATCCGCCGACGGCTGAAGACGCTTCGCCCACGCGCCAATGCCGCGTCGATCGTGAAGCGGTCGGCTCAGCGATGTTTTTCGCCGATCACCTGCGCGTCGTATGGCTCACGCCGGCCATGGACCGGCTGTTCAACGGGCCGGCCTCGGAGCGCCGCCGTTTTCTCGATCGACTTGTCCTAGCAGTTGACGCCGCCCATTCTAGCCGCGTCGCCGCGCTCGAACGTTCGCTGCGCTCGCGCAACCGCCTGCTGGAAGAGGCGGCGAGCGACGCCCATTGGCTCGATGCGGTCGAGCATGAGACGGCCGAGGTCGCGGTGGCGGTGGCGGCGGCGCGAGCTGAGACGGTCGCGCGACTTTCGGCAGCCTTGGCTGGCGCGCGCGACGCGGCGGCGGAGTTTCCGCGTGCGGAGGTCGCGCTTGACGGCTGGATGGAGCAGCTTTTGCCCGCGCACAGCGCGACCGAGATCGAGGACCGCTACCGCGCCCTGCTGAAAGATAACCGTGCGCGCGACGCCGCTGCCGGGCGCACGCTCGACGGCCCGCACCTTTCCGATCTCAAGGTCAGCCACGCCGGCAAGGGGATCGCGGCGGCGGCGGCGTCCACCGGCGAACAGAAAGCGCTGCTGATCCGCCTGGTGCTCGCCCATGCCGGCCTGATCAAGGACATGACTGGTTGCGCGCCGGTCCTGCTGCTCGACGAAGTCATCGCCCATCTCGATCCGGCGCGCCGCGCCTCGCTCTACGACGCGCTGGCCGGCCTCGGCGCCCAAGTCTGGATGACCGGCGCCGACCCGGCGCCGTTCGGCGACATCGTCAGCCGCGCGCAAGTGTTCGAGGTGCGCAACGGAACCGTGAACGCGCGCGGGTAGGTTTTGCCGTTTAATCGCTTCGCACTCTGGCCGTCACCGCATTTGGGCGAACGGCGGTTTCGGCCACTGTAATTGGAGAAAAAAAGCGCTAATTTTTAGGCCAGTGTGACCTTGAAAACTTATTTATAATCAATATGTTAATACCGATAACTTTGTTCTGTACGACGCCCTTTTTTCGTGTCAGACCAACACTCAATTCCGACTCATTTTCCAGCCCGTTTCGAGGTGCCGTCGATGGCTGAACCGGCCCGCAATATCCCGTCCAATGCCGAATACGGCGCCGAGCAGATCAAGGTCCTCAAGGGCCTCGACGCCGTGCGCAAGCGGCCGGGAATGTATATCGGCGACACCGACGACGGCTCCGGCCTCCACCACATGGTCTACGAGGTGGTGGACAACGCCATCGACGAGGCGCTCGCCGGCTACGCCACCGAGATTGCGGTCACGCTCAACCCGGACGGCTCCTGCACCGTGTGGGACAACGGCCGCGGCA
>CAZLWN010000019.1:0-38404 GCA_964563195.1 uncultured Undibacter sp. | reverse complement strand
GGATCGGATCCGGGAAGGTCCACACCACGGTGCGGGCCTTGGCGTTGCCGAACGGGGCGCAGCCGTGCTTGATCGCGACGCGCTGGATGCCGCCAGATAGGTCGACCTTCCAGTTGGTCTTGTCGCCGGCGACCTTTTCGATGGCGGCCGTTTCTTCAGGCGTCAGATCCGTCTCCCAGCCGAGCTTCTTGAGCATGGCCATGGTGAATTCCGGATAGCCATCCTTGATCTCGGAACCGACCGAATAGGAACCCTCGGCCAGCAGGTTTTGTCCGTTGTGCTGGACGCCAAAGCGGGCACGGAACGTCAGACCGCCTTCCGCCACCGGCTTGGAGGGGTCGTACAGGATCGGCGTGCCGGGATGCTTCATCGCGGCGGTGCCCCAGCACGGCCACGGCAGACCGTAGTAATCGCCGTCGACCTCGCCGCCCTTGCCCTTGAGCGTCGTGGGATCGAATTTTTCCTGGTTGGCCATGTGCGCCTTCAAGCGCTCCGGCGACTGACCGGTGTAGCCGATGGTCCACATGCCTTTGTTGAACTCACGGGTGATGTCTTCGACCACCGGTTCGTTGTTCTTGACCTCGATGTGCTTGCACAGCTCCTTGTCGAAGCCGAGCTTCTTGGCGAACAGGTACATGATCTCGTGGTCGACCTTGGCCTCGAACCACGGCTTGAACACCCGGTCGCGCCATTGCAGCGAGCGGTTCGACGCGGTGACCGAGCCGTAGGTCTCGAACTGCGTGGTGGCCGGCAGGACATAGATGCCGTCCTTGCGGTCCGGGATGACCGCGGCGAAGGTCGGCACCGGATCGATCACGACCATGAGGTCGAGCTTCTCCATCGCCTTCTTCATTTCGGGCAGGCGGGTCTGCGAATTGACCGCATGGCCCCAGTACACCATGGCGCGGATGTTGTTCGGCTGGTCGATGTTTTTCTTGTCTTCGAGCACGCCGTCGATCCAGCGCGACACCGGAATGCCGGCCGACTCCATCAGCTTCTTGGTGGCGAAGCGGCCCAGGATCCAGTTGTAATCGAGATCCCAGACGCGGGCCCAGTGCTTCCACGAGCCGGTGGCCAGGCCGTAATAGCCGGGCAGGCTGTGCGAGAGGACGCAGAAGTCGGTGGCGCCCTGCACGTTGTCGTGGCCGCGGAAGATGTTGGCGCCGCCGCCGGCCTTGCCGATGTTGCCGAGCGCCAGCTGCAGCACGCAGTAGGCGCGGGTGTTGTTGTTGCCGATGTGATGCTGCGTGCCGCCCATGCACCAGACCAGGGTGCCGGGCTTGTTTTCGTGCAGCATCTTGGCAACGCGCTCGAGCTGCTTGCCGGGCACGCCGGTGACTTTCTCGGTCTCTTCCGGCGTCCATTTCATCACTTCCTTCTCGACCTGGTCGAGGCCCCAAACACGCTGACTGACATATTCCTTGTCGACCCAGCCATTCTTGAGGACGTGGTAGAGGATGCCCCACACCAGGGCTACGTCGGTGCCCGGGCGGAAGCGCACGTATTCGTCCGCGTGCGCCGCTGTGCGCGTGAAGCGCGGATCGCAGACGATGAGTTTCGACTTGTTTTTCTCCTTGGCATGCAAGATGTGCTGCACGGCGACCGGATGCGCTTCAGCCGGATTGGAGCCGAACAGGATCATCGCCTTCGAATTGTGCATGTCGTTGTAGGAGTTGGTCATCGCGCCGTAACCCCACGTATTCGCGACGCCCGCGACCGTGGTGGAGTGGCAGATGCGCGCCTGGTGGTCGCCGTTATTGGAGCCCCAGAGCGCATAGAACTTGCGGAACAGGTAGGACTGCTCGTTGTTATACTTGGCTGAGCCCAGCCAGTAGACCGAGTCCGGACCAGACTCCTTGCGGATCTTGAGCATCTGGTCGCCGATCTCGTTGATCGCCCGCTCCCAGGAGACGCGCTTCCAATTTCCGCCTTCCAGCTTCATCGGATATTTCAGGCGGCGCTCGTTGTGCGCGTGCTCGCGGACTGAGGCGCCCTTGGCGCAGTGCGAGCCCATGTTGAACGGGCTGTCCCAGCCCGGTTCCTGCCCGACCCAGATGCCGTTCTTCACTTCGGCAATGACGGTGCAGCCGACCGAGCAATGGGTGCAGACCGATTTCGCGCGGGTGGCACCCGCTGTCAGCGGACCTGCCGCGGCCGCGTCGGCCTTCTGCACCGCGCCCGGCATCATGCTTGCCAGTGCAACGCCGCCCGTGAGCAGACCGGAGCGCGCCAAGAACGCGCGGCGGTCAATGGCGGTGCCGGCAACCGATGCCAGCCCTTGCGTCAAACGGGTGGTCCTTGCGGTGCCACTGGATTTTTTTCTGAGCATTTCTCCCTCCTGAAGTGGGATCGTTCCGGCCGGCGCAGCGCACGCGGGCGGTGAATTCGATTAAGTGGTCAGAAGCGGGCGAGCTTGTAGTAGGTCTTGACGCTCGCGGTTTCGCGATAGCCGGCGTGTTGCGGCTTGTTGTCATCCTTGCTGGCGACTTTTCCGTTTTCGCAGGCGCCGGCTGTTGTGGTTACTGCGGCCGCGCCGACCGCAAGCCCCGCGCCTGTCAGCAAGCGACGGCGATCGATTTGGCCCGACTTGTTCTTGTCAGTGCGCATGTCAGTCCTCCAGTGATCCGGGCGCCCGGCCGACGACGGCCGCGCTCGCCACACTTGCGAAGTGGAATTGGATGAATTCGATGCAAAGAAAGAGCCCGGCGGCGGAGGCCGTCGTGCTGGTGTACCCTTTTGTGACAGGGTGCGCGAAAACCATCTTTCCTCCCCGAAAGACAGAATCTCCGAGCTAACACCGGGCTCTCGTTTTTGGTTGCTTAGCAAGCCTGGAATTAGAACGTTTTGAAAGTATAGCGTTAGCCTATGGATGACAATGCTCTTTACGCTTATTAATGCGGCACCGAGAAATAGCAGCCTCATGTTGGGCAGTGCTGATGTTGCGTTGCAATAACAGCGGCGCTGACCTTAATTGCCCTTGTCTTCCACTTGCCCACCCTGAACGCCGTCCGGAGTCGCGGCTCCCACCTGCCGCGGCGCGGTATCCGGATTGTCCCCAGGTGCGTCACTTTTACCTGATGTGGCGCCGCCGGCATTGTCGGCGGTTGCGCCCACATCGGCCGTCGATTCGGCGCGCTCGATTTTTTCACTCTCTTCGCCGGCCTTCGCCGGCTCGAGCTTGGCGATAGCCTCCTCAGCCTCGTCGACATGACCTTTACCAACTTGGTAGCTGGTCTTCACGGCGGAGATCACCGATTCGACGATGCTGTAGTCGTCGTCATAGTCGTTGAGGCGGTCGAGATTAGCGAACACCGGATCGCTGAGCCAGAGTTTGCGCAGCGCAGCGTTCGTCAGCGCTTGCGGCACGTTCTTACCGAGAAAGACAGTGTAGTCGGATTCGGCGGTGAGTTCGTCGATCGGCGGCAGCACTGGCGTATCTTCGGTATCCGCCGGAACCGCATCGACGGCCGGTGTTTGTGCTTCAGCGGCCTCCGGGACGGGCGGTTGGATACCGTCGGTCAGATCTTCGGCACCGTGGCGGGCAGCGTGCTTGCGCTGCGACCAGCGGCTTAGCTTGGCGCCGAGATCTTCACTCACGACAGGACTCGTCCGGCATGCGGCTGGCGGCCGCGCGCATTTTCTTCCGTATCTTTGTGGCGCTTGTTCTTGCGCTTCACGAACGGCTTGTCGACGTGATGCAGAGACACAAATTCGCGCAACCATTCCATCACCTCGGGCGGCATCGGCACGCCCTCGACCACGTCGTCGTTGCCCTCGCTGTAGCTCATCGCTTCGTAAGGACAGACCGTCGCCATGAACGGCTCAAATTCCAGACCATCGGCATCAGCATCGCGTCGCAAAACGACGTATACGACCGGAGATTCTTGCGACAGGTTGGTGCGATAGCCGTCGGTTTCGCCGCGGTAAAGCTCGATGTCGAGAACGCCGCCGTAATATTGCGTCCAGCCCTCGCCCTCGGCCAGCAATTTGCCGCGCTCCAAATCGGCGCGCGGCAGTACGCCGACCGCCCGCCAGAGGTGGTCGTCCCACTGATTGTCGGTTTCGCGCCGCTCGATGACGACGCTGACCGGCATCACGGCGTCGGCCGACATGCTCGCTCGATCCTAAGCTTCGCTCAGACCGCCTAGTAGCGGTTGACGCGATAGAAATTCTTCACGTCTTCGGAATCGGGGTTGTAGCGCTTCTTCTTGGCTTCCTGCATGGATTCGGCCGCTTGGGCTTCGGTCACGAGCGGCGTGGCCGCGGCCACGGCCAGCCCGGCGCCGGCGCCTACGCTGAGGCCCATGACGCGCAGAAAGTCGCGACGTCCGAGTTTGCCTTTATCTTCGGCTTTCATCGCCAGTCCTCCTTACCTGTATCCGTTCGATGCTGGTCCGTGCTTCATGCCGGCAGCGCAAAGGCTTCGGTTTCGATATCGACGAACACGCGGCCGAGCGCGCCGACGTGCCGGTAGAAATCCGCGCCCTCAGCATGCTCCATATCGGAAAAGCAGCGGCCGATCCAGGGCGCCAGATGTTTCTCGAAGATCTCCTGGTCGCTGCCCTTGGGCGCCGCGAAGGCGCCGCTGATGATGCCGGACATGATCTCGCAAAGAATGGCGGCATGGTCCTCCGGCTCGACCACGCCTTCGCTGCGGGCGATGCCGAGCCGGTTGAGGTCGTCGCGCAGCCGCGCCAGCGGGCGCTCCTGCAGGAAGCCTGAGAGGTAATAAGAGCCGTAGGGCAACAGTTCGCCGCGGCCGATGCCGATGAACAAGTTGAAGAACTCGCGTTCCACCGCCTCGGGATCGGCCCTGCTCGCGGCGTCTGCGAGGGCAATATGGGAAAGGCCAAGCGGGCTCGGATCGCCGCGCAATTCAGACAGGCGCTTGAGCATGGCGGCGTCCGGCGCGCGCGCCAACAGCACCGCCAGCAGCGCGTATTCCTGGGCACGGGCAAGATCGACCTCGTCGACCGCCCCGGTTTCATTGGCTTCGCCGTAAAGGTCGGGCCGCAGAATTGCCCGCGCGACGCCGGTCACCGTTTCGACGGTCAGCACGCGCTCGGCAGGGACGCGGGTCCAGTTGGAGACCGAGGGCTGCGAAATGCCGATGCGGCGCGCCAGCTCGGTGACCCCGCCGACGGCGCGGATCGCCTCCTGCAGTCCCGGATCGGTGTCTTGTTCCTGCTTCATCAGCGGTTCTGGTCCGTTAACCGATCGATGGTCATTTTTAGCGCGACCGGCGGCAAAGGGCCATGGGTCGATAAGTAATGCGGCTAATGTGGCATTTGTTCGCGAACGCGGCGCATGTTGCGGCGCAAAACTCAGCTCACCGCCTCCAGATGGCGGATCGGCAAGCCGGCGACCATGTTTTGCGGCTTCATGCGGATCATGTTGTCCGGCGTCATGGCGAGGATCAGGTAGACCGGCTCACCCTTGACCTTGTCGAGCATGACGGACGGATCGCGGAAGGTGAGCCGGAACAGTCCGGCCACGCGCGACATGGCGGCCTCGTCCATCCCCTCGCCGTTCCAAAGCATGTCGCCGATCTTGGTGGCATCGGCGTCGAGCCCGACATACCAGGAGAGCGTCGCCTCGCGCAGCGCGGTGAGCGGCTCGATGTCCACTTCGACGGCCAGCACATGCGCGATCCAGCGCCGCATCGCCTCGGCCAAGGCAACAAGCCCGGCGCGCCCGCCGGTGAGGTCGAGCGCCATGTCGTAGCGGTCGCTGCGTTCCCAATAGGTCTCGGCGTTGTCGTCATTGAGGACATCGATCGCCGCCTCGGCCGGCAGCCCGAGCATGGAGACCAGCGGCGTCACCGGCAATTGGCTGCTGCCGCCGACGGTTTCCTCGTCGGCCGCAAGCAGCGAGCCCTCGTGCACGGTGGCGCGCTGGGTGCGGAAGAACAGTTCGGCGGCGCGCACGACGCGGGCGTCCTCGACGCCGTCGAGCGCGTTGCGCAGGATCACGTGCACGAGCTGATTGACGAACAGCAGCGGCGTATTGCCAACGCCGCGCCGGACCAGATCGACGTAGGCTGCTTCCAGCGTCTTGTGGCGCAGCAGGTGGTCGCGGAACGCGACGAGCAATTGCCAGTTCTCGCGCGCATCGGCGTCGGCGATGGCCGCGATGTCGGATTGCGCGACCGGCGTGCGCGGATTGGCGAGCAATGCGCCATGCAGCGTGCGCTCGACCGCGCAGGCCTCCGGCGGCGGGATCAGCTCCGGGCGCGCCAGATAGACTTTGAGGAAATCGTCCGTCACGGCGAGCCCGCCGCCTTCGGCGCGGTCGAGCAGATGATGGCCGCAAGAGAGCCAGAAATCGTTCATTTGCGCTCCCGTTCCGCCAGGGAGATGAGATCGACCTGCTCGGCCGGCTGTGCATCGTCCTCGCCCTCGACTTCCATGAACGAGAAGGCGCGCGCGGGCTTGGCGCCCTCGCGCGGCCGCAACGTGCGGAACGCTTCGCGCACATTGCCGTCTTCGTAAGTGCGGTGTACAGCGATCAACATGTCCTGCGGCTGGCTGCACAGCGACTCGGCGAAGGCGACTTCTTCTTCCGCGGCGGCGGCGGCGGTCTGCAAGTCGGGCGCGCCGAAACGCTCCACCAGTCGCGCCGCAAGAGCTTCGACCAAATTGGCGCGGTCGGCCTCGCTCGCCTCGACGATTTGCACCAGCGTCGACCAGCCGAGCGATGCGACGCCGAGAAAGCCGCTGCGGAAGGCCGAGCGCGCCTTGCCCTCGAGCGTGGACGGATCGCCGCCCCAGAACGCGAAGGCGCCCGACACCGCCCATTCGCCCGGCTCAGCCGCCGGCTCAAACACGAACGTATCGGAAGGATCGAGCCGAATAGTGCGCAACAGTTTCAAATGCGCGGCTCCTTGTTGACCGAATCGTACCAGGCTGCTTCGAGCAGCTGCGGCAACAGCATGTTGCGTTCGACTTGCGCCGAAGCCATGCGGCGCACTAGCAGATCACCGTTGTCATCGATATCGCGGCGCAGGCCCTTCTCACGCGGCAGCCGCTCAATATAGATCTTGGCCACCGCACCGAAGCCGCTCTCCTGCCAGGCATCAACGGCGACCATGAAGTTGCGGGCGAAGCTTTCCACCAGATGGTTGGTCATGGTGCCGGTGAAGCCTTCCTCGTCCAGCGCCGTAGTCTGCGGATTGGAACCCGGTTCGGCGCTGCCCATGGAGGAAGTGCGGATCATGGCGCCGAACACCAGCCAGGGTGGGACGTCGTCCTCGCCTATACCCTCCGGCCAGGCGATGCGGCCGCCGCCCACCAGCCCGCCATTGACCAGGATGGCATCCGGCCAGGCGATGTCGATGGCGGTTTCCGGTTGCGCCACGGCGGCCAGCGCGTCGATCAGCGCCACCATGCCGGCATAGAGCGCACGGCGCGCGGTGCGCAACGGCTCCTCCGGTTCCAGCACCAGCGCGAATTCGACGAGATCGAAACGGCCGACATGGACCAGCGTGCCGGCGCCCTTTTCCGGCGCCAGCGCGACGGCATGGCCAAAAGCGTCGCCCATTTCGCGCAAGCGCACCTGAGTGAAGGGCGGCGGCAGCACCAGTTCCGGCGCCAGCAGCGCTCCCACGCCTGTCCGCGTCTCCAGCGGCATTGATCCTCGCCCTTACTTTCTTGTTTGAATACCTATAATTATAGCTCGCAAGGACCCATGGCCAGTCCCGCTGCCATGCGGATTTCGCGTTGAGGCGATGGCTCAAGGGCTTTTCGCCTCCATGGCGGGCCAGCACAAAGGTAAAGAGCTAAGATGGCCGAGCGGCCGCGTAAAATCCTGATCTGTTCCTGTGAGGACACTATGCCGCTCGACGGCGCGGCGGTTCGTCGCGTCTGCCGCGGCTCCGAAGTGATCGAAGGCCGTCAGTTCTGCCGCGCCGAGCTCGAGCGGTTTCGCCAGGCTGCGGCCGGCGGCGATGCCGTGACCGTCGCCTGCACCCAGGAAGCGCCGGTGTTCTCCGAGGTGGCGGGCGAAACCGACGGCGCCGGCGAACTCACCTTCGTCAATATCCGCGAGGCCGCCGGCTGGTCGAAGGACGCGCAGGCGGCCGGCCCGAAAATGGCGGCGCTGCTGGCGGCCGCAGCCGAGCCGGGCTCGGATTATCATCATGTCACGTTATCGAGCGAAGGCGTGACGCTGCTTTACGGGGCCGACGCGCGCGCGATCGAAGCCGCCCAGTTGCTCAAGGACCATCTCGCCCTGACCGTGCTGATCAAGCAGCCGGGCGAGGTGCCGCCGCGGCCGGTGACCGAATATCCGCTGGTGAAGGGCAGCATCCGCTCGGCCAAGGGCTATCTCGGCGCGTTCGAGGTGACGATCGACGACCACGCCGCGCCCGCGCCGTCCTCGCGCGACGGCTTGAAGTTCGGCGCGGCGCGCAACGACGTGGTCACGCGCTGCGACGTGCTGATCGACATTTCGGGCGGTGCGCCGCTGTTCCCGGCTGCCGATCTGCGCGACGGCTACTTGCGCGCCGACCCGAGCGACCCGGCGGCGGTGCTGCGGATGGTGCTGAAGGCGCGCGACTTGACCGGCAGCTTCGAGAAGCCGCGCTATGTCATTTACAGCGAGGACCTGTGTGCGCATGCGCGCTCCAATATCGTCGGCTGCCGCCGCTGCCTCGACCTGTGCCCGACCGGCGCGATCGCGCCCAACGGCGATCACGTCGCGATCGATCCGCAGATCTGCGCCGGCTGCGGACAATGCGCCGCCGCCTGCCCGACCGGTGCGGCGTCCTACGCGCTGCCGCAGTCGGACGCGCTGTTGCGCAAACTGCGCGCGCTGCTCACCGCCTACCGCGAAGCCGGCGGCACCCGGCCGGTGCTGCTGTTCCACGACGGCGAGCATGGCGCGGAAATGATTGAAGCGCTGGCGCGTTACGGCGACGGCTTGCCGGCGAACGTCTTGCCCTTGCAGGTCAACGAGATAACGCAAGTCGGGCTGGAAGCCGTAGCCGCGGCATTTGCCTATGGCGCGTCGGCGGTGCGCATGCTGATCCGCGCCAAGCCACGCCACGATGTCGCCGGTCTTTATCAGACCATCGCGCTGGCCGAGCCGATCCTCGCCGGCCTCGGCTTTGCCGGCAGCCGCGTCGCGGCAATAGAGACCGACGATCCCGATGCGCTCGGCGAAGTCTTGCGCGCCGTTGCGCCGATGGATGCCGCTGCCAAGCCCGCTACCTTCACCGCCGTCGGCAAGAAGCGCGAGGTCGTGCGGCTCGCCTTGCGCGAGCTTCATGCGGCGGCGCCGGCGCCGATCGACATCATCGCGCTGCCGGCGGGCTCGCCGTTCGGCACGCTGGAGGTGAAGGTGGAAGGCTGCACGCTGTGCCTGGCCTGCGTGTCGGCCTGCCCGACCGGCGCATTGAGCGACGATCCGGAACGGCCGACCGTGCGCTTCGCGGAGGATGCCTGCGTGCAATGCGGGCTGTGCCAGGCGACCTGCCCGGAGAAAGTCATCAGCCTCAAGCCGCAGATCGATTTCCGTGCCGCCACCGCAGACAAGCGCGTGATCAAGCAGGAAGAGCCTTACGTCTGCATTCGCTGCGGCAAGCCGTTCGGCGTCAAGAGCTCGGTCGAGCGGGTGATCGCGAGCCTCGAAGGCAAGCACTGGATGTTCAAGAATTCCAAGAAGCGGCTCGACGTCATCCGCATGTGCGCCGACTGCCGCGTGGGCGCCATGGCGGAGGAGAATTTCGATCCGTTCGCCGGGCCGAAGCGCCCGACCGTGCGCACCACCGAGGATTATCTGCGCGAGCGGGATGCGGGCGAGCCCAAAGGCGAGAGCTAGGCGCAAGATGAGCGGGCCGCGGAGCGATGGCGATGCCTTCCGCGAATTCGAGCGCGCCGCCCACAGCCGCATCGCGGTTACCTATAACGATCTCTTTGCGGCGTTAACCGACCGCGCCAACGCGCCACTGCTGGATGCCGCGAAAGTCAGCCGCGGCACGCGACTGCTGGATGTCGCGGCCGGGCCCGGCCGAATGACGCGCGCAGCGGCGGACCGCGGCGCCAAGGCGACCAGCGTCGATCTCGCGCCCGCCATGGTCGCCATCGCGCGCGCGACTTTTCCCGGCATCGATTTTCGCGAAGCCAGCGCCGACGCATTGCCGTTTGCCGATTCATCGTTCGACGCCGTGGTGTGTGCCTTCGGCCTGGGGCACTTCCCCGATCCCGAAAGCGTCATCGCCGAATTTTTCCGCGTGCTCGCGCCCGATGGCGCCGTCGGCCTGTCTTGGTGGGAAGGCTTCGCGCGCAACCGCATCAACGGCATTTTTCACGAGACGCTGGCGCGGTTGCAGGTGAGCGCGCCGCCCGGTTTGCTGCCGCAAGGCCCGCCGATGGACCGCTTCTCCGATCCCGACGCCTTCGCGGCCTTCCTGCGCGCCGCCGGTTTCAAAGATGTCGGCATGACGCCGGTGACGTTCACCCACGCGCTGCGCGACGCCGACGAATTATGGGATCTGGCGATGGGGAGTTTCGCCCGCGCCTCCTCGCTGATCCGCGCGCAGAGCGAGGATGTGCAGCGGACCATTCGCGCTGCGGTGAGCGAAGCAGCGCAGCACTATGCCAAGGGTGACGGCCTGCATATCCCGATCGCGTTCCTGGTGGCTGCGGGAACGAAACGCTAGCTTGGCGCTATTTCTTCGCCGTTGCCTTCGCCAGAAACTCCATCAGCGCCTTGCGGTCTTCGGCCGAGCCGATGGTCTGCTCCGGCATCTTGGTGCCGGGCGTGTATTTCATGGGGCCGACCTCGAACATCTTCGACACCGTCTTCGGCGTCCACACGATGTTCATGTGCTTGAGCGCCTCGGAATAGTGATAGCCGGGCAGCGTCGCGATCTTGCGGCCGAAAATGCCGTGCAAGCTGGGGCCGGCCTTGTTGCCTTCGCCGGGCGACAGCGTGTGGCAGGCGACGCAATGACGGAACACCTGCGCCCCGTGATCGCCGGCATATTGCGCCAGCGGATCGGACGGCGCGCCGACCACGACGGTGTCGATCGGTTCGCCCTTGATCGCGTCCCAGCGCCGGATCATGCGGTCGGTGCCGCCGGTCAACAATGTGCGGTTGTCGGAAAAGAACGCCACCGCCCACACCGGCAGGCCGGGACCGATCAGCGTGCGCAAGAGTTTGCGTGAGTTGCGGTCGATCACGGCCACCGAGCCGCGCACGCCGGCGGCGGCGATGAGCTTGCCGTTGCGCGAGAGCGCGACCTGGATGACCGGCGTTGCCGACGCCTCGACCTCGGCGCGCATCTCGCCCTTGGGCGACAGCAGGAACACCTTGCCGGTGGCGCCGGCCGCCACGATCTCGCCGTCGGGCGCCACCGCCACCGTGTTGAGCGGGCTCGGCAGGTTGCGCACGATCACGCCTTCGCCGTCCAACGGCCAGATGCGCAAGGTCGCGTCGTAGCCGGCACTGATCACGCGGCTGCCGTCGGGCGAAAATGCAACGCCGTTGACGTTCTGCGCATTGCCTTTGAGCACGCGGACCGCGCCACGGCCGGCGAGCGGCCACAGCCGCGCGGTGTGATCCCATGACGCCGAGGCCAATGTCTTGCCGTCCGGCGACACCGCCAGGCCGACGATCGGCCCAGTGTGGCCGTTGAGGATCTTGTCGGGCTGTTGCCGGCCGGGGGTCCAGATAGCGATATGCGCGTCGGCGCCGGCGGTGACGATGCGGCCGTCCTTGAGCCAGACCACCGCGTTCACCGCGTCGTCGTGAAAGCGCATCACCTGCTCGGCCACGTTGCGCGCCAGCGACCAGCGGATCGCGGAAGTATCGAAGCTGCCGGACACCGCGCGCTTGCCGTCGGGCGAGATCGCCAGCGCCCGCACCGGACCGCCATGGCCGCGCAATTGCGCCTGTGCAGCGCTCAAGGCCAGCGGCACCAGCAACAAGACAGCGCACAGGCGTTTGATCCAAAAAGACATTTCGATGGTCCGCTGCTCCGGTATGGATAGACGCGAATTTAGCCGTCAGTAGGGCTCATGCCGAGCGCAACGATGCGCTCCCGTGTCGCAGGATCGCGCAAGATGGCGAGGAAGGCCTGCACCGCCGGGCGCTCCCGCCGCTTCTCAACCACCAGAAAATCGTAGTGTTCCGGCGCGACCGCCAGGAAACCGAGGCCGTAGAGCTTGGCCACCGGCGCGATGGCGAGGCCCCAATCGGCCCGACCTTGGGCGATCGCCGCGGCGACGGCGTTATGCGATTTCGGCTGGTTGGCATAGCCGGGCGGGCGCACGCCTTCGAGCAGCGTGTCGATCAATACCCGGGTGCCGGAGCCGGCATTGCGGTTGACCATCAGCGCGGAAGCATCGGCGAGCGCGGCTTTCAGCGCTTGCGCGGCGCTTTTGCCTTCGAAACGCGCGTCCCCCGGACGAAACAGGATGCCCTGCATGCGCTGCCAGCCGCGCACCAAAGCGAGGCCCGGCGTCGCCAGATGCACATTATACTCTCCGCTCCTGGGATCGATCAGGTGCAGCGGCGCGATATCGCATTCGCCGCGGCTCACCGCCGCCACGCCGCCGAGGCTGCCGACCGCAAGGACCCGCGCCGAAAAGCCGCGTTCGGCCAGTGCGCCGACCACCACGTCGAGCGCCACATCGTGGCTGCCCATGATGACAAGATCGGGGGCGCGTGCGGCGCTGCCGATCAAGGTCACTTGCGCCTCGCTGCCGGCATCGAGCGAGGCTGCCAGCGCATCGATCTCGATAAAGCCGTCGGCCTGCGAAAAGCTGGTCACCGAACCGGAACTTTTCCCGGTCGGGAACGCCACCGTCCCTTCGCCGCTGTCGATCAGCGACACCAGCAAAAACTCCTTGCGCCCGAGTTCGGAGGCAACCCGCACCGGCACGCGCGCCTCAATTGTTTGCGCCGTTTCCGGGGCCAGGCCGGCCAAGGCGCGGATCACCGGAGCCACGAAGGCATGGAAGGTGAAGATCGCCGAGGTGGGAAATCCGGGCAGCACCACGATCGGCTTTTGGTCGACGACGGCAAGGCAGAGCGGCTTGCCGGGCTTGAGGGCCACGCCATGCACCAGGATGCCGGGCTCGCCCAGCCGCGACACGATTGTATGTGACAGGTCGCCGGCGCCTTTCGAGGTGCCGCCGGAGAGCACCACCATGTCGGAAATAGCGAGCGCACGGCGCACGGCCAGATCGAGCGCCGCCTCGTCGTCGGGAAAAGCACCGAAGGTCAGCGGCTCGCCGCCGGCTTCGGTGATGGCCGCGGCGATGATGGCGCCGTTGCTGTCATAAACGGTAGCCGGCTTTAGCGGTTCGCCGGGCGCGACCAACTCGTCGCCGGTGGACAGCACCGCCACTTTCGGCCGCCGCACCACCTCGACATGTGACAGTCCGCAAGCCGCCAGCATGCCGATCTCGCGCGAGCCGATCGCTGTGCCCCGCCGTAACACGGTCTCGCCGCGCGCAATGTCGGATCCCGCGTAAGAAACGAACTGCCCGGGCGCCGCCGCGCGGCGAATTTCGATGGCCGGCGCGCCCTCATCGATCAGGTCGGTGTGCTCGATCATCACCACCGCGTCGGCGCCGCGTGGCATCACGCCGCCGGTGGCGATGGTGGTGGCGGTGCCGGGCATCACGTCCAGCACCGGCGCATCGCCGCAGGCGATCACTTCGGCATTGAGAGCGAGCTGCTTGGGGCTGGTATCGCTAGCGCCGAGCGTGTCGGCGGCGCGCAGCGCAAAACCGTCCACGTTGGAGCGGTCGAAGGGCGGCACATCGACTGCCGCCACCACGTCATGGGCGAGCACGCGTGTCAGCGCGTGCGCAAGCGATACGCGCTCAGCCGAAAACGGCGATGGATCGAGATGCTGCTCGAATCGCGCGCGCGCTACCTCGGCCGACACCACTTCGAGGAACTGCTCCTGGCGCGCGGCGGCACGCACGCGCGCCAGCAGCTTGGCGTTGTCGCTTGGCCGCTGCCGACGCTGCTCGCTCATATTTCGTTTCTCATGGCCACGGTCTCACTTCGACCGTTGTGCTGGCGGCATAGCCCTCGCTGTCAGCCGGCACCAAGATCCAGCCGTCGGCGCGCGTCAGCGATGACAGCGGCAGATAACGGGTCGCCAGCGGCTCGACCGCATCGACATTGTCGGGGCTGCGCCGCACCGGCACCAGTTCGGCCAGCCCGACGGTCGAAGCGACCTTGCGCGCCAGCGTCAGATGATCGGCCGGCTCGCTGTGCTTGCCGGCAGAGAGCTGCTCTAAGATGCGCCGTCCGACCAACAGCCAGACGGCGAGCGCGGCATCGAGCCGTCCCGGCAGCAGCAGCACCGGCCGCGCGCCGGCAAAGCCGAGCGCGGCGGTTTCGCCCGGCGCCAGCGCCATGCCGTGCACCGCGACGCGGCCCTCGCGCGCCAGCACGTGTACGCTTGTGTCGTTGCGCCCGCTGCCGGTGCCGCCGATGGCGATGATCGCGTCGGCAGTTTCCGCCGCCAGCGCGACGTCGAGGCCGCCGCCGGCTTCGTCCAGGCGCACAGCGCCGCCGCGGCGTTCGATATCGGACGCCACCAAACGCGCAGCGGCGTTGACGATGCCGCTGCCGCGCAACGGCAACACGCGGATGCGCGGCTCGCGCACGGTGACGCGGGCAAGACCGGCGGCGGCAAATGCGGCAAGATCGGTGGCGCACAGCCGTTCGCCGGCGCGCCGCAACGGAATGGCTGGATCGCAATCGCCGCCGGCCGGCAGCACGCCGTCGCCGGGATTGAGCGTGACCAGCGCCTCAGCGCCGCCGGCGGTTTTCTTCACCGCGTCGAAGGGCGCGACGCTATCGGTGTCGGGCGGCATGGCCTGACCAGCTTCGACCCGCGCGGGAACCTGCGGCAGCAGCGCGGGCGCATAGCCGCCGGCGCCCAGCGTGGCGTCGGCGGCGAGCGCCCAGCCATCATGCAGCGCCGTCGCCGCCGTTGGACGCGCCGGCGCCGCCGCGTCTGCCGCCAGCGTGCGCCCGGCGGCCGCCGCCACGTCGAGTGTGCGCGGGGTGACCGCTTTCACCTCGACGTCGATCAGCCCCAGCACCTCGGCCAGCGGGGTAAGGCGCTGAATTAGCTGCAAAACTTCGGTGTTCACGGCCATCCTGGGGAGCTTGACCTTGGCGGCGGCGGAATGTCCAGTCTAGCGTAATCAAGGACTTAGGTCGCACGGGGAGACGCCATGTTGACGGTTAGCAAGGACAAGGCGCTGCTCACCACCACCACAGGGGCGCTGCCCCGCCCGAGCTGGTACACCGAGAACCTGCGCGGCATTCCGTTGTCGCAGGGCTTCTCGCGGCTGGCCTACCGGGAACAGCATTTCGATTGCCTGGCTTGCCACGTGGCAGCCCAGCACCGCGCCGGCATCGACATTTTCGTGGATGGCGACACCAGGCTGGACGACGACGTCGCCGGCCGGTCCTGGGTATCTTACGTCACCGAGCGGGTCGAGGGCATCGGCGCGCCGCGCGTGGAAGTGCCGCCTGCCGGCTTCATGGCCGACAAGGGGCCGGGCGACCTGATGTGGGAAGTGATCGAGACCCGCATGACGCCGCCGGTTACGGCTAAGATCGGCAAGACCGCCCTCCAGCTCGACCGCGCCTACAAGGCGATCGCGCCGATGACCGACCGACCGGTGAAGCTCGGCTCGATCTCGGCGCAGATCCTGGCGCTGATGCTCATCAACGAGCACTACAAGGACCGGCGCGAGCTGCTGATGGATTTGTCGGCGGCGCTCAACAAGGAATACCACGCGCTCGCCGATGCCGGTGCGCCGATCGTGCAGATCGAGGAGCCGGCCATCCACCAGATGATCGGCGACCACAGCCAGAAAACAAACCCCGAGCAATGGGTGGAGGCCTTCAACGTCGAGGTGAAAGGCCTGCGCGCCAAATGCGAGGTGTGGTGCCACACCTGCTGGGGCTCGCCGGCGGCACAACGCGTCGCCAGCACGGATAAGTCCTACAAAACCGCGCTGCCTTTTTTCGATCAGCTCGACGTGGACGTGATCACGGTCGAGGGCGCGTTCAACCGCGGCGCGGACCTCGAGCATTTCGGCAAGGGCATCAGCAAGAACAAGAAGATCGCGCTCGGCGTCATCAGCCACCGCACCTTGCAGATCGAGCGGCCGGAGGAGATCGCCGAGCTGATCCGCCGTGCGCTGAAATTCATCGAGCCGGAGCGGCTGATCCTGACCAGCGACTGCGGCTTCGGGCGGCAGTCGATGAGCCGCATGCACGCCTTCTACAAGATGGTGGCGCTGACGCGCGGCACCAACATCGTGCGCAAGGAACTGGGGCTGGCAGAAGCCTACATTCCCGCCGCCGATCCGCAGCTGTCGATGGTGCCGCTCAGCGCATGATCCCGAAAAGTGGGAACCGGTTTTCGGTTAAGATCATGCGCAAACGGAACAAGCAATGACCGAAAAGCTCATGAATCTGCGCGGCCTGAAATGCCCACTGCCGGCGCTGCGGGTGCGCAAAGCTCTGTCCAGCCTGAAGAGCGGCGACTTGATCGTGGCCGAATGCACCGATCCGCTCACCGTGATTGACATCCCCAATCTGCTGCGCCAGACCGGCGATAGACTGGAGGGCAAGGCGGAAGCCGACGGCGTGCTGACGTTTCGGATCAGGAAGACATAAGCCTCATTCCAGGCCGGTGCGCTTGGCGGCTTTGCAGTACAAAGCCGCTGCATTCGGCTCGAACTGGAAGGCGGCGAGGAAGTCGTCGATTTTATAGTGCGGCAGCGTCTTGCGAATCTCGGCCAGCTGCGCGCGCGCCTCGTCGCGCCGACCGGCGAGCGAGAGGCAATAAGCGGCGATGCCGCGCGTATGCGCATGCGCGTTCGGGCGGGCGACTCCCCTAGCCGCCCAGTCGGCGGCTTCCTCAAACTGCCCGAGCCTGAGCAGCGCCATCGCGCGCGCGCAGAGCATGGCGAACAGCAGCGGATCGAACGGGCTGAGGTGACGGGAGTGATCGGAAAACTTGACGGCCGCGCTGGCGTCGCCCGACTGCGCATGGACGAAGGACAGCGTGTAGTGGCCGAGCGCAAAATTCGGGCTGAGATCGACCGCCCTTTCCAACTCAACAATTGAATCATCTTGTCGTTTGCGCAGCCAGAGTGCGCGGCCCATGGCCCAATGCGCCGCCGGATCGCGGTCGTCGGCCATGAGGCTTTGCCCGGCGGTTTCGAAGGCGCGGTCAATTTCGCCGCCGCGCTCGCCCCAGTTCTGGAAGGCATTTTGGAAATGGGTAAATGACAGGCCGGCAAAAGCGCGTGCGAATGTCGGATCGAGGCGCACCGCCGTCTCGAAGAATTGCCGGGCTTTCTCGTTGTCGGCCTGGTTGAACCGATACATGTGCCAGAGGCCGCGGTGGTGGGCGTCCCAGGCGTTGAGCGAATTGGGCGGCTTCAGGATGGCGCGGTTGCGTTCGAGCGTTTCGACCTCGCTGGCGATGGATGCGACGATGCGGTTGCCGATCTCGTCGAGCACGACGAAGGCATCGTCCAGTTTTCCGTCATAGACTTCGGCCCAGACGATGCGGGCGGTGCGCGTCTCGGTGAGCTCGACCTTTACGGTGAGGCGTCGGTCGTCGCGCTGCAATTGGCCGCTGACCACGTAGTCGACGTTGAGCATGCGGCCGGCCTCTTCCGGGCCGATGCGGCGCTCGTGCAGCGCAAAGACCGTGCCCTGCGCGATGACGAACAGGCTGCGTAATTTGGCGAGCCGCGTGATCACGTCATGGACGAGACCGTCGGCCGAGCCGCCGCCCGCGTCGGCAGCGCCGGCGCGGTCGGTAAACGGCATCACCGCGATGGAGGCGCGGCGCGGCGAGCCGTCGCTGTCGTTGGCAACGGCGGCAGTAGCAGCAACCGCAGCCGCGGCAGCTTGTGGGCGCGGCGCGCCGTCCGGTTGCGCGCGGGCGGCGCGCCAGGCTTCGCGGATCGGTGCGTGGTCCAGACCGTCCGCCTCGAACAGCCGGGCGGTCGCCGCCAGATGCTCCTCGCCCTCGCGCAGGCGGCCGCTACGCGCCAGCGCGCCCAGCAGGACCTCGTGGGCGCGCAGATCGAATGGCGCCAGCCGCAGCCAGGTGTCGAGATAGTCGAACACCTCCTCGCCGGAAACGCTGCGCACCAAGTGCTCCAGCAACGCAACATGGCAGCCGCGCAAGCGGCGGCGCTGCGCGATGAGCCAGCCGTAGAATACCGGGCTACGGTCGATCTCCAGGCCTTCCAGAAAATCGCCCTTGAACAGCGCGGCGAGCGCGCGTAAGCGCGCCGCATCGAGCTTCTCGACGCCGGCCTGGGTCGCGCGCGCCACGTCGACGGCGTCGACAAAGCAATCCGACAGATCGAGGCTGACGGCATCGCCGGGGGCGTCGACCCGCCGCCGCTCGGGCTCGTCGAGCACGCTCCTGATCTTGCTCAGGCACCAGCGCAGCTCGCCGCGCGGATCGTTGGGTACATCCCACAGCAATTCGCAGAGCTGGCTGCGCGCGACGGCCTGCGGGGACAGCGCCAAATAGGCGATGAGCGCGCGCACTTTGCGCGAGGACGGCAGCGACTGCGCCACACCGTCGCGGCTGATCGCCATCGGCCCGAGCAGGCGCAACTCGACCCCGCCGCGGGCCGGCCGCTCCGATTCCACGGCCTTTTCCACGCCCGCTACCACGTTCGGCCCCATGAGTGCCTGTTAGCGTCGAATTACGGCAAAGGTGCGCGGGAGCGCCCGGGCACCGCTGAAACAGTAACAAATACGGCCCCAATGGAGAACGACCATGAACATAGCCGCTGCAAGTAAAGCCCGCTCCGCCGAACAGCCCGCGCAGCCCGACCTGGTCGCGCTCAAGACCAAGCAGCAGGGCGCCTGGTCGTCCGGCAATTACGGCCTGATCGGCATGACCCTCAACATCGTCGGCGAGCAGCTCGCCGAAGCGCTTGACCTGCGCAGCGGGCAGAGCGTGCTCGACGTTGCCGCCGGCAACGGCAACGTAACGCTGGCCGCGGCGCGGCGCTGGTGCAACGTGACGTCCACCGACTATGCGCCCAACCTGCTGGAGAACGGCCGCGCACGCGCCGCCGTCGATGGGTTGACCGTCGAGTTCAAGGAAGCTGACGCCGAGGCGCTGCCCTTCGTCGACAATTCGTTCGACGCAGTGGTGTCGACTTTTGGTGTCATGTTCACGCCCAACCAGGACAAGGCCGCCGCCGAAATGGCGCGCGTCGCCAAGCGCGGTGGCAAGATCGGTATGGCCAACTGGACGCCGGAAGGTTTCATCGGCCAGCTGTTCAAGACGCTCGGCAAATATTTGCCGACGCCAGCCGGCGTCAAGTCGCCGGCGCTGTGGGGCACGCAGGCGCGGCTCAACGAATTGTTCGGGCCGGCTGCCGCCACCATCAGCGCCGACCCGCGCATCTTCAACTTCCGCTACCGCTCGGCCGAGCACTTCATCGACTTCTTCAAGACATATTATGGGCCGATGCTGAAAGCCTTCGGCGCGCTCGAGCCGGCCAAGCAAAAGGGCCTGCACGACGACATCGTCGCGCTTGTCGGACGCATGAACGAGGCCGATGACGGAACCATGGTGGTGCCGTCCGAATACCTGGAAGTGGTAATCGTGAAGAAGTGAAGCCGCAGCGCGGCGACAACCTCCCCCAACACTGGCCGCCGGCAAAACGCCGGCGGCTTTTTGCGCTCAGCGCGGCCGTAGCAGCGCCGGCAAATTCCACATCATGGTCTGCTTGCCGCTCTTGAAGGCGGCGAGCGGCTGGGCGATCTCGGCCACCGCCTGCTCCGGCGTCCGCGCGTTGATGACGACCACGTCGGCCGGGTTGCCGACCGCGAAGCCGTAATCCTTGAAATTCAACAATTGCGCCGAGCGCGTCGTCACCATCTCGAAACATTCGCGCAATTGCGCCGGCCGGTCGAGCTGCAGCACATTGGCGTAGAGATTGGCGATGCGCATGAGCGAGCAGTCGCCATAGGGCGTCGCCGGGTTGAGCACGTTGTTGGTGGAGAGCGAGCACTTGACGCCGTGCTGGCACAACACGTTGGCGTCGGCGACGCCGCGGCGCACGCTGTGGTCCTGGTCGCGCCCCATCAGGAACAGGTCTGTCGCCGGCAGCACGGTGACGGCAATGCCGCTGTCGGCGAGTTGCTTGGCGATCGCCGCCATGTCGGCGGGCGGCAGCAAGGACAATTTCGCCATGTGCCCTGCGACGACACGGCCGCCGCGCTGGTAGCGGTCGGTCAGCTCGCGCACCAGATGGATGTACATGTCGTTGGCGGTGGGACCGACGTCGAGATGCATGTCGATGTCGACGTCGAATTCGCGCGCCAATTCGAAGATGCGGTGGATCTGACCGGGGCCGTCCTTGTCGTAGCGCGGCGCGCCGCCGATCACCTTGGCGCCGCGCTTCAAGCCCTCGACCAGCAGCGCGTCAGTACCGGGATAGCTGATCAGGCCTTCCTGCGGGAACACGCACATCGCAATGTCGATCGCCCATCTGTATTCGTCGATCAACGCGGCAACGCCGTCGAAGCCGCGCATGCCGATACCGGGATCGACTTCCACTTGCGTGCGCATTCGGGTGGCGCCGTGCTTTATGCATTCTTCGAGCGTCGCCTTAGCGCGCGCATACACGTCCTCGACCGTCATGGTCTTTTTGACCGGCGTGACGCCGAACACCGGGCTTAAAGTCGCACGCTCCTGCGGCGCGCAGCGATCGATGATGCGCGATTTGTCGAGATGGATATGGCTCTCGATCAGGCCGGGACAGGCGAGCAGGCCGTGCGCGTCGTAGACCGCGGCGTCGGCCGCGATATTTCGCTCGATCGCCGCGATGCGGCCGGCTTCGATGCCGATATCGAGCGGCTCGCCGGGGCGTGCGGAAAGCCGTGCGTTGCGGATGATGAGGTCCACCGGAATGAACTGTTTGGCGTTACCGGTTGAGCCAGCGCCGGGCAAAGCCGAGCAGGCCCTGCGGCAGGAAGATGATCATGGCAATAAAGACGACGCCGAGCGGGATCAGATAGGGGAACTGGTCGCCGAAGATGCGCGACAGCAATTCGCGCAAGAGCTGAAAGAAGCCGGCACCAACGATCGGCCCGACCAGCGTGCCGATACCGCCCATGACGTTGAAGATCACGGTGTCGCCCGAGGTCAGGAAGTAGACGAAATCGGGCGCGGCGAATTCGTTCTGCACGGCGTAGAGCACGCCGGCAAGCCCGGCGAACAGGCCCGACAGCATCACCGACACGATCTTGTAGCGCTCGACCGGATAACCGATGGCGCGGGTGCGCGGCTCGTTCTCGCGGATCGATTGCAGCACCATGCCGAAGGGCGACTGGGTGACGCGGCGCAGAATCAGGTAAGACGCCGTCACCACCGCCAGCACAAACCAGTGCATGCTCGTCGTCGTAAAGCTCGCGTCATAGATAAATGGAATGTAAAGATGCGGGCGGGTGAAGATCAGACCGTTCTCGCCGCCGGTGACTTTCGTCCAGGTGAAAATGATGACGTAAAAGATCTGCGAGAAAATCAGCGTGGTGATGGCGAAATAGATGTCGCGCAGGCGGGTGGAGAAATAGGCCACGAACAGCGCGGCGCCGGCGGCGCCGGACAGGCCGAAGATGATCGCCAGCCATAAATTGGGTGGGCCGACCAGCAGCAGCGCAGCGGCCGCGCCATACATGCCGAGGCCGAAAAAGGCCGAATGGCCGAAAGAAATCATGCCGGTATAGCCGATCAGTAGATCGGACGACATCGCCAACAGGCCCCAGATCAGAATCTCGGTCAGGAAACGGCGCCAGAATTCCGGTAGCACCAGCGGCGCCACGATCAAGAGCGCCATCACCACGCAAAAGCCGGTCCAGTAGACCGCGGTGTGGCTCAAGCGCGGCTTGTTGAGCGGTATCGGTTTATCGAGCGGAGCGGTTGTCATTTCGGTGTCGGTACGAAGAGGCCGGTGGGCCGGAACAGCAGCGTGAGGATCAGCACGACGAAGGACACGATTACCGCCTGCGACGGGTCGACCCAGATCGCGGCGTAGGCTTCAAGCAAGCTGACGAAGATGGCGGCAGCGATCGAGCCGCCGAGGCTGCCCATGCCGCCGACCACCACGACGATGAACGCCTTTAGCACCCAGTCGAGCCCCATCGTATGATTGACGCCGACCAGCGGGGCAAACAGCACGCCGCTTGCCGCCGCCATGGCGGCGCCCAGTGCAAACACCCCGGTGAGCACCCATGGCACCGGAATGCCCATGGCCTGCGCCATCACGCGGTCCTGGGTCGTGGCCCGGATCCAGACGCCCAGCTTGCTGTATTTCAGGAATATCCAGAAACCGCCGATGATGGCGGCCGACAATCCCGCGATCACCAGCCGGTACCAAGGGTACGTCAGATAAAAGAGCTGAAAGCTGCTGGTGATCGGCTCAGTGATCTTGCGCGCCACCGGGCCGAACTGCCAGAGCGCGTAATTCTGCAATATGAGCGAAAAGCCGAAGGTGACGAGGATGGTGTTGAGGGGATCGCGCCCGATCAGCGGCCGCAGCGTCACGACCTGCATAGCCGCGCCGAGGATGGCGACGATCAACGCGGACAGGATCAGCGCCATCCAGAAATTGCCGGTGGCCGTAATGACGATGACGCCGACATAGGCGCCGAGCATGAACAATTCGCCGTGGGCGAAGTTGACGACGTCCATGATGCCGAAAATCAGCGTCAGCCCGGAGGCGACCAGCGCCAGGATCATGCCGGTGACGATGCCGTTCACCGTCTGGATCAGCAGCAGATCGAACGGGAAATTTTGAAAATAATGGACCACCCCGCCCATCGCGCTAGACCCCCAAAAACTGCTTGATAACCGGGTCGTCGACCTCGATCTCGGAAGCGGCGCTGTGGTGACGCACGCTGCCCTTTTCCATGATGTAGACGCGCTGGCTGGCTTCCAGCGTTAGCGGGACGTTCTGCTCGACCAACAGGATGGCAACGCCCTCGTTGTGCAGCACGTCGATGATCTGGCGGATCTGCGAGACCATGCGCGGCATCAGGCCTTCGGTCGGCTCGTCGAGCAGGATGATCTTGGGCTCCAGCATCATGGCGCGGGCGATGGCGAGCATCTGCTGCTCGCCGCCGGAGAGCGTGCCGCCGGCCTGATCGCGCCGTTCGGACAGAACAGGGAAAAATTTGAACACCTTGTCGAGCAGCGCCTGGCGCTTTTCGTCGGTGACGCCGTGGCGATCGAGACCGGTGCGCAGATTTTCCATCACCGTGAGCAGGCGGAAGATGCGCCGGTCTTCCGGCACGTAGCCGATGCCGAGGCGCGCGAGCTTGTGCGCCGGCATGCCGGTGATCGCATGGCCGTCGAGCATTACAGAGCCGTGGCTCGGCTGCACCAGGCCCATGATGGTCTTCAATGTCGTGCTCTTGCCGACGCCGTTGCGCCCAAGCAGACCGACCACCTCGCCGGCGCCTACCTTGAGCGAAACGCCGTGCAGGATATGGCTCTTGCCGTAATACGTATGCACGTCCTCGACCAAGACGAGCGGCTGCGTGCTGTCGGCGACGGCGGCGCTCATGTCTTGAGGTAGACCTCCTGCACCTTGGGATTGCGCTGGATTTCCGCCGGCGTGCCGTCGGCGAGAATCTCGCCGTAGTGCAGCACGGTGATGCGGTGGCAGAGCTCCATGACCACCTGCATGTCGTGTTCGACGATCAGGATGGTCAAGTTCTTCTTGGCGATGCTGCGCACCAGTTGCATGGTGTCGTGAGTTTCCGCCGCGCTCATGCCGGCGGTCGGCTCATCCAGGCACAGAAGCTGCGGCTCGGTGGCGAGCGCGATGCCGATCTCGAGGTTGCGCTGCTGGCCATGCGAAAGATTCGAGGCTAATTCGTGCGCCTTGCTCAAGAGGCCGACGGAATCGAGCGCGGCTTGCGTCCTCTCGTTGATGTCGGCGAAGGCGCTATGGTGCGAGGCGATATTCCAAGCGTGCCGGCGCGACTGCGCGGCGATGCGCACGTTTTCCAGGGTCGTGGCATTCGGCAGAATATTGGTGATCTGGTAGGAACGCGCGATGCCTTTTTGCGAGATCGTATTGGACGGCAGCCCGGTGATATCCTCGCCGTTGAACAGGATGCGGCCGGAGGTCGGCCGCAGCACGCCGGTCAGGCAATTGAAAAAAGTGCTCTTGCCCGCCCCGTTCGGTCCGATGATGGCGCGCACCTCGTCGCGCGCAACCTCGAAATCGACCTGGGACAGTGCCGCCAGGCCGCCAAAACGGACCGACAGCCGTTCGGTCTTGATGACAGGAGCCGACGCCGCTCCCCGGCCATTCGCCGGGGAGCGCACATCGATCGAAGGTTCCGCGTGCACTTACGCCGCAGGGAACTTGCAAGCCGGTGGCACGACCGTCTTATCCTTCGCCACCGTTTCGAGAATGTGATACTTGCCGCCTTTGACCTCGTACAGGAATTCGCTGAGGAACGCCTGATGGTCGGCCTTGCGCAGCGTCTTGTCCCCTTGCGGGAAGTCGTCGCTTTGCTTCATCTCGAGGCCTTCGAGCGCCTCGATCAGCTTCATGGTGTCCTTGCGGCCCTGGAACTTCGACTTCTCGATGCCGTGCTTCAAGGCGTTCATCGCCTCGAAGTTCGACTGAACGTAGCGGTCGGGTAGCGGACCTGACGGATCGACCTTCTTCAGCCGCGCCTTGGCGTCGTCGAAGAAGTGGTGGTGATAGGGCGTGTCGAGCTGGCCCTGGAACACCGGGATGTAGCGGTTGATCGCCACGAAGCCGTCGATCTTGTTGCCGAGCGCCGGCAGGTTGGTGGATTCGCAAATGGCGCCGTCGCCGGCCCATTTGTACTTCTTGGTCAGGCCGAGATCGTAGGCCTGGTTGCCGATGGTCACGCCGTCCTTGCCGAAGAAGATGCCGAACAGCCCGTCGAAATCGCCTTTGATCTTCGACAGGAACGGCGTCATGTCGGCGGTGCCGAGCGGAATGCCGGTGGTGCCGACCACTTCACCGCCGTTCTTCTTGATTTCGGCGGCATAGGCGTCGCGCGTCGACTGACCCCAGGAATAGTCGGCAAACGCGATGTGCCACTTCTTGCCCATCTTGGTGAGCATGGGCCCGAAGGCGACCGCTTGCGCCGGCGCGTAATCGTGGACGCGGAAGCTGAAGCGGTTGCACTTGGTTGTGGTCAGCGTGGTGTCGAGGCAGACGCTGATCATGTTGACGATCTTGGCGTGCTCCCACACCGGCATGCAGGCGAGGCAGATATTGGACAGGAAGCCGCCGACATGGACGTCGATATTGTCCTCGGACACCATTTTCTGGGTCTTTTGGCGCGCGACGGCCGGCGAGCTCTGGTCGTCCGCGATGGTCAACGCGATCGGCCGGCCCATGATGCCGCCGTTCTTGTTGATGCGGTCGACCGCCATTTGCAGGCCGACCAGCGCGGTCTTGCCGCCGGCAGCGCCGGCGCCCGACAGCGGCTGCTCGGAGCCGATCTTGTACGGCGTGGCGGCGCCGAAGGCGGCGCGCCACGGCGCCGGCACCAGCAACATGGCGCCGATCGCACCGCCGCCCCATCCGACAACGCGGCGGCGCGTGACTTTGCCGTCGTACCAGAACTCATGGTCCTGCGCCCAAGGCTCGTCTTTCCATTTTTCAGTCATCGTTAGTCCTCCCACTGGATTTCATTTTCCATAGAAAAGCTGAACACCCGCGCGAATGCGCGGGCGCCGAAGCGATATCCGGAAGCGTTCATCTGAATCGCGGACATGACTACTCGCGCCGCTTGCGCCGACTTGCCGTCGGCAACAAACGCGAGGCCAGCCACCACACGCCAGCTTTTGCCGGCACGACGCGGCATTGCATATCCTCCCCTACTGGCCCTTAGCGGGCTCTTGGCGCGCGATTTATGCCATTAGCAAACGCGACCCGGGGCCAAGTTTCAACCGCTATTTTCCTATTGTTGTAGCCGTTTTCGCATCGTCGTAGGTTGGCCCGGGAAATGGGCACCTGAGGGTAACCACTCATGGTCGTTACGTCGCTGCATCGCGAAGGTACGCCGCCCGGCAGCGGGCTGGCGGCGCGGCTTGCGATCCGCGCCGGCCGCCATCGCGGCCCGACCTCCGGCCTCGCGCCGGGAATTGTGCAGGGCAACCTCGCCATTCTGCCGCAGGCGATTGCCGCCGACTTCCTGCGCTTTTGCCAGCTCAACCCCAAGCCGTGCCCGTTGATCGGATCCTCGGCGCCGGGCGATCCGCGCGTGCCGGAACTGGGCGAGGATCTCGACATCCGCAGCGACCTGCCGCGCTACCGCGTGTGGCGGCACGGGGAGCTGGTGGCCGAGCCGGAGGACATCACGGAATTCTGGCGCGACGACCTGGTGAGCTTCGTCATCGGCTGCTCGTTTTCCTTCGAGGAAGCGCTGATGGCGGAGGGTATTGCGCTGCGTCACATTGCGCGCGGCTGCAATGTGCCGATGTTCCGCACCTCGATTCCCACGCATGAGGCGGGCCCGTTTCGCGGACCGATGGTGGTGTCGATGCGGCCGCTCAAGCCCGCCGACGCCATTCGCGCGGTGCAGATCACCACGCGATTTCCCGCCGTGCACGGGGCGCCGGTGCATATCGGCAAGCCGGAGCTGATCGGGATTTCCGACGTGATGAAGCCGGACTACGGCGACGTGGTTCCGGTTGAGGCCGACGAGCTGCCGGTGTTCTGGGCCTGTGGGGTGACGCCGCAGTCGGTGATCGCGACGGTGAAGCCGGAATTCTGCATCACGCATTTTCCCGGCAGCATGCTGGTGACCGACCGCAAGAACACCGAATTTGCGATTATGTAATTTCGGTCATGCCGAGGGTGAGCACCGCGGGCGACCCCGGAATGACCGCTGGGAAAAACACGCGCCAAAATAGAGTCGCCCGCGAATGTCCGTTGCTCAGAGTCAAAGAAGACCTGGCAAGGAAACCCCGGAGTGTCCGCCATTGACCGGAAAGAACGACATAATCTCCATATTGGATGGGCTTGCCGATGCGTTTAATGCCCACGACATCGACAAGATAATGAGCTATTTCGATGACGACTGCAGTCTCGACATGCCGCGCGGTCCGGAACCACACGGAAACTGCTACACAGGACTTAATAATGTCCGCCGCGGCCTGCTGACGCGCTTTGAAACCACCCCAGATGTTCATTACGCGGACGTCGAGCACTTCGTCGACGGTAATACGGGTATGTCAAAATGGCTTTTGACCGGTACGACACCAGGCGGCACGAAGATCGAAGTGCGCGGCTGCGATTTCTATACTTTTCGCGATGGAAAAATCGTCCGCAAAGATTCATATTGGAAAATTGTAGACTAGGCGGCGGCCTATGAATGTACGCGCTACGCGGCGTCGCGGGCGTTCTTGTCTAGCAGGCCAGCTTCAATCAATGCCGCGCGTATCGCCGCAATCTCCGCCCGTTCGATCTTGACCAGCGGCGGGCGCACCACCGCGCGCGGCAATTTGCCGAGCAGCACCAGCGCTTCCTTCATGCGGTTGTGCATGTCGACGAAGGGATCGGCGTAGAACATACGCATGAGCGGCTCGATGCGGTCGTTGAGGCGCTTGGCCTCTGCCATATCGTCGCGCTGCACGGCGCGGAACAGCTTGGCTTGCAGATCGGCGATGACGCTGCCCGAGCCCGACAGCAACCCGTTGGGGCCAAGCACCAGCGAGGAGAACAGCCAGGCGCTGTGCGTCGTCAAAACGTTCACCGGCCGCGGCAGGTTCTGCAACGTGCGGATGTGCCATTCGTGATGCGGCACGTTGCCGATCCAATCCTTGATGGCGCGGATTGACGGCACTTCCTCGCACAGGCGCAGCAAAGTTTCCTTCGGATAGCCCTGCCCGGTGGCGAGCGGATACTGGAACACGATCAGGGGCAGGTCGGTGGCGTCCGCAATGCGCTTGAAATGCGCGAGCGCCATTTGCGGTGACTGGCCCAACGTAAAAGGTGCCGGCGGGAACACCAGCAGCGCCGAGGCACCGCCCTCCGCCGCCATGCGCGCGATGCGCGCGGCTTCAAGGCTGCCATCGGCCCAGATGCCGCTGATCAACGGCAGTTTGCCGCCGATCTCGTCTTGCGCGATGGCAAGCACGCGGCGCTGCTCGTCGAATGTGCAGGAGCCCACCTCGGTCGAATGCGCATTGATGGTGACGGCCGACAGACCTTCGACCCCCGCCACGTCGCGCAGGTGCTTGCGGAAACTGGCCTCGTCGATGGCGAGATCGATATCGAACGGCAACAGCACCGCCGGGATCACGCCATGGGGAACGTAGCTCGCGCGCCGTGGCATCGGTTTGACCCTGCTTTCCGTTGGTTGGTGGGACGTTATCACCCCGGATTTTCGATTGGCAAACGACATCGCACCCTATTGAATCTACTCTCGAAGCCCCGGGCGCCGGGAGAAGCCGTGACGGGATCGGATAACGAATATGACGTCGTGGTGGTCGGCGGTGGCGGCGCCGGGCTGGCCGCGGCGCTGGAAGCGCGCAAGCTCGGCCGCAGCGTGATCCTGTTGGAAAAGAACGAGAAACTGGGCGGCTCCACCGCCTGGTCGGTGGGCTCGGTAACCGCCAGCGACACGCCCCACCAGATTGCCAAGGGCATCAAGGATCGCCCCGAGGACCACTGGCGCGACATGGCCGCGTTCAACGGTGCGCTCGACAACCGTGACAATCCAGCGCTGCGGCACATCCTCGCCGACAACATGCCGGACACGTTCCGCTGGTTGCTTTCTCATGGCATCCGCTTCAACGGGCCGATGCCTGAGCCGCCGCACCAGAAACCGCGAATGCACAATGTGCTGCCGAATTCGCGCGCCTTTATCCGACGCCTGCAAAAGGCTGCTCAGCGCGCCGGTGTGGTAGTTATCACAAAGGCGCGCGCACAGGCGCTTGTCACCAACGGCGGGCGCGTGACCGCGGTCGATTGCCAGACGCCGCACGGGCGGCGGACGTTCACGGCGCGCGGCGGCGTGGTGCTGACCGCCGGCGATTTCACCAACGATCCGGAGCTGAAGGCGCAATACATGGGCGCGCAGGAGGCGAAGGCTTCCGGCGTCAACCCGACCGCCACCGGCGACGGGCAGAAGCTGGCAATGGCGCTGGGCGCGCGCATCCTCAACGGCGATCTCGCGCTCGGGCCGGAATTGCGCTTCGTGCCGCCGCGGCGGCAGAACATTCTCTTGCTGCTGCCGCCATGGCCGTGGCTGGCGAGCTTCATGGCCTGGTCGCTCGACCACATGCCGCCGGCGCTGCTGCGGCCTTTCATTATGAGCTTCGTGACCACGGCGCTGGCGCCGGCGCTCGACCTGTTCACGGCCGGCGCATTGCTCGTTAACAAGAAGGGCGAGCGCTTTTGCGAGGAGTGCGAAGCGCCGGCGCTTGAGCTGCCGGACCAGCTGGACGGCAACGCCTACATTCTGCTCGACAAGCGCATGACCGAGATGTTCACCGCCTGGCCGCATTTCATCTCCACCGCGCCGGGCGTGGCCTACGCTTATCTCGCCGACTACAAGCATAACCGGCGTGACATTTATCATGAGGCGCCGACGCTGAACGCGCTCGGTGGAAAGCTCGACATGCCGCGCGAAGCGCTCTCGCGCACGGCCGAGGCTTACAATAAGCACGCCGGCAAACGGCCGCGCTTCGGTGGCGGGCCTTACGTGGCGTTGGGACCGGCGCGCGCGGTGTTCGTACACAATGAGGGGGGACTCGCAGTTGATGATGAGCATCGTGTGCTTGGCGCGAACGACACTCCAATCCCCGGGCTTTACGCAGCGGGCTCGACCGGGCAAGGCGGTTTATTGCTGAAAGGCCACGGCCATCATCTGGCCTGGGCATTCGTGTCGGGTCGGCGCGCAGGACGTAATGCAGCGTTCGCAGCGGCTATCTGACGTCTACGTCGTCCGTTACAGGCGAGGTAACGACAAGAAACACCAGATCGACCAAGCCGGTGTTCGCGATCGAATGTTCGACGCCCGGCGGCAGGTAAATGAAATCGTGCTTGCGCACAACGTGGTCCTTGCCCGCGATGTGCATCAGCCCCTCGCCTTCGATGACGTGA
Source organism: uncultured Undibacter sp. (assembly GCA_964563195.1). GTDB lineage: Bacteria > Pseudomonadota > Alphaproteobacteria > Rhizobiales > Xanthobacteraceae > Pseudolabrys. Next base: position 8,252 of record CAZLWN010000019.1, on the reverse strand, counting down.
TAGACCTGCTCTTGCACCTTGTGACTGTGCTTCTTCACATAGGCCTTCGGCTGGTACATCGAGATGCGGTAGTCGATGTGTTTTGAGCCCACGGTGTCCGGCATCACCAGCGGCTTCGACAACGCGCCGCCGAAGTGATCGGGAAATTCCAGCCACGGCACCTCGGCGATGTTGCGGATGAACGCTTCGCGTTTTGTGGTCATGGCGTGGTTCTTACTTCGCCGGGACCGCGTCAGGCAGATAGCGCTCGCCGAACACCGGCTCCTTGTAGGGCGTCGGCGGCAATTGCCATGCGCCGGTCGACGGCGGGCGCACTTCCGCGTCCACATGCACGTCGAGCAGGAACGGCTTGTTGGCTTTCACCGCGTGTTCGAGCGCGCCCTTGAAGTCCTGCGACTTGGTCACCGTCATGGCCTCGACGCCGGCGGCGCGCGCCCATTGGGCGAAGTCGGGATTGTACGGCTTCTGATTCGGGCCTTCGTGGAACATGGTGCCGAGCTCGCGGCCGCCGAACATGCCCAGTTGAATGTCGCGGATCGAGACCCAGCCGAAATTGTTCCAGATCACCCACACCACCGGGATGTAGTATTCGACCGCGGTGCATAAGACATGCGGCACCATGGAGAAGCAGCCGTCGCCGGTGACGGCGACCACGGGACGGTCGGGCGCGGCCAGCTTGGCGCCAAGGCTGCCTGCCGCGCCGAAGCCCATGCCGGAGAAGCCCCACGAATTCATCATGGTCTGCGGGCGGCGCGCCTTCCAGAACTGCATGTACCAGTTGTGGCTGACGCCGACGTCGCAGCACAGGATGGCGTCCGGCGGCAGCACCGCCTGGCAGTCCGCGACGATCCGTTCGGGCCGGATCGGCGCGGTGTGCAGATCGAAATTGGGCGCGGTGAATTTCTCCCACTCGGCTTGCCACTTCTTGATGTCGGCGTGCCAGGCTTTTAGCAAGTCGCGTTTGGCACCGCGCCGCCCGACCTCGGCCAGCAGTTGCTGTAAGAAAGTGCGCGCGTCGGCCAGCACGCCGATGTCCGGCGGATAATTGCGCCCGAGCTCGGCCGGATCGACGTCGGCATGGATCAATTTGGTCTGCGGGAAATTCCACGAATAGCCGGGCAGCCAGGACGAAGCCGAGCGGTCGTCGAAACGCGCGCCGATGGCGATCACCAGATCGGCGCGGCGGCCCGCCTCGTTGGCCGGATAGGCGCCGTTGCGCCCGATGAAGCCGAGCGACAGCGGATCGGTCATGTCGAGGCAGCCCATGCCGTTGGGCGATGAAATCACCGGGATGCCGAGCTTGTGCACGAATTCGGTGAGTTCGCGCGAACCCTCCGACAGCGTGACGCCGTGGCCGATGAAGATCACCGGCCGCGCCGCCTTCAGGATCAGATCGACGCAGGCCGTAATCTCTTGCGGCGAAGCGCCGCTGCGCTGCGCGTTGAGCGGCGGCGCGGCCGGCGGCAAGTCGACGTCGTCTTCTTCCTGGAACACGTTGAACGGCACGTCGAGGTTCACCGGCCCCGGCCTGCCCGACAGCATGGTGGTCATGGCCTGGCGCAAGGCGAGCGGCAGCATGTCGACGCGCGTCGGCTGGAAGCTGCGCTTGACCACCGGGCGGATGATGTTGGGAAAGTCGGCCTGGAAATGTTTGTTGATTTCCTGGAACGGGCTGCGGTTGAACTGCGAGGTCGGCACGTTGGCGGTGATCGCCAGCAGCGCGGACGAATCCGAAATCGCGCAGGCGAGCGGCATCACGATGTTGCAGGAGCCCGGGCCGCACGACGTCAGCGTCGCCACCGGCTCGTGGCGCACGCGGAAGTAAGCGTCCGCCATGTGCGCCGCCACCTGTTCGTGGCGCGGCGAGATCATCTTGATGCGGTCGCGCGCGGCATGCAGCGAATCGAGCATGCCCACGTTGCCATGGCCGCAGATGCCGAACACGTAAGGGATCTTGTTGGCGACCAGATACTCGGTGATCAGGTCGGCGCCCTTGGTCCGCGGCATCGGTCTCCACCCATGACGTTGGCGACGTTTCGGTGCGGCAGCCAGCCGGCACCGGCAAAATCGCGCTTTTGCGGTTGCGATAACCGATGCGGGACTTTAACGATATCATGCCGTATCGACAATATCGGGCGGCCGTTTGTTCGGGCTCAGTGGTGGCGTCAATGAAGGCAGCACCGTTTTCGTATTCGCGCCCCGCCGATGTCGACGAAGCCTGTGCGTTGCTGGCGGCAGACGAAGGCGCCCGCCTCATCGCCGGCGGGCAGTCGCTGGTGCCGATGATGGCGATGCGGCTGGCGCGGCCGACGCGCCTCATCGATATCGCCCGCATCGCTAAATTATCCTATGTGCGTGAGCTGAACGGCGGTGTCGCCATCGGCGCCACCACAAGGCAATGCGTGCTGGAGTGCGATTCCATTGTGGCCAAGCGCGTTCCGCTGCTGGCGCGCGCGATTCCCCACATCGGCCATGCCGCCACCCGCGCGCGCGGCACCATCGGCGGCTCGCTCGCCCATGCCGATCCGGCGGCGGAACTGGCGCTGATCGCGGTCGCGCTCGATGCCACAATCACCTATCGCGCCGGCGGCGCCGATGCCGAACTGCCGGTGCGCGATTTCTTCGCCGAACTGATGGCGACCAATTTGCCGGCGGGCGCCTGCCTGACCGCCGTGCGATTTCCGGTTTGGCATGGCGAAAAGATCGGCGTCGGTTTTCACGAAGTGAATGCACGGCGCAGCGACTTTGCCTTTGTTTCGGCGGCGGCACAGGTCGCCCTCGACCGCGACGGAAATTGCCAGCGCATCGCCGTCGGCGTCGGCGCCGCCACCGATTCTCCGCTGCGGCTCGAAGCCGCCGAAAAAGAACTGACCGGCTGCGCGCTCGACGAAAAGAGAGTGACCGAAGCGGTGCACGCCGCGCTCGCCAATATCGAGCCGCTCGCCGACCTGCACGCCTCTGCGGAATACCGTCGCCGCGCCGCCGCGACATTGGCCACGCGCGCCGTCGCCGACGCCAAAGCAAATGCACAGGGGAGCAAAGCCCGTGCACATTAAGCTCACCGTTAACGGCGCCGCGCACGAGCTCGACATCGAGGAGCGCACTACGCTGCTCGACGCCTTGCGTGATCATCTTGCGCTCAAGGGCGCGCATGCTGGCTGCGAGCACGGCGTCTGCGGCGCCTGCACCGTGTTGCTCGACGGCGTGGCGGTGCGTGCGTGTCTGATGTTTGCACCGCAGGCGGAAGGCTCCGCCATCACCACCGTCGAAGGCGTCACGCCGGGGCCCGGCGAGTTGTCACTCATTCAGGATGCCTTCTGCGAAACCCACGGCATGCAATGCGGCTATTGCACGCCCGCCATGATCCTGGTCGCGCATGCGCTGCTCGCCGACAATCCGGAGCCGACGCGCGAGGACATCGTCGAGGCAATTTCAGGCAACATTTGCCGTTGCACCGGTTACGCGCAGATCGTCGAAGCCATTTCGCTCGCCGCTGAGCGCATGCGCGGCGTCAACCGGCCGGCGGAGTTGACCAAATGAGCGCGTTGGAAAAATTCCACTTCGTCGCCACCGACCGCCGCGTGCGCGAGGACCGCCGCTTCGTGGCCGGCAAGGGCCAATTCGTCGCCGACATCGACCTGCCGGAGACCCGCCACATCGCGCTGGTCACCTGCCCGCACGCGGCCGCGCGCATCAAATCAATTGATAAGCGCGCGGCGCTCAAGATGCCCGGCGTGCATTACGTGCTGGACGGCGCCGAGCTCGCCGAAGCGACGGCGCCGCTGCTCGCCGGCCTCGACACGCCGAACGTGCCGCGCCGGGCGCTGGCCTTCGAGGTCGCGCGCTATTCGGGCGAATGGGTGGCCGCGGTGGTCGCCGACAGCCGCGCGCTCGCCGAGGATGCAGCCGAAGCCGTCGACGTGACATACGAGCCTTTGCCCTTCGTGCTCGATTCCGAACAGGCGCTGCAGAAAGACAGCCCGCTGGTGCACGAGAAGCACGGCTCTAACGTGCTGCTCGACAAGACCTTCGTCTGGGGCGAGGTCGAAAAAGATTTCGCCGCCAGCCCACACAAGCTGTCAATGCGGGTGAAATGGGCGCGCTCATCGACGGTGCCGATCGAGACCTTCGGCGTGGTCACGCGCTGGGACCCCTGGCGCGAGCTGCTCGACGTCTGGGCCTCGATCCAGCTGCCGCGTTACCCCGAGCAGATCGCCGCCGCACTGAAGCTTCCCGTCACCGCGGTGCGCGTGCATTTCGACGTCGATGTTGGCGGCAGCTACGGCGTCAAGCGCGGCATCAAGCATACGGTGGTGGCCGGGTATCTATCGCGCCGCCTCGGCTTCCCGGTGCGGTTGATCGAGGACCGGCTGGAAAACATGCGCGGCGGCGACGCGCATGGGCCGGAGCGGCTGTTCGACGTCGAGGTGGCCTACGGCAATGACGGCATCGTGCGTTCGATGAAGTTGCGGGCGCTGGAGAATGTCGGCGCCTATGCCGGGCGCTCGCCGTTCCAGCTCGGCAAGCCGATCGGCTCCATCGTCGGCCCCTACAAGATCGGAAGCGTCGAATACCGCGCGATCTGCATCGTCAGCAACAAGGCGGTGCAGGAGGCGGTGCGCGGCTTCGGCCAGGGGCCGACCAATCTCGCGCTCGAGCGCGTTATGGATGAAGTGGCGAACAGGCTGGGCCTCGATCCGCTGGAGGTGCGCCGGCGCAACCTGATCCGGCACGATGAATTCCCCTACACCATCCCCAGCGGCACAGCTTACGACAGCGGCAATTACGAAACCGTCATCGCCAAGGTGCTGGCCGATACCGATTACGAGGCGTTGAAGAAGGAGCGCGACGCGTTGCGCAGTCAGGGCAAGCTCGCCGGCATCGGCATTGCAGCCTGTCTCGAGCCCTCCGGCGGCAACGCGACCTTCGAGGCGCTGCTCAATCCCAAGATCACCACCTCCACCTTCATGGACTCCTGCCGCATCGCCGTGGACGGCTCAGGCGCCGTCACCGCCACCATGCACACTACCTCGTCGGGCCAAGGCCACGAGACGCTGGTCGGCACCGTGATCGGTGAGGTGCTCGGCGTCGATCCCGAGCTGGTGCGGGTGACGCGGCCAGATTCACTCAATTCGCTGCCGAGCGGCACGCCGGTCGGCAGCCGCATGGCGATCATGCTGGGCGGCGCCGCCTACCACGCCGCGCTGAAGGTGAAAGACAAGCTCACGGCAATCGGCGCCCACGATCTCGGCATCCCGCTCGAGCGCGCGGTCTACGAGAAGGGCAATGTCTTCGACCGCAACGCACCGCAGAACAAGCGCGACTGGGCCGAGCTCGTCACCATCGCCCACCGCAATTTCCACCGCATGCCGGCGGGCTTCGAGCCGGGATTGGCGGCCAGCCACATCTACCAGGTGCCAACCGGCGGCACGCTGCCGACGCCGGACGGGCGCGTGCAGATGTATCCCTGCTTCTCGTTTGAGTTTCATCTGATCCTGCTGACCATCGACCCCGAGCTCGGCACGCCACAAATCCGGCGCTACCGCGTCGGCCACGACTGCGGCACGCAGATCAATCCCAAGGTCGTGCGCGGCATGACCCTGGGCGGCATCGCCCACGGCATCGGCGCCGCGCTGTTCGAGGAATTCGCCTATAACGAGGAAGGGCAGATGGTTGCCCAAAGCTTCATGGACTATCTGCTGCCGTCCTCGCACGAAGTGCCGGACATCAAGATCATCGATCACGAGACGCCGTCGCCGCACACGGTGCTGGGCCAGAAGGGCACCGGAGAAAGCGGCTATCTCGGCGCGCCGGCGGCGGTCGCCAACGCGGTGAACGACGCGCTGCGACCCTTGGGCATTTCGCTCAACACGCTGCCGCTCAAGGTGTCGAAGCTCGGCGACATGATCGCGGATGCGCGCGCCAAGGCCGGCAAATGATCGTCGACTGCCACGCCCATCTGGTGCCCCCGGAGTTGCTGGCGGCGGTCCGCAACGACGCCGCGCGCTTTCCCAATGTGCGCCTGATCGAGGACGGCGGCAGCCTGGCTTTTTCCTTCGCGGGCGGCAAGCCGACGCGGCCGGTATCCAAGCCGCTGTCCGATATCGCCGGCCGCGTCGCCTGGATGCAGAAGCAGGGAATCGACAAGCAGGTGGTCGGCGGCTGGGTCGACATGTTCGGCTATGAGTTGCCCGGCGCCGAGGGCGAGGCCTGGAGCCGGCTCACCAACGAGGCGCTGCTCGCCGCGGCCAAATCCGAGCCGCGCTTCGTGCCGCTCGCCAGTGTGCCGCTGGGCGACGGCGCACGCGCAGGCAGCGTGTTGAAGGCGGCGATGGCGGCGGGCTTTGCGGGCGTCATGATCGGCACGCTGCCGCGCGGGGTCGGCTCGACCCTCGATGCCGCGGACCTCGATCCGTTCTGGGCGGCGGCGGATGAAACCGGCGCGGTCGTTCATATTCATCCGAGCTTCGATGCCGGCGACAAGCGCGTGAACGATTTCGGGCTCGCCAATGGGCTCGGCCGCATCACCGACGCGGCGGTGGCAGTGGCGCGGCTGATCTCGGCCGGCCACCTGGCCAAAAACAAAAATGCGAAGTTTTTCGCGCCCATGGGCGGCGCGGCGCTCCCGTTTGTGCTCGGCCGGCTCAAGCGCAACCACGCCATCACGCCCGGCATCGGCAATCCGGTGGAGGGGCTGGCCCATCTTTATACCGACACCATCCTGCACGACGCGCGCGTCTTGAAATTCGTCATCGAGATGATGGGCAGCGCGCGCCTGATGATGGGCTCCGACATGCCGTTCCCGATCGGCGACACGGAACCGCTGCGCATCGTCGCCGCGGCCGGCCTCTCAAAGGCGCAGGCCGATTCCATCAATGGCGGGCTGGCGGCTCGCCTGTTCCGCATCACATGACGGGGCCTAAGATACGGCCTACTCATTATTAGGGGGGCGCCCTTGCAGCCGGCACGCGTGGCTTTGTTTGCTCCCGGACTGAAGGAGCGCGTGATGGGCAAGGCCCTAGCGAGCGGCGCCGACGCCGCGATCCTGGACCTGGAAGATTCCGTGCCGCTGGCCGACAAGGCGGCGGCGCGTTTGCTGGTCGCCAAGACCATCGGCCAAGCGGCCGGCCGCGACGGCGGCCCGGCCATCTGGGTGCGGGTCAATGCGGCGGCGACCGAATTTCTCGCCAGCGACCTCGAAGCGGTAGTGCGTCCCGGCCTCGACGCGATCATGCTGCCCAAAGCCGAGACGGTCGAGGAGGTGCAGCGCACGGCCGCCGCCATCACGCGCCACGAAGCCGCACACGCGATGAAAGCGGATAGCGTCGAGATCATCGTGATGATCGAGAGCGCGCTCGGCGTGCACAACTGCTTCGACCTGATCAAGGCCTCGCCGCGGGTGGCCGCCACCTGCTTCGGCGGCGCGCGCGACGGCGTGTTCAGCGATCTCAACGACGAGACCGGGCTGATCGCGGATTCACGATTATCGGCGCGCCTTGGCTATATCGGCCGCACGGCCATCCATCCCAAGCAGATCGCCCCGGTGCGCCAGGCCTATGCGGTGCCCGAAAGTGAGATTGCCTATTATCGGAAAGTGGTGGCTGAATTCGAGGCGGCCGAGAAGGCCGGTAGCGCCGCTATTGCGGTCGACGGCAAGTTGGTCGACTACGCCATGTTCGAGCGCGCCAAGCGCGTGCTCGACCTGGCCAAGCGCGACGCGGAACGGTGAGCGCCATGGATTTTTTATTCACGCCGAACCAGGAAACGCTGCGCAATCACGTCAAGGCGCTGCTCGATGACGTCTGCCCGCCGGAATACGCTAAGGCTTGCGACGACGAGGCGCGCCCGCCGCGCGAGGCCTATCAGGCGTTGGCCAAGCACGGCTGGTTCGGCCTGATCCTACCGCCGGAATACGGCGGCACCGGCGGCTCGGCCGTCGACCTCGCCATCCTCCTGGAGGAGACGGGCAGGCATTTCGAAGAGCTCGCCATGTGGCTGTTCCGCACGCTCACTTACGGCGGCTATGCCATCATGAAGGACGGCACGGCGGAGCAGAAACGCGAGCTGCTGCCCCGGATCCTGCGCGGTGAAATCTCCTTTTGCTTTGGCTTGAGCGAGCCGCAGTCCGGCTCCGACGCCGCCGCGCTCACCACGCGCGCAACCAGGGACGGCAACGGCTACGTCATCAACGGGCAGAAGGTGTTCACCTCCGGCATGGACATCAGCGACTACTGCCTGCTGGTGACGCGCAC